>DATNHC010000021.1:0-11887 GCA_035605155.1 Solirubrobacterales bacterium
CGCTGGGCCGCGCCGGGCTGCTGACCAAGCGCGGCATCCCGAAGACGCCGACCGCTCTCCTGCAGGCCGCGGTGATGTCGGAGCACTACCGCGAGATGGTCGTGCTCTCCTCGCCGCCGCTGCCGCCCTTTGGCCTCGACCGCCTGCTGATGCCGCCGCTCGCCCGGCTCGGGCAGCGGCGCGGCTACCAGCCCGGCGCGATCATGGGGCCGGGCTCAGAGTCTCCTGCTGCCTGATCAGGCTCTCGGCGCACTCGACGATCATCTCCTCGGCCGGGCGCTGCTGCCAGCCGAGGCGCGATTCGGCCTTCTCGCTCGAGTACTCGTAGCGCAGGCCGAGCTGGTTGACGATCGAACGGATGCCCGGGTCGAAGCGGCTGGCCGCGCGGACGAGGAAGTCGGGCAGCGAGCGCTTCGGAACCTTGGGCGCCGCCGATCCGAGGCGCTCGCGCAGGATCGCTGCGACCTCGGAGGCCCAGAGGAACCGCCCGGCGGCGATGAAGCGCCCGCCGCCCGCCTCGGAGGCGGTCATCGCCCGGACGTGGAGATCGGCGACGTCGCGCACGTCGACGAAGCTGAAGCCGATCCGCGGGATGCCCGGCATCCCCTTCAGCATTCGCTCGATCACCTGCAGCGAGTAGGAATGGTCGTCGCTGAGCACCGGACCGAGGATCGCGCCGGGGTTGACGACCGCAAGCCGCTGCTCGGCGCCCTGCTGGGCGACGAAGTCCCAGGCGGCGCGCTCGGCGATCGTCTTCGAGCGCACGTAGGGCGAGAGGCCGGGCTTGTCCGGGTCGGTCCAGTCCTCCTCGGTGAGCACGCGGCCGGGCTTCGAGCCGCCGGCGACGGCTGCCACTGAGGAGGTGACGACGACGCGCTCGACCCCGGCATCGAGGCCGGCGCGCAGCACGCGCAGCGTCCCCTCGCGGGCCGGCACGATCAGCTCGTCGGGGTCCTTGGGCTGCACCGGCGGGAAGGGCGAGGCGACGTGCAGGACGTAGCTACAGCCGGCAAGTGCCTCCTGCCAGCCCTGGTCTTCGCTGAGGTCCGCTTTGCAGACCGAGAGCCGCTCGCCGGCGTCGAGCTGCGAGGCGACCGCGGCCCGCACCTCCGCCTCACGTGAGAGGTCCCGCACGGTGGTACGCACCCGATAGCCCTGGCGCAGCAGCTCGACCACGCACCAACCGCCGAGGAAGCCGGAGCCTCCCGTGACCAGCACCGTTCTCTCCTCGGCCGCCACCGTCGAGAGCGTAGCTCGACATCGCCTCGGCGGCTCGTTGCGCTAGCGCGCCAGCTCGGCCGGCGAGCCGATCCCCAGCCGAACGGCGAGCGTGAAGAAGGCGGCGGCGAAGGGGCTCGAAGCGGTGCGCTCGCGCAGGCCGGCCCAATCGATCTGCTCGCGCAGCGACCTGCCGATCTGCAGCAGGTCGCGGTAGTCGGCACTGTGCTCGTCGAGCGCCAGCAGCTTGGTGACGAGGATGTCGTCGAGGGCCATTACGCGGATCTGCATGCCGGCCACGTTCAGCTCGTCGCCACGCTCGATCACCTCGTCTGTGATCCGCACCCCTGCCGGCTCGAAGATCAGGTCGATCAACAGGTCTCCGTCCCAGGCCTTGAGCAGCCATTGCTCGGGTGGGACCTCGGCCCGCATGCCGGCGTCGGAGAGGGCGCGCTGGGCGCGCTCGGCGTCCTCGCGCTTGACCATCAGGTCGATGTCGTTGCTGGAGGGTGGCCCGCCCCGGGCCCAGCAGCCCAGGCCGCCGCCGAGCACGTAGGGGACGCGTTGGCTCTCGAGCGCAGCGACCGCTCGCTTGAGGCTGTCCGTGAGCGTTTCGAGCGCCTCGGGCACCACGCAGGCCCTACTCGTCGGGATGCGTACCTTCGGTGTCGAGCTCGGTCTCGGTCGACTCGACCTCGTCCGCATCTCCGTAGACCGCCGGATCGGGCTCCTCCTCTACTTCGCCCGCGTCGCGAAGCGGGTCGCCGAAGGGATCGCCGTGAGCCGCGTGCTCTTCGAGCAGCTCCTCGGCTTCCTCGAAGCCCTCCGACTCGCCGCCACCGTGCTCGGCGGCAGCGCGCTCAGCCTCGTCCATCTCCTCCATGCCGCTGCGCCCGCCGATGCTGGCGGCCTCGGCAGCTGCGGCCTCCTCCTGCTCGCGAACCTCGTTCTCGTCAAAGGTCTCCATGCTCACGGGCTGCCCGGCCTGGCTGCGCTCTAAACCTGTGCAGGAGGACGACCGGGGGCGTGGCTGGTGCGTCGTGCGCACCTTGCGGGTAGGGAGTAGGCCGATGGCAGCGACAAGCGATGGCCGCCTGCGGATTGCGGCGGCCGGGGACATCCACTGCCGCGACTCCAACCGCGAGGCGGTTGCCGCGGCCTTCGCCGCGGTCGACGGGGAAACGGACCTGATCCTGCTGGCCGGTGACCTGACAAGCCACGGTACGGCTGCCGAGGCCGAGATGCTCTGTGCCGCGGTCGAGGGGACATCGGCGCCTGTCTACGCGGTGCTCGGCAACCATGACTGGCACGGGGGAGAAGCGGATGCGGTCTCGGCACGCCTCGAAGAGGCCGGAATCACGATGCTCGACCGCCATGCCGCGGTCTGTGAGATCGGCGGCCTCGAGGTCGGCGTCGTCGGCGCCAAGGGCTTCGTCGGCGGCTTCGCGCCCCGGCACTTGCCGGACTTCGGCGAGCCTTCGCTGCGCGCCATCTACGCCGAGACCGGCGCCGAGGTGGAAGCGCTCGACGCGGGCCTGCGCGACGTGGCGACCTGCCCGGTGCGCATCGTCCTCCTCCACTACGCGCCGATCGAGGCGACGCTCGAGGGCGAGCCGCGCGAGATCTTCGTCTTCCTCGGCAGCGAGCGGCTCGCGGCGCCGATCCGCGAGCACGGCCCCGACCTCGTGCTCCACGGCCACGCCCACGAGGGTGCGCCCGAAGGGCGCATCGGCGCGACCCCCGTCCACAACGTGTCCCAGCCCGTCCTCGGCCACGACTTCTGGACGACGGAGCTCGACGCGAGCCACTCCCACAGCCCGATTCCCTGACCTGGCCGTGACGGCTCCTGGCGAGACCTGTTTCCAATGTCATTCCAAGGGAACTCGTAACCCCTGTTCCTCTTCTTCTCCAACAACCTGGGCTGCGGCGGCTCGCTGCTCGTCTCCGCCGTCGTCACCCTGATCCTCCTGCTGCTTTTCGGCGTGATCGAAATCGGCTAGGCACGGGCATCTTCCTCTTCCGCATGCCCCGCGCGACGATTGCCCTGCCGGCCGGCAGACGCCTGCGCCTGGTCGCCGTGCATCCTCAGCCACCAGACATGAGCGTCGAGCGCTGGCGTGAAGCGCTCGAGAGCCTTCCCACGCCGGGGATTGGAGTCCCCTGGGTCCTCATCGGAGACTTCAACGCGAGCTTCGACCAGGCCGAGTTCCGCGATCTCGTCGATGGCTGCTACCGCGACGCGGGCGATGCCGCCGGCAAGGGCCTGGAGCCGACCTGGCCGGGCCCGAGGAGCTGCCGTTGGGCCTGATGACGATCGACCACGTACTTGCCGACCGGCGCCTCGGCGTCGTCGAGTACGGGGTCGATGACCTGCGCGGCAGCGACCACCGAGCGATCCACGCGCGACTGGCTCTGCCCTAGCCCAGGTCGCGATTTCCTGCTCGGCCTCTACCTCCGGTCGCGCGGCGGGCGTCCCTCTCGCTCCATGTTCCCTCGCCCGCCGCGCCGCCCTGGCCGCTACTGGTTCTGCTCCGCCTGGGCGCGGATGCGCTCCTCCTGCTCGCGCAGCTCGGGCGTGAACTCCTCGCCGAAGTCCTCGGCCTCGAAGACCTGGCGGATTTCGATCTCGCCGGGCTCGTCGTGGGGGTTGGGGCAGCGCTTGATCCACTCGACCGCCTGCTCGAAGGAGTCCACCTGCATCAGCCAGAAGCCGGCGATCAGCTCCTTGGTCTCGGCGAAGGGGCCGTCGATCACGGTCCGCTCGCCGTCGCCGCCAAAGCTGACCCGAGCGCCCTTCGAGGTCGGGTGCAGGCCCTCGCCGGCCAGCAGCACCCCGGCCTTGACCATCTCCTCGTTGAACTCGCCCATCTCGGCGAGCAGCTCCTCGCTCGGCATCACGCCGGCCTCGGAGTCCTTCGTCGCCTTGACTATCGCCATCACTCTCATCTCGGTTCCTCCTTCGTTGTCGCGGGACCGGCAGCACCGGATTCCCTCTCTTTACCCCTACGACGAACGAGCGTCGCCGAAATCGACACGATCGTCGCGGCACTCGTTATCTACGCCAGGATTCGGCCGGAAATGCAGAAGTCCACCGACCTGCAGGGACCTCAGATCATTGAGCTACCAGACGACTCTCGAACCTCGGATTCGTTCGCAGGCTGCGAAAGAACCCACGGCCGCTGGGCGACTGATAAGCGGTCTAACATTGCCCCGTGTCGCCACGCTCCAAGCCTGAACTGGCGCATGACCACCTGGAGGCCGCAAGAGACGATCTTGAGGGCGAGCGCACCGGAGACGCGATCAATGCTCTTTTTTATGCGGGTGAGGCCGCAGTCGTCGCGCTCGCCGAAACGCACGGCATCGACACGAAAAAGAGCCACGTTCTCAAGGCCACCGCAGCAAGCCAGCTCCACCAGAAGGGCGTGCTGGACCACGACCTAGGGCCGCTTCTCAGGGAGCTAAACCAAGCCCGCAAGGACTACTGGTACGAAGGCGAGGATCCAGAAGTCGATCTTGAGGCGGCCTATGAGGAAATCGAGTGGCTCGTTGACAAGGCGACTGAGGGAGAGGAGTGATGGCGGTCGTACACGACATCGCTCCTGGCGGCGGCTGGTCTTTGCGGCTGGATTGGCACGACGAGTCGGTTTGGCAACAAAGGCTTCAGCGCGACCGAGAAGTTGCCACTTGTAACCAGAGTGCCGAGCAGCGAGCGATTACTGAGACGCTGATGTCACGTGCTCGCGAAGGCGGCGCCTCAGCATTTGCATTGACTGGCTCGACTGCCCGTGCTCAACGTACGGCTATCAGCGATCTCGATTACCACGTCATTGGAGAGAGGCCTCTTCACAGCGATTTGCCGGACGACGTTGACATATACGCAACCGACCTTCCCGGCTTCTGGGGCAAGCTCAATCAGGGGGACGACTTTGTGCAGTGGACATTGCGCTATGGCTGCGTTCTGTTCGACGAAGGGGGCTTTCAACAAGGGATGCAGCATTTGGCGAAGGAGGACCTCTGGCCTTCACCCGCACTCAAGTTTGCCCGGCTCGCAGAGCACATAAGACTCGCGCGCCGGCTGATCTCCATGGGAGACAGGGATGCCGCTCAGGATCAGGTACGAGCGACGCTGACATCCGTCTCAAGAGGGCTCCTGCTTAGCGCTCGCGTCTTCCCGCTAGCACGGGCAGAGCTACCTCAACAGCTAACGACGGTGGGGTTCCCCGAGCTCGGCCAAGCACTGCATCAGAGTATTGGCAGTGAGTTGACGCTCGATCAGCTAAGCCAAGCTCTTGATCTGGTTGACGGATCGACACCCGTGGAAGCGCTCGCTTCTTAGCTTCGGCAGACCGGTGAAGCGCTGATCCTGAAGCTCATCCAAAAGCTCCACAGGCTCTATTACGGCTGAGGCGGGGCCCAGGGCGTGCGCCTCGGTAGCCAGCGTGGGACGTTGCGCTTGTAGGTTCGGTAATCCTCACCGAAGCGACGCTCCAAGCTCGGCTCCTCATATAGCCGGAATCCGGCGTAGTTGAGCGTGAGGAAGAAGCCGAACCAGATCAGCAGCGGCGGCGATCCGAACAACGCTACCTCCCCCGCCAGCGTGGCTAGCACGGCGGCGATCATCGGATTGCGCACGTGACGGTAGGGCCCCTCGATGACGAGGCTCTGGGGCGGATCCCACGGCGCAAGCGTGCCTTGGCCGACGCGGGCGAACAGCCGTACCGTCCAAAGCCAGAGCCCGAAGCCGACGGCGATCAGGCTGAGGCCGAAGAGGATGGGCAGAGCGGCCAAACCCTTTCCCAGGCCCCAGCCGACGTTCGAGCCGCTGCTGATGAGGACGACGAGCGGTACAAACACCACCACGACACCGGGCAGAAGCGCAATCGCGCGAACCTGGCGCCAAACGTTCAAGCGGCTCCCCGCGGCGGCATCGAGCGGACATCCTAAGCGCGTATGGCCTGAACTCGAAACGTCTCAACAGCAAGCAAAGTTGGTGACCGTGCCGCCTCCGGCCCCTTGAGCGCCGCGCCGCTCGATGGAATCCCTTCACCAGACTTTCATCGGCGTTCTGAAATAAGCGACCGTCCAGTCGCGAAAGGAGTACGCAAATGCCATCCACCCAGGTCAGCAACCGGGTTGCCCTGGTCAGCCTCCTGCTTGCCTTTGCCGCACTCTTCCTCGTCGCCTGTGGCGGGAATGGCGGGGACGGCAGTGAGGACGGGAGCGTCGCGGCGGCGGGGCTGCCACACGGCGCTGCGCCCGTCGACCTCAACCCAGCCGACTTCAGCATCGAGATCGACAACCCCTACTGGCCGATGAGGCCCGGTAGCCGTTGGGTCTATCGAGAGGCGGATGGCGGAGGAGAGGTGCAGCGAGTCGTGGTCACCGTCACACAGGAGACGAAGCGGATCGCCAACGGCATCGAGGCGCGGGTCGTGCACGACGTGGTCAGCCAGGGTGGCGAGCCGGTCGAGATCACCGACGATTGGTACGCGCAGGACTCGGACGGCAACGTCTGGTATCTGGGCGAGCGCACGGCGGAGTACGAGAACCGCAAGGTGGTCTCCAGGAGGGGCTCGTGGGAGGCCGGCGTCGACGGCGCTCAGCCGGGGGTTGTCATGCCCGCCAAGCCCCGCCCCGGTTTGGCCTACCGTCAGGAGTACTACGCGGGCGAGGCGGAGGACAGGGCGAAGGTGTTGAGCGTCAACGACCAGGCGGAGGTGCCTTTCGGCCACTTTTCCGACGTGCTGCTGACCAAGGACCTCGTCCCACTCGAACCGGACGTGCTCGAGTACAAGCTCTACGCCCGTGGCGTCGGTCCGGTACTGACCCTCGACGTCTCCGGAGGGGCGGGTCGCGAGGAGTTGGTCGTCTACACCGATGGCCGGGACTAGGCCGGACTAGGTTCCAGACCAGCACGATCTATGTCTACCCCTCCCGTCAGGTGGGCCGAGGGCGCTGCACTGCTCTGAGCACGAGGCCGGCGATGCCGCCCAAAGCGATGATGGCGGCAACCCAGAGGATCGCGCTCGACAGCGCGTAGTGGCCGTCGGCACTCGAGATGGCCGCCTGGAGCGGCTGAGACCCGCGTCCCCGTTCTCTGCCGCCCCCCCCGGTTGTCGCCCCGGCGCGATCGGCACCTGGTGCGCCATCCGTGCTCCCGCCGCTCGACCCCGGCCCCGGGCCGGATCCGCCCCTTGAGACGCCTTCCCCGAACAGTGGCGCTTTTTCGCCGGCGGGGCCGTCTGACTTGCCGACCCCGGCCGCTTCGTCGCGAGCTTGGTCGAGGGGCAGCGCGTACTCTTTCCCGGCCGGGCTGTCGGGGTCGAAGAACACTTCTTCCTTCGCGAGCGCCCGCTGTGGGGTGGGGACGAGGAGCGCGAGCACGACGGCGCCGGCCAGTAGCATCGCGAAGCTCGTCTGGCGCCTGAGGATGCGGGGGCTGTATGAGTCGAACGGCATGGAAAGGTTGAGCAGGTGACTTTAGAGCAGGGCAGAGCGGCGGGAGCGCGTCTGGCGGCCCGCCTGGGCGCATGCGCGCTTCTCCTCCTCCTTTGGCTGTTCGCGGCGTCTGGCAGCGCCCGGGCTGCCGTCTCGACCCACAAGTTGATCTGGGGGCCGACCGACCCCGCCGCCTTCACCACCTATGCCGACCTGGGAGCAGGCCTCTATGAGATCGGGCTCAATTGGTCCCTGATCGCGCCCACAAAGCCCAACAACCCGACCGATCCATCGGACCCGGCCTACCAGTGGACTCCGGTGATCGACGAAGTGATCGCCAACGCACGAGCGCACGGGATGCAGGTAGTCCTCGAGATCTCCGGCGCCCCCGGCTGGGCCAACGGTGGCCGCCCCTGGCGCTTCGCCCCCGAGAATCCCCAGGACTATGGGGACTTCGTGGCAGCGGCTTCCAAGCGATGGCCCGAGGTTCGCTACTGGCAGATCTGGGGAGAGCCGTCCCGCCGCCCAAATTTCATGCCGCTCCCCAAGCGCGTGTTCGGCCTGGAGCTAACCCGCGCCCAGCGGCGGGGACCTGAACTGTATGCACAGATCCTCGACGCCGCCTACGTCTCCCTCAAGCAGGTGAATCCGGAAAATCTGGTGATCGGCGGCAATACCTACAGTGGTGGCGACATCAGGCCGCTCGCCTACATCAAGGCTCTGCGCCTACCCAACGGGAAGCCGCCCAGAATGGACATGTACGGTCAGAACCCGTTCGGCTACAGGAAGCCCGACCTGCGCGAGGATCTGCTCCAGCCCGGTAACGGCGTCGCCGACTTCTCCGATCTCGATGTCGTCGTCGAATACCTCGACCGCTACCTCTCTCGCGCCGGCAGGAACAAGCGCAAGCTGCGGCTCTTCATGTCGGAGTACTTCGTCCCGACCGATCACGCGAACTGGGAGTTCAACTACTGGGTCACGAAGAAGACCGCTGCCAACTGGTTGACTGCTGCACTGGACATCGCCCGCAGCTGGAAGCGCATCTACACCTTGGGCTGGTTCGCGCTCGAAGACGAAGCCCCGAACGGCTCCGGCACCGAGGTCAATCGTGGGCTGCTGACGCACAAGGGAGCGACGAAGCCTGCCTATTACGCGTTCAAGAATGGGTAGGCTGCTCGCCGTGATCGGGCGATGAAGGCTCTCGTTACCGGCGGCGCCGGATTCATCGGCTCCCACATAGCCACTCGTCTGATCGGTGACGGCCACGAGGTTCGCGTTCTCGACAACTTCTCGACCGGCTCGCGCTCGAACCTCGCCGCCTTCGAGGGCGAATTCGACCTGGTCGAGGGGGACATGCAGAGCTACGAGCGCGCGCATAACGCGGTTCAGGGCTGCGAGGTCGTTTTCCACCAGGCCGCCCTGCCCTCGGTACCGCGGTCGATCCAGGATCCGCTGACAAGCAACGCGGCAAACGTCGTCGGCACCCTCAACATCCTGCTCGCCTCGCGCGACAGCGGCGTGCGGCGGGTCGTATTTGCCTCCTCCTCCTCGATCTACGGGGCCGACCGAACCCTGCCCAAGCAGGAGGACCGAGCCCCGCTGCCGATCTCCCCCTACGCGGTGGCCAAGCTGGCGAGCGAGGGCTACTGCCGCAGCTTCTCCGAGGTCTACGGCCTGGAGACGGTGGCGTTGCGCTACTTCAACGTCTTCGGCCCGCGCCAGGATCCGCTTTCGCAGTACGCCGCGGTCATACCGCGGTTCATCACCGCCCTTCTGAACCGGGAGGCACCGGTCGTCTTCGGGGACGGTGAGCAGTCGCGCGACTTCACCTATATCGACAACGTGATCGACGCCAACCTGCGGGCCGCCGACGCGGAGGGCGTCTCAGGGCAGACCTTCAACGTCGCCTGCGGCGAGCGGATCAGCCTCAACCGGCTGCTGGAAGAGATCCGCGGCATCCTGGGCAGCGAGGTCGAGGCCTCCTACCTGGACCCCCGGCAAGGCGACGTGAAGCACTCTCTGGCCGACATATCGCTGGCCCGGGATCGACTCGGCTACGAGCCCCTCGTCGACTTCAACGAAGGGCTGCTGCGCACGGTGGAGGCACTGCGGGCTGAGGTCGAGTCGGGCAGCGCGCCGATCGCGTCCTGACGCGAATGCCGCTCGCACTCGCCGTCTGCGAGGAGGGGGCCGAGCCGAGCCCCGAGACCGAACGTCGCTTTTTCGCCAAGCTGCGCTTGCCCAACGGTACCTGGAAGACGACCTACCCCAAGCGGCTCGACGACGTCAACCAGAGGTTGCTCGAGCTTCTCCCGGAGGGACGCAGCCTGGAGGCGATGGACGTCGCCGTCTCCTCTGGCATCTCGACCGTCGAGTGGAGCGACCAGCTGCTGGCTAACGGCGTCCGGCACAAGCTGGTCGCGGGCGACATCGACCCGGATGGTCGGCTGATCAGTTGGGGTGGATGGCTCGCCGTGCTGTTCGACGGCAGCGGTCGCGAGCCCCTGCTGCTGGAGATTGGTTCGCTGACGCTTCCGGTGCGCTCCGAGAGGCGCTTGGCGAGGCTGGCGCGGCCGCTGCTGATCCCGAGCCTGCGCGTATTTGCCAGGCGGGCCCGCCCGGTCTCGCTCGTCAGCGCGGAGCTTCGCCGCCGCGCCGAGATCGAGCTGGTGCGTGACGACGTCACCGTTCCCGGCCGCTTTGCGGAGAGGTTCGACGTGATCCGGGTCGCCAACCTCCTTCAGCCCACCTACTTCGACGAGCGCACCCTGAGGACGATCGCCGTGAACCTGCGCGACCGGCTGCGTGACGGCGGCCTGCTGGTGATCTGTCGCACCGCCGAGGATGAGATCAACCGCGCAACGATCTTCCGACGTCGGGGCGATCGCTTCTCCTCAGAGGCGTCGATCAATGGGGGCTCTGAGGTCGAGGACCTCGTGCTCGCACTCTGAGCTCAGCGAGCGGGTCGGCGATTCGCGCAGAGGACCGCGGCTGCCAGCGCGATCGGGATCGACACCTGCGGGCTGGCGACGGTTTCGACGAAGACCATCCCCGCGGCGGCGCCCGCAAGCAGGCCGATTGCCGCTGCGGTGGGTCGATCTGGCCGAGCCCGGCGAGCCGCCACGATCGGCGCTGCGATCAACAGAGCCAGAAAGGCCAGGCCAGCCAACCCAAGCTCGGCGGAGACCAGCAGGTACTGGTTGTGCGCGGCCAGTCGCCCATAGTCGGCGCGTTCGGCCGAGTAGTCCGGGAAGGTGCTCCAGCCGATCCCCTGGATCGGCGCCGAGCCGAACGCGCGCAGCGCCAGCTCCGCGGCGTCGAGTCGCGATTGCACGTAGCGCTCTTCCAGCTGCGAGGCATCCGAGACGAGGTGATCGTAGACCGAGCCGCGAAGGCGCTCGGGGACAGCGAAAAGGCGCAGGCCACCGCCGGGCTCGTACGCGATCACGCCCACGTTGGCCACGTCGAAGCCCGCCCGCGCCCGCGGCTGCCAGAGGAAAAGCGCCGCGTGGGGGGACCTGATCCGGGGGCGCCAGGTCAAGGAGAGCGGCCGCCAGCGCAGGCCGAGCCGCACCGAGCGGGTCGTCCCGCCACCCGCGACCCGGTCGGCGAGGGCGAAGTCGAGTTGCGAGCCGGCGCCGGTCGCCCTTGCCAGGAACCGCAGCACGTAGGTGCCACCCCGCTCGGCTTCGCCCCAACGGAAGCTCGCCCCCTCCCCGGGGCGCTTGCCGCGTACCGCGAGGGCGCCGCCGCGGTTGCTGAGCTGCGAGGGTCCACTCGGGATCGGTCCCAGGCCGCGGGCGTCCCAGCCGCTCACGTCGCGCTGGTTCAGGGCGTCGAGGACAACCGGCGCAACCGCAAAGCTGGCGCTCTCGCGCCGCTCCTTGAAGACTGAGTAGAGGACCCCGGCGACGGCAACGGCGACCACGGTGCCGGCGAAGATCAGCGCCAGGCGACGGCGCGAGCCCCGCGCCTCCCACAGCGCCAAGGCGAGGATGCCGACGCCGGCGGCGATGATCCCACCGCGCGAGTAGGTGAGGACGAGCGCGGCGAGGAGGATCGCGATCGACCCTGCGAGCGCCAGTCGCTTGGCCTGGCCGACGACAGTTATGTAGGCGAGCGCCACCGGGATGCCGAGCGCCGCCGCCAGGCCCAGCTCGTTGGCGTTTCCGTAGCTGCCAGAGAGGCGGCCACCGGTGTCGGTCAGATCGACGGTGCCGGAGTTGATCGC
>DATNHC010000022.1:0-4745 GCA_035605155.1 Solirubrobacterales bacterium
AAGCGCAGCACCGAGATCGCCAGGCCGACATCGGCCTCGACCGTCCCCACCAGCTCCGAGAGGCGCCCGGTCTCGGCGGTGGCTGCGCTCATCACGCGGGCGCGGGACTCCATCAGGACGGGGAATTTCTCGACCGCCTCGAAGGCGGCTGCGAGGCGCGCGCCGGGAGCTGGCTTTCCACCGCTCTTGCGCTGGCCTGCGGCCGTCTTCAGCTTGCCGTTGCTTTGTGCTTTGCTGGGGGTCATGGCGCAAACAAGCTCCGCCAGCCTCATCGGCAGCCGAGGACGCACGGTTTAGCGTCTGGCTCCCCAAAATTAAGGTTCAATCGTCGCTGAGTTGTCCAATTAGGCAGGACAAAGCGCTCTAGATTGGCCGTCAGGCACCGAGTCGTGCCCGAGCCGCCTCGATGCGTGAGAGCGATTCTTTCTGGCCCAGGGCGGCAAGAGACTCAAAGATGCCCGGCGAGACCGACGTGCCGGTTATCGCCACTCGGATCGGTTGATAGACCTTGCCGGGACTGAGGTTGAGTCGCGCCGGCAGCGGCGAAAGTGCTTCCTCGACGACCGCGGCGTCGAAGCTGGTCAGGCTCGCCAGCGCCTCATGACTGCTCGCGAGGGCCTCCGCTGCACCGTCTCTCATGATCTTCTTCCAGGCCCTGTCGTCCTCGACTGGCGGCTCGAAGAGGAAGCGAATCAGCGCCCAGACCTCGTCCAGCGTCTGAGCTTTCTCCTGGGCGATCGCACAGGCGGCACGCAGGCGCTCGTCAGGCTCACGGCCAAGGCGATGGCCGACGGCTGCCGTGTACTCGTCGAGCGGCAACGCCCGCATGAAGCGGCCGTTGATCCAGCGCAGCTTCTTCTCGTCGAAGATCGCCGCGGCGCGTCCGACGTCCTCAACTCGAAAGCGCTTGACCAAGTCCTCGGTTGACATCAACGTCGTATCGTCGGTAGTTCCCCAGCCGAGCAGGGCGAGATAGTTGCGCACGGCCGCCGGCAGGTAACCCGCCTCGCGCAGCTCCTGCACCGAGGCGGCGCCGTGGCGCTTGGAGAGCTTCTTGCCGTCGGGACCGTGCAGCAGAGGCAGATGCGCGTAACGCGGCGCCGCAAAGCCCAGCGCAGCCAAGACGAGCAGCTGCTTGGGCGTGTTGGAAAGGTGATCGTCGCCGCGCACGACCTCGGTCACCCCCATCTCCGCATCGTCGACGGCGACGGCGAAGTTGTAGAGAACCGAGTCGTCGCCGCGGGCGATGACGAAGTCGTCATAGCTGCGGTTGGGAAAGCTGACAGGACCGCGGATCAGGTCCTCGACCACGGTCTCCCCCTCGTCGGGGACCCGCAGGCGCACGGCGGCGTTCGGCTCATCGAGGGGCTTGCCGCGGTAGCCACGATCGGCCCCATGCTCGGCCTTCCAGGCCTCGACGTCCTTGGCCGTGGCCGAATCGCGGTAGGCGGCGCCGGAGTCGAGCAGCTGCTGCAGTGCCTCGGCGTGACGCTCGGCCCGCGCAGCCTGCGAGATCGGCCCCTCGTCCCAATCGAGCTCGAGCCAGCGCAGCGCGTCAAGGATCTGCTCGACGTTCTCCTCGGTCGACCGCTCGCGATCGGTGTCCTCGATCCGCAAGACCAGCTGCCCTCCGCCGTGCCGAGCGGCCAACCAGTTGTAGAGCGCGGTACGCGCGCCGCCGATGTGGAGCGCTCCAGTCGGGGAAGGGGCGAAGCGGAAACGAGACGCAGCGTCTGCCATCGGCCGCGGATGTTTCCACAGGGCCGGCGCCGAGGGCGCGGCGTGCCGCCGGCGACCTCAGGAAGGGTCTCGGTCGGTTGGGTGGACGATGCGAGAGCGAGCGCTCCAGCGCACGGTCACGTCGCGGTAGGTCACGTTGGGCTGGACCTCGTCTGGGAGGTTCTCGCGCTCGGTCTCCGAGTCGGAGCTCTCGGCAGGCTCGCCCTCGAACCAGACCCTCGTCTTGGGCACCGTCCTGAAGCGCAGCTCCTTTGCCCGCACCGCGGTGGACACGTCGACGTCGGGCGCCCCGCCATCGCGAGGCGCCTTACGGCCGCGATCGCCCCGGCTCATCCGCTCGCCTCCTTCACATCGCGAACGGTTATGCGCCCCTCGGCACCGGTGCCTTCAACCTCGTCCAGGTGGACACCGGCCGCCTCGGCCTCGCGTAGAGCGGCCTCGGTCGCATTGTGGCGCGAGGCGCGCCGCTGCCGCCGCCGCTCACCGAGCTCCATCGCCTTGTGGGTTGCGGCAAGCCCGAGGTCCTTGACCTCGTCCGTTGCCGCAGAGCCGAGTTCCCGGACGACTACCTTTGCCGCGTCCTTCGCCAGCCGGCCGCCCGTCAATCCGTTGCCGCCTCCACCGTTGCCGCTGCCCCCACCGCCCGAGCCCGAGCCGGCCCCTGCGGCGAGCTGCCCAACGTCGCCCAGCGCCTGTCCAGCGCCCTGGCCGAGGCCGCCGACCGCCTGGCCCGCACCGCCACCGACGTCCTCGACCGCGCCACCGGCGCCCTGGCCGACGTCCTTGACGGCGCCCTCCGCGCCTTCGCCCACCTCTTCGACCGCCTGACCGGCGCCCTGGCCGATCTGGCCGACGCCTTCACCCGCACCCGCGCCAATCTGTTCGACCGAGCGCCCGATGCTCTCGAGCAGCTTTGGGTTGCGATCGAGCGTCGTCAGCACGCGATCGATGATCGCGGTGACGTGATCGAGGCGCGCGCGCAGCAGCGCCTGAGCTTCAACTCCCTTGATGTCCAGATCGACTTTGCCGAGCTCCGCGTGGACGCCGACGCTCAGCTTGACCAGATCGAGGACCTCGGCGTGCACCGAGATCCGCGCCTCCAGGTTGTCGAGCTCGAAGTGAAGCTCGTCGACCTTGACCACCGGTATGTCAACGAGAACGTCCGGCTCGTCGGTGTCGCTGATCGATCCGGGGTGAAGCAGGGTGTAGTCCTGGTACTCACGCTCGGGGACCGTGCTCTCGTCGGTCTGGTTGCGAAGCGGGCTCCGCTGGCTGCCTTCGCTGCCGTCCTGCCCCTGGCCGGACTTGCTCGATGCCCGGCGTTTGCGCTGAGAGCCTCCCGATCCGGAGCGTTTCGATTCCTTACGCGGTGCCCGCCGCTTGGTCTGCTGGTTTGCCATCTCGCACCTCTGATCCCTTCCTCGCTTGCCTCGGCCTCCAAAGAATTGCTTCCCAAAACGGACGGGCGCAAACGCACCGCCGTGAATAGGATCGGCGCGATGCTGATTGGCGCCCACGTGTCCACCGCCGGTGGGCTGGACAAGGCAATCGAGCGCGGCACCGAGCTCGGCTGCGAATCGATCCAGATCTTCAACCAGAGCCCGCGCATGTGGCGGCCGACCAAATATGGCCCCGAGAGCTTCGCGGCTTTCAGGGGGGCGATGGCCGGCTCGCCGGTCGAAGCGGTGGTGGTCCATGCCGTCTACCTGATCAACTGCGCGACGAAAGACAAGGAGATGCGCAGGAAGTCGCTTGCCTCACTCACGCACGCGCTGCGCATCGGCGACGGCATCGGTGCCGCCGGCGTCGTTCTTCACCCCGGCGCCCAGGCAGGTGAGCCGCATGGACCCTCGATGAAGCGGGCAGCGAAAGTGATCGCGGCGGCTCTGGCGGACAGCGAGAGCTGCCCGCTGCTGCTGGAGCAGACCGCGGGCCACAAAGGGCTGCTCGGCCGGGACTTCGACGAGACCGCCGAGCTGATCGAGCTTGCCGGCGGCGGCAAGCGCCTCGGCCTCTGCCTCGACTCCTGCCACCTCTTCGTGCAGGGCTTCGACATCACCGATGAGGCGCACCTGGCCAAGGTCGTCGACGAAGCCGACGAGAAGGTCGGCCTCGACCGCCTGCGCTGCCTGCACGTCAACGACGCCGCCGTCCCGCTCGGCTCCTGCCGCGACCGCCACGCCAACCTCGGCAAAGGCGAGATGGGCAAACAGGGCCTCGCCGCCTTCCTCTCCGAGCCGAGGTTCGAGGGGCTTCCGGCGACTCTGGAGACACCGGGGCCGCGAAAGAAAGGCCCGGACCGCAGAGAAGTGACAACGGCGAAGCGGCTGCGCCGCACCGGTCTTAAGCGGCGCGGCACAGCGTAGTTTGAGTTTCTATAGTTCGCTAGGGCAGATCTAACGAGGGCCACGCTAAGCCCACATTGCCTGCTGGATCTTCCACCAGAGGCAGGACGAAATCAGCTAACCATTCCGCTGTTACGGGACAAAATGCGCTCCCCCCATGAGTAGTCTGCCGGGTTAACGTGACTACGACATTTGCTAAGGGAAGGTTGGCTGCGTTAACGTCGAGAGCGTGTTTTCCAGTGTGAGTGATTGGAGCTTTGACGTTTTCAGCCCGATATACACAAGTGCCAAGGAATGGGCAATTTAAGAGTAAAACTAACCCACTAAACTGCAGAAAGTATTTGTCAACCGCTTCGACTTCGAATTGCAATGAGTCTAGGGTTAAATGGAGGTTTTCGTCTTTACCACTGGGAAAGCAGGGACCTGTGCACCCAAGACCTAATTTGGGTGTTGGTAATGTCCCATATTCCACCAGTCTGTTGACTAGTTTCAGTGGGGATCCTACCGACGTTTCTGTTTCACCAAACAATATTGCGTCGGGACAGGTGGTTGCTGCCATACCAGGGAGATGTAGTTTCGGCCCCGCTGCTAAAAACGCGACATCTGTGCCGGCGGGCCATAACGCCCCATTTGGGCATAATGTGACTAATTGTTTGCAGA
>DATNHC010000023.1:0-3114 GCA_035605155.1 Solirubrobacterales bacterium
AACTCCGATGGCCGCCTTCCAGACGCTGCTGGGACTCGGCGCGGCACACCAGCCGAGCACCTACGCCGAGATCACCAGCGGCATCGCTGCCTGAGCAAACCGGATACTCATGAGCGCTGCTATTCGACCGACTGAGGACACCGCCCCGCGCAGCGTCCGCCGCCGCCAGACGCGTGCGGGGGTTTCGCTAGACCCTCCTAAGCGCGACTCAAACCGCCGAGCAGCGTGTCGAGCGTGCGGCCGACCTCGGCCCGCATCGTCTCAGGCTCCTCGGCACGAGCGACGAGCATCGCCGCCTCGTCGAGGGCACCCATCAGAACGTGGGCCAGCGGCCGCACCGGCTGCGCTGCGATCGCGCCGGCCTCGATCGCGGCCTGCAGGCTCGCTTCGATGAGGCCGAGGCCATGCTCGGCGGCAATCCTGCGCCAGCGGTCCCAGCCGAGCACCGAGGGACCGTCGAGCAGGGCGATCTGCTGGGCCTCGGGCTCGGTGCAGGCGGCGAGGAACATCTCCGCCCCAGCTCGCATCGCCTCCAGCGGCGACTTGGCCTCGGCGTTCAGGGCCCCGGTCGCGATCCGCTCCGCCAGCTCTGCCTCGACCCGCTCGTAGACCGCGGCGAAGAGCTCGCGCTTGTCGTCGAAGTGGTGGTAGAGCGCTCCCCTGGTGACGCCAGCGGCGCGCACGATCTCCTCGGTGCCGACGCCGGTGTAGCCGCGCTCGGCGAAAAGGGCTCGGGCCGCCTCGACCAACACCTCGCGCGTCGCCTCCGAGCGCTCCGCCTGGGTTCGTTTGACATTCATACTGTCTGTATGTAACTTACCGCCCGCGTCGGCCGGCAACAACCGTCAAGGAGACTGCAATGAGCCCTTCAGACCAGCGCCACGAGATCGAGCTGCCCGCCGGGCGTATCCGCTACCGCGAGGCGGGCGCGGGCAAGCCGGTCGTCTTCGTCCATGGCTTCCTCGTCGACAGCCGCCTCTGGGACGGAGTCGTCGACCGGCTCGCCGACCGCTGCCGCTGCATCGCCCCCGACTGGCCGATCGCCGCCCACCAGATCGCGATGAACCCGGATGCCGACCTAACGCCCTACGGCATCGCGGCGCTCATCGACAGCTTCCTCGCCGCGCTCGACCTCGAGGACGTGACGATCGTCGGCAACGACTCGGGCGGCGCCATGTCGCAGGTCCTCGCCACCCGCCACCCGCAGCGCATCGGTCGCCTCGTGCTGACCAACTGCGACACGCACCACAACTTCCCACCGGGGATCTTCAAGACGATGCCGCCGATCGCCAAGCTGCCCGGCGGCATGGCGCTGCTCGCCGCCCCGTTTCGCATCCCGGCCCTCGCCCGGGCCGCCTTCAAGCCCTTCGCGCAGACGAAGATCCCCGACGAGCTGATCGCCTCCTGGATGGAGCCGAGCCTGCACGACCCCGGCGTCAAACGCGATGCGAAGAAGGTCACCGCGGGCATGAACAAGCGCTACACGCTCGAGGCCGCAGAGAAGCTCAGCGAATCCGAGCTCCCGCTGCTGCTCACCTGGGCCCCCGAAGACAAGCTCTTTCCGATCTCCTGCGCCGAACGCCTCGTTCGCGAGACGCCCAACGCCAAGCTGGTCGAGATCCCCAACGCAAGCACCTTCGTGCCCCTCGACCAGCCTCAGCGAGTCGCCGACGAGATCGCCGGCTTCGTCTCGCAGAACTGAGGCAAAACGCGCAAGCTGCGCGTTCTTCTTCGCTCTGTGCATGTTTTCGTCCGACGGAGGGGCGAAGGTTCCATAACGCCCCCAACAGGACGGAGAGCCATGCCCAGGGAAATCTTCGACCAGGAACGGCCCCGAAGCGCGATGGCGAGACGCCTAGACGAAGCGTTCGCCGGCTGCGATCAGTGGACCCTGGCGCCGCCTTCTCAACGGCGCAGCGAGGTCGTCTCGCGACTCTCGAGCTCGGCAAGGGTCAGCGGCAGCGCCGCCGCCGTACACACCCAGGAGCCGCGCGCGCTGTAGTAGTCCGCGTCGTGCAGGAGGACAACGGTTGCCAGTCCCGATCCCGGAGCTCGCGCGACGCGCGATCGACAGTGGTGGCGCCGCGCGTCCAATCGCTCCCCAAGCGTGACCAAACCCCAGCGCCGCTGCCTACCATCTCCGGCCCGTACCTGCTCGCCTCAAAGACGGGTGCAGCGACGCCGGACGGGTTGGTTAGCGTTGCCGGTGTGTCGGTGGGTAGTGCATGACGATCCTGGAGACGATGTATGCCCCCAGGCAGCCGACCACGGCGATCACGGCCCCCAAATCCTCGTCTGAGACACGGGCGAGCGTCATTCCCACATAGGTGGCGATCACGACGAGCCCAAAGACGATGTGGAAGAGGGCCAGTGCCTTGGATTTGCGCATCGGTCTAAGACTAGCTCATCAACGCAGACAAAACGACTACAAATACGGAGAGGACCAACCCAGCAAGACCGCCCTCGACTGTCGCCTCTCGCACCCTCCTCTCATCGGCTCCAGACAGTGCAGGGCCGGCGTGCGCCAGGAAACCGCAGACCGCGATGGCGGTTGCCATCAGGCCAAAGAGGAAGGCAACCTGACCGGCAATCGTCCCTGCGATGAACATCGCCTGAACTTAGGCAACGGCCGCGCACGAGTGGCGCGCCAGACGTCGAAAGATTGAGACCTATCGCACGCTGAAAGTTTCAGGTCTCTTGGTACAGCGGCCCGTCGCCGCCCTCGGGCAGCGTCAGGCGGCCGCCCTTGGCGGTGATCGCGCCGCACTGCACGCAGTTGGAGGCAGTCACGTGGACGTCGACCGTAGACGTACCGTTCTCGAGCTGCTCCTCGGGAATCTCGTAGACCTGGGCGGGGCACATCGAGACCCAGGTCTGGGCGATCTCGCGCGGGACCTTGGTCTGGATGCGGACGTGGTTGGGCGCGTCGTCGCGGGTCGCGTTGCCGGAGAGGAAGACGGAGTCGAGCTTGTTGAAGGTCAGCTCGTTGTCGGGCTTGGGGTAGTTGTCGGCCGCCTTGCCGATCTCCATCTCGTGCTCGGCGTCGTCCTCCTGCTTGAAGTGACCGCCGGGGAACCAGCCCTTGGTGATCGTCATTGCGGACGCCAGGGCGCC
>DATNHC010000024.1:0-19369 GCA_035605155.1 Solirubrobacterales bacterium
ACGACGAGGCCGCGACGACGGCTCTGCGGCAGCTCCAACGCCAGCAGGGCGGCGATCGGCGGTACACGGGTCGCCCGCAGCGCAGGCACGAAGGAGGAGAGCAGGGTGACGCCGATGCCGATCGCCAGCGAAACGACGATCGTGCGGTCCTCGGTCACCAGCGAGGTGGTCGGCAGGTCGATGCCGAGCGCAACGAAGAGCTCGTTGAGGCCGACGGCGATCGCGTAGCCGCCGGCCAAGCCCAGCAGCCCTCCGAGCACGCCGATCGCCAACGCCTCGACCACGACCGAACCGAGGATCTGGCGGCGGCTGGCGCCGAGCGTGCGCAGCATGCCGAACTCCTTGATCCGCTGGGCGACGGTTATCGAGAAGGTGTTGAAGATCAGGAAGGCGCCGACGAAGAGGGCGACGAAGGCGAAGACCAGCAGGGCGATGCGCAGGAAGCCGATGTCTTCGCGGATCTGGTCCGAGTTCCGTTCGGCGTTTTCCGCGGCGGTCTCGACCAGCAGCGAGGGGTCGGCGACCTGCCGCTGCACGCGGCGCTTCAGCGTCGCTTCGGAGACCCCCTCCTCGGCGGCGATCAGGATCTGGTCGAATTCGCCGCGCTTGCCGGTGATCCGCTGCGCCTCGGGCAGGATCAGCCCGGCGATGCTGGCGCCTCCCCAGGAGGCGGCGCCGAGCTTGGTCAGGCCAACGATGCGGTAGGCGACGACGCGTTCGACCGAGGCCAGCTTGAGCGTGTCGCCGATGCCCAGCCCGGCCTCTTCGGCGGCGCTCTGGTCGAGTGCGACCTCGCTCGCGTCGCCGGGCGGGCGGCCCTCGACGTAGGTCTGGGTTTCGAGGCTCTCCGGCAGGTCCGAGGTGATGAACTTGGGGGCGAATTGGGCCCCGATCTGCTCGTTCTCGGCGTCGAAGAAGGCACCCGCCGTGAAGATCTGCCCAACCGCCACCCGTACCCCCTCCACCCGCTTCACCTGCGGCAGGACGGCCGCTTTGAAGCTCGGCACCTCGCCGGTTTCCTGGCGCACCTCCTCCTTCGCCGTGATCACCACGTCGGTCTTGGCCAGCGAGTCTTCGAAGATTTCGTCGAAAGCGGCGAAGGTCGTGTCGGTGAGGATGTAGGTGCCGGCGACGAAGGCGACGCCGATCACCACAGCGAGGATCGTCGTCAGGGCGCGGATGCGGCGCGCCCAGAGGCTCTTGAGGGCGAGTCCGGTCACCCCGGCCCTAGTCGATCGTCTTCATCAGCTCGATCACCTCGTCGGACGAGCCAGGGGCGGCGTCGTGGACGACCCTGCCGTCGCGGAGGGTGATCAGGCGGTCTGCGTGAGCCGCGGCGGCAGGGTCGTGGGTGACCATGATCACCGTCTGGCCGAACTCGTCGACCGCCTGGCGCAGGAGGCGCAGCACGTCGTCGCTCGCCTTCGAGTCGAGGTTGCCGGTCGGCTCGTCGGCGAAGACGACGGCCGGCTTGGAGACCAGCGCACGAGCGACGGCGACGCGCTGCTGCTGGCCGCCGGAGAGCTCGGAGGGCCGGTGGGTGCGGCGGTCGCCGAGGCCGACGGTCTCGACCAGCCGGTCGAGCCAAGCCTGGTCGGGCTCGCGGCCGGCGATCGAGAGCGGCAGCACCAGGTTCTCCTCGGCGGTGAGGACGGGCAGCAGGTTGAAGAACTGGAAGACGAAGCCGAGCTTGTCGCGGCGCAGCTTGGTCAACTCGCCGTCGTCCAGGCTGGTGATCTCCTGCCCGTCGAGGACGACGCTGCCGGCGGTCGGCTTGTCGAGGCCGGCAAGGATGTGCATCAGGGTCGACTTGCCCGAGCCCGACGGCCCCATGATCGCGGTGAACCGACCGCGCTCGAAGCCGGTGCTCACGTCGACCAGAGCGTCGACGGCGGCCTCACCCTCACCGTAGCGCCGCGAGATGTCGTTTGCGATCACAACCTGCCCGTCCGAGCTCTTCATGGCCCGCACCGTATCGAGAGCCATGGTTGGCCGACTCGAGCGGTCTAGTCGCCTGGAATTTCGCGTTTCAGTTGGACGGTGAACTCGGGGCCGGCGAGGCTCACGGGGTCCGCACCGAGCAAGGCGACGCTCAGCGAGCCGGTCCAGCTGGTCGAGCCGTCGGCAGCGCGCACGAACTGCGCACTGCCTGCGAAGGGCCGGGGCGGCTGCAGCGTGGCAAAGGCGAGCGGCTCGTCGAATACGAAGCGCTCGCGACCTGCGACCACCGACGAGATCCGCACGACCCGCATCTGGCCGCGGTACTCAACCCGGCCTCCTGTGGTGAGCGATTTGCTCTTGTCGTCGGACGAACGCAGGCCGATCGCGACCAGGAAGCGGCCGTGGCGCCGCGTGAAAGCGCTCAGCGTCGCGCCCTCGGCTTCCTCCTCCTCGCGTCGTCCGTCCGCCGCCGGGCACGAGCCGCCGCCTACGACCTGGCAGTCCGTATCGCCGGTGGTGGCAACCCGCGGCCGACCCGGGCAGCGGGGCAGGTCGAACATGAAGATGCTGCCCCGTGCGCGATCGGCGTCGACGTGGAGGTAGCCGCGCTCGCCGTCGAACTCGATTGTGCCGACGAAGGCTCCTCCGACCGAGACGGCGTGCCGCTTGCAGAAGCTCCCCGGCCGATCGGGACGGAACTCGACCGAGATTCGGCCCAGATCGCCAAAGCGGGCCTCGATGCCCTGCGTCGAGACCGCGCCGGGCGCGGTGTAGCTCACTGCTTGCCGGCCACGCTCGACATACAGGGTCGCCTTTCCGCCGTGGGCCTCCGCCCTGAACCTGAACCCGTCGTGTGGCTTCAAGCTGAATTTCGCCCAGATCAAAAGCGGACGATCGGCGGTCTGCGGAGAGGCGGAGTCCGCCGCGGGGACGACGAGGCCCAAGGCCACGGCAATCAGGAGAACGGCGCAGGCGCGGCCCATCGCGGGCGACACACTACCCTGCCGCCGGATGGCGCTGGCAGACGAATTCGACGGATTCCTGATCGACCTCGACGGGGTGGTCTGGGAGGGCCGCGAGCTCCTGTCCGGTGCGCAGGAGACCCTGACGCGTCTGCTGGGGGACGGCAAGCGAGTCGTCTTCGTCACCAACAACCCCGCCCGGGCGCCGGCCGTCTACGCCAAGCGCCTGCGCGAGGCGGGCATCCCGGTGGACGACAGTCAGGTGGTCACGGCGGGCATCGTCACGGCTCGCCTCGCCGCCGCGCGGCTCGGGCCTGGAGGCAAGGCCTTCGTGATCGGCGCGCCCGGCTTCAAGCAGACGGTGGGCGCTGCGGGTCTGACGCTGCTCGAAGGCAAGGCGGCGCGCGAGGCGGACGCTGTGCTCGTCTCCGGCCACCGCGAGTTCGACTACGAGGAGCTGCTGACCGCGACGCTGGCCCTGCAACGGGGCGCGGTGCTGCTCGCCACCAGCCGCGACCCGACCCTGCCGATGCCGGGTGGCGCCTGGCCGGGAACCGGGGCGGTCCTTGCCGCTGTCGAGACCGCCTCGGGCGGGCGGGCCGAGATCGGCGGCAAGCCCGAGCGCCACCTCTTCGACCAGGCCCGCGAGCTGATCGGCGACGCCGAGCGGGTGGCGATCGTCGGCGACCGGCTCGCCTCCGACATCGAGGGCGGGCGGCGGGCGGGCCTGGCGACGATCCTGGTGCTGACCGGCGCCGGCACGCGCGAGCAGGCCGAGGCCGCGGAGCCGCCTCCCGATCACGTGCTCGACGACCTCACCGGATTGCTGCGGTGAGCGCTGTCGCCGAGCGCGGCATCGAGCGGCCCGGGGTCGCCTTCGCCGGCGTCTTCGCGGTCACCTTCTGCTGCCTGCTGGCGGTCGGCGCCGTGCTGCCGGTGCTGCCCCGTTACGTGCGTGGTCCGCTCGACGCCGGCGACATCGCGGTGGGCGTCGTGATCGGCTCCTACGCGGTCACCGGCCTGCTCTTGCGCCCCTTCGCAGGGCGCCTCGCCGACCATCGCGGTCGCCGGCCGACGGTGCTGATCGGCGCGCTGATGGTCACGATCGGCGGCTGCATGTACTTGCTGCCGCTTGGCGTGCCGGGGCTGATCGCGGCGCGGCTCGTGCTCGGCGGCGGCGAGGGCGCCGTCTTCACCGCCGGCTCCGCCTGGATCGTCGACCTTGCGCCGGCGGCGCGGCGCGGCAGGGTGATCGGCCTTTACGGGCTTGCGGTCTGGGGCGCGCTCAGCGTCGGGCCGCTATTTGGCGAGCTGATCCAACACACCGCCGGCTACACCCCCGTCTGGGTCTTTGCCGCGACCGTGCCGCTGCTCGGCGCGGCTATCGCGACGCGTGTGCCGGACCCGTTCCGCCCGGTCGCCGGCATAGCCGACGAACACCACGCGCTGATCGAGCGCGAGGCGCTGCGCCCGGGCATCGCCCTCGCCCTCGCCTCGATCGGCTACGCGACCGTTGCCGCCTTCGTCGTGCTGCACCTCGACGCACGCGGCGTCGGCCATGGGGCGACCGTGTTCGGCGCCTTCGCGACGATGGTCGTGCTCACCAGGCTGATCGGCGGGGACCTGCCCGACCGGGTGGGGCCGCGCCGGGTCGCGATCGTCGCCGCCTTGGTCGAGGCGGTTGGCCTGGTGACGATGGGCGTCGCCACCAGCCTGCCGGTGGCGATCGCCGGCGCCCTGGCGATGGGCGGGGCCTTCTCGCTGCTCTATCCCTCGCTCTCGCTGATCGTCGTCAGTCGGGTCTCCGACCGACGGCGCGGCGCGGCGCTCGGCACCTTCACCGCCTTCTTCGACGCCGGCGTCGGGCTTGGCGCGCCCCTGGCCGGCCTGGCCGCGGCGCTCTTCAGCTACGAGAGCGCCTTCCTGCTCTCAGCCGCGATCGCCCTCCTCGCCGCGAGCACGATTGCGTTCGTCATTTCCCCCCGCCACCACCGAACTGCATCAAATTCTCTACCTGCCAGACCGAGAATTTGATGCAGTTCGCGGTCAGCGTGGGGCGATGAGGAGGGACTGGGCGGCGCGGCCGATCCGGCCGCGCCGGTCCGATAGCACCGACTCGGCGGTGCCGATGCCACTCGGCTGCGGCCTGGTGAGCGCGTCGACGCAGACCCACTCGCCCTCGGGCAGGCGCTCGAAGTGGACGGTGAGGTCGACGTTGATGAAGACGTAGGAGCGCCAGTCGAGCACCGCGCTGATCCCGTTGCCGACGTCGGCGGCGACCAGCGCCCGCTGCAGCGGCGTCGGCTCCTCCCCCTCGACCAGCGGCTGCCGCATCCGCATCCAGACCGTCGCCGGCCCAGGCTCGACAAACGCCCCGGCAACCGCCTTCCACTCCATCGCCGTGTGGTACCCAACACTCTGCCCGGTGGCGAAGAACTCCGGCGTCCAACCTTCCTCCGGCCCCTGCGGCGGCGGATCGACAGCCGTCGCCGCCTCCGGCAGCTCCAGCTCCGAGACGCGCAGCAGCCAGGCCGTGGCCCGCACCAGCTCTCCACCCCCGTTCGACAGCGACGCCTCGACCAGCTGCACGTTCCGCCCAGGCCGCAAGACCTGCGACTCGACCCGCACCTCCCCGATCGGCACCGGCCGCAGAATCTCGAAGACTACCCGTCCCACCTGGAATCCCTGTGCCACCTCGAGCGACTCCAGCTCCCGACCAAGCAATGCGGACGGCGGCCCCGCATGCTGCGCCTCGGGATCCCACGGCCCCCGCGTCAACTCCGTGGCCACGAAGCTGCCTTCCCCGCTCCGCTCGTAGAACACCTCGTCCATCGCCGCGGGATCGTAATGGGCGTCGGGGGTCGCTTCGACAGTGCCTCGCGAAGCGGCTCCGCAGAGTGATTCTCAGCCGCGAAGCGGCTCCTCATTAACCCCGCCTTCGGCGGGGTTTGGGCACTGTCGAGGCGACCCCCGACGCCCTCTACCCTCCCCCTATGGAGAAAATCGAGAAGACCGACGCCGAATGGCGCGACCAACTAACCCCCGAGCAGTACGACGTAACCCGCCAAGCCGGCACCGAGCGCCCCTTCACCGGACCGTACGTAGACGAGAAGACCGAAGGCACCTACCACTGCGTCTGCTGCGGCGCCGAGCTCTTCTCATCGGACACCAAGTTCGACTCCGGCACCGGCTGGCCCAGCTTCACCGAGCCGGCCAACCTCGAGCACGTCGAGCTGCGGCCCGACAACAGCCTCTTCATGCGCCGCACCGAGGTCGTCTGCAGACACTGCGACGCCCACCTCGGCCACGTCTTCGACGACGGACCGGGGCCGAACGGGCAGCGCTATTGCATCAACGGCTGCGCGCTGGAGCTGAAGCCGGCGACCGACGAGCAGGGCGCCGAGAGCTGAGCGCTCAGGCCTTGCCGCCAGCGCCCAGATAGCTGAACTTCACCGCGAGCGCGACCGCCTCGGTGCGGGTGTCGACCTCGAGCTTGGCGATCGCGTTGCGCACGTGGGTGTGCACGGTCGCCGGGCTGAGCTGCAGCCGCTCGGCGATCTCTTTGACCCGCAGCCCCTCGGCCAGCAGCTCGAGGATCTGGCGCTCGCGCGGCGAGAGGGTGAGCAGCTTCTCGACCTCCGAGGGCTTGCCGCCAGCGAAGTCCCCGCCGAGGAAGGTGCCGCCACCGGTGACCGCTTTCACCGCACGGGCGATGTCCTCGGCCGGGGCCGACTTGAGCACGTAGCCCGAGGCGCCGGCGCGCAGCGCCAGCGCCAGCAGATCCGGCTGGGCATGAGCGGTGAAGATGATCACTTTGGTCCGCGGGCGAGCCTTGAGCACCTCCTTGGTCGCCTCGATGCCGTCGCGCTTGGGCAGCTCGACGTCGATGATCAGCACGTCGGGCTCGAGGTCCTTGACAACGTCGACGACGTCGCGGCCGTCGCCGGCCTCGCCGACGATCTCGACCGAGTGCGAGTTGGCCATCCGTGACTTGATCGCCTCGCGGACGATCTCATGGTCGTCGCAGAGGACGACCCGCTTAGCGTCCCGCACCGCTGAGTTCATACGGGGCCGATCCTCGCAGGCGCACCGTAGGAATGCAAAATAGTGGGTAGCGTGAAACCGCCGTCCCGCGTCTGGCGGTTCTCGATCAGAGCGATCATCGTGCGGCCGACGGCGACCGCGGTGCCGTTGAGCGTGTGGACCGGCGTCGGCGCCTCAGCCTCGGCTGGCCGGTACCGACAGCCGAGGCGACGCGCCTGGTAGTCGGTCGTGTTCGAGCAGGAGGTCAGCTCCCGGTAGCGGTCCTGGCTGGGGATCCAGGCCTCGCAGTCGTACTTCTTCGCCGCCGGGGCGCCGAGATCGCCGGCGGCGACGTTGACCACTCGGTAGGGGATCTCGAGCTCTCCGAGGATGCGCTCCTCGATCGCCAGCAGGCGCTCGTGCTCGGCTGGCGAGTCGGAGGGCTCGACAAAAGAGAACATCTCGACCTTGTCGAACTGGTGGACGCGGAAGATGCCGCGCGTGTCGCGGCCGGCGGCGCCGGCCTCACGACGAAAACAGGTGGAGAAGCCCGCGTAGCGCAGCGGCAGCTGCTCGGCGGCGAGGATCTCCTCCGCGTGCAGAGCGGCGAGCGGCACCTCCGAGGTGCCGACCAGGAAGAGCTCGTCCTTGGGCACCTCATAGATCTGGTCGCGGTCACCCGGCAGGAAGCCGGTGCCGAGGAGGGCATCTTCGCGGACGAGCACGGGCGGCACGACCGGCTCGTGTCCCTCGCCGCGGACCAGGTCGAGCGCGTAGCGGACCAGTGCCAGCTCGAGCAAGACCAGGTCGCCCTTGAGGTAGGCGAAGCGCGAGCCCGAGACCCGGGCGGCGGCCTCGATGTCGATCAGGCCCAGCTCGGTGCCGATCTCGAGGTGGTCACGCGGCTCGAAGTCGAAGCTCGGCGGCGTCCCCTCCTCACGCAGGACGACCGCGTCCTCCTCGGTCATCCCGTCGGGGGCATCGGGGTCGGGCAGGTTGGGCAGCGCGGTGGCGACCCGCTGCAGCTCGGCTTCGACCCGCTCCAACTCCGCTTTCCCCGACTCGATCGTCTCCTTCAGCCCGGCCACGGCGCGCATCTGCTCCTCGGCCTCCTCGCCGCGCTGCTTCGCCTCGCCGATCTGCTTGGAGATCGTCTTGCGCTCGGCCTGGGCGTTCTCGATTCGCGGCAGCAGCTCGCGGCGCCGCTCGTCCAACGCCAGCAGCTCGTCGACCTGCTCGGCGGCGCCGCGGCGGGCCAGCGCCGACTTGACCCGCTCAGGGTCAGAGCGGATCAGCTTCAGGTCGAGCATCGCTCTCGCGGGTCAGGGAGAAGGCTGGCCGGGGCGAGGAGATTCTTCGGCTTCGTTGCCGGCGTACTCGGCGACGAAGCGAGCAACGGCTTCGGCCTCCTCGCCGACGACGATGTTGGCGGGCATGATCGCCCCGGAGAAGCCGCCATTCTGGATCGCGAACAGAGCATCGTCATAAGTCTCGGTTCGCTGATCGAGGTTAGGACCCTGCGTGCGGCTGCCGCGATTGCCGGTGCCCTGAGTGCCGGCCGCGCTGAGCGTGTGACAGCCGGCGCAGTGCGTGGAGAAGAGCACAGCCCCTCCGTGGTTGGGATCGTCCTTGGAGACGGAGATTCCTTCCTCGCCGAACCCACAGGCGGCAAGCCCAAGGGCCGCGGCAACGGCCATGGCTGTGATCAGTACTGGACGCACGCGGCGCGCATCATATTGTCTTGACCCGACTCCGCTCTTCGCCGATGCCGACCCCAGATCCAGCCAGTTTCCGCGCCGCGATGGCGAAGCTGCCGACCGGCGTCACGGTGGTCAGCGCCGGCGGACCGGGCGGGCCAGCCGGGGCGACGGCGAATGCCGTCTGCTCGCTCTCGATCGAGCCGATGCTGATGCTCGCCTGCCTCGACCGCGGTTCCCGCACCCTGCTCGCCGTGCAGGGCGCCAACCACTTCGGGATCAGCGTCCTGCACACCGGCCAGGAGGAGATCGCCCGCTCTTTCGCCACCAAGGCGCCGGTGCCCGACAAGTGGAGGGGGATCTCCTGGAGCGAGCGCGACGGCATCCCCGCGATCGACGACTCGCTGCTCTGGATCGCCTGCGAGCTGCGCGACGTGGTCGCCGCCGGCGACCACGTGATCGTCACCGGCGAGGTGCGCGACCTGGCGAGCGGCGAGGGCGAGCCGCTGATCTTCAGCGAAGGCGAGTACCGGCCGCTGGGCTGAGGCCAGCGGCCGCATCCGACTTTGACCACAGTGGAGTGGGAGTCAGTTCGGATGCGCGTCCGAAACCCCAGTACCCTGCGCGCCGATGGAGGCGACCAGCGCCCCACGCACTGAGTGGACCTTCGCCCAGTGGGCGATCGTCATCGTCGCGGTGTTCCAGCTCGGCTGGGCGACGGCGGGGCTGATCGCCGAGCCGAGCTTCGACTTCGGCCAGGGCGCGACGACCGAGCGCATCCTGGGAGTCGACTTCAACGGCGTCCACGCCCTCTCCGGCTTCCTGCTCTTCGGTCCCGCCTTCTTCTTCGCGCTGAAGCCGCGCTGGGCGGTGCTCTACGCGATCTACGTCGCCGTGGCGCTGCTCGTCACCGGCGTCTGGGCGATCTTCTCGACCAGTCCCGCCGGCGTCTTCACCTTCCCCAACAACGGCGCCGACGCGGTCCTCCACATCGGCACCGGCCTTGCCTTCGCCACGATCGCCGCGATCCAGCTCGGCCTGGATCGGCGCGACATTTGATTGAAGCTTCTTAGGGCCTAGAGCCCGGAAAATCCTTCAACGATCAGAAAGCGCCGCTGGTGCCAGCGGCACGGAGGGCGAGGAAGAGGATCACGCCGCAGCTGACGGCCATGATGCCCATCTCGCGGCGGACTATGGCGAGGGCGAGGGACTGCTGGGACTCGGCGGGGAGGGATTCGAACTCGACCTCGCCCAGCTCGCGCTCGGCGGCGCCTGCGCGGGCGCCCTCGGCGAGCAGCGAGACGAGCAAAGGCAGCGCCCCGTATAGGTAGTGCAGCTCATCTCCGGGTTCGTGGCCGGTGAAGACGAGCAGGCCGCCGAGCATCGCCTGGATGAAGACGGCCACCTGGGCGGCCCGCAGCGCGTACCAGAAGGGAATCGAGGGACGCTCGCGCAGCCAGGCGACCCCGCCGAGGGCAAAGGCAACGGCGTTGAGCGCGATCACCGCGCAGCCGACTACGAGGTGGACCTCTGGCACGCGTTTATTTCCTCCTAGAAGGGTCGGGATTCGGCTTGCTGATGCGGAATATCACTATGTAGCAATCTGTTACAAGGTGGGTGTATAAACCGTCAGCAGGCGTGGTGCGAGGCGATCGGCGCTCCGCTCCCCCGCCCGCTCGAACCAGTGCTGAAGAGCTACCTGCCGATTCTCGTCTTCGCCTTCCTCGGCGTAACCGTTGGGGGAGCCTTCGCGATGCTCAATCACGTGATCGGGCCGAAGCGCCCGCAGCGGCCGACCGCGGCGAGCCGGCGCCAGGGCGAGCCGTATGAGTCCGGCATCCCGGTCGAGCCCTCGCACGGGCTGCGCTTCGGCATCAGCTTCTACCTGATCGCGATGCTCTTCATCCTCTTCGACATCGAGGTCGTCTTCCTCTACCCGATCGGGGTGATTCTCGAGGACGCGGACAGCCTCTTCGTGCTCGGCGAGCTGGTCACCTTCGTCGTCCTGCTGCTGGTCGCCTTCGTCTACGTCTGGCGCAAGGGAGCCCTGGATTGGAGGTAGAGCGCCAAACGATGCGCGAGCGCCAGCTGCGCTCTCGCGATCTGCTGCGTGGCGACCTCGAGGGCGAGGAGCTGGAGCGCTACGTCGAGGAGAAGGTCGTGATGACGAACTTCGAGAAGCTGCTCGGCTGGGCCCGCTCGAACTCGATGTTCCCGCTCACCTTCGGTCTCGCCTGCTGCGCGATCGAGGCGCCGATCTCGATCGTCACCGCCCGCTACGACCTCGCCCGCTTCGGGGCGGAGGCGCTGCGCGCCTCGCCGCGCCAGGCCGACTTGATCATCCTCTCGGGCCGCGTCTCGATCAAGATGGCGCCGGTCGTCCGCCGCCTCTACGACCAGATGCTGGAGCCGAAGTGGGTGATGGCGATGGGCGCCTGCTCCTCCTCGGCCGGGATGTTCTCCAATTACGCCGTCGTCCAGGGCGCCGACAAGTTCATGCCGGTCGACATCTACGTGCCCGGCTGCCCACCGCGCCCGGAGGCGGTGCTCTACGGCTTCACCAAGCTGCAGCGCAAGATTCAGGGCAACCCGGACCCTGGATGGCGCCAGCGCTACAACGCGCTCGGCACCGAGGAGTGGGCGCGGGGCGGGCCACGCAGCGAACCGCGGGGCGGAGATCTCGAGGCCTACGAGCGAGCCCGGGAGTTGACCGGTGCCTGACGCCCCGGGCCTCGAGCTGATCCGGGGGCAGATCGAACTGGACCATCCCGGCGCCGTGATCGACACGAGCTTCGATCACGAGCGAGCCGTGCTCGCGATCGATCCCTCTCATCTCCTTGCAGTCCTCACGTGGCTCCGCGACGCCCCCGGACAGGAATACGGATTCCTCTCCAGCCTCCACGCCGCCGACTACCTGCCGGCCGAGCCTCGCTTCGCGGTCCACTACGAGCTCCTCAACCGGGATCGAGTCGAGCGCCTGCGCGTCAAGGCGTTGCTGGGGGAGCCCGCCTCTCCCGCGGGTGGCGCCGCAGGGGGGACCGCCCCCGAGGAAGCTTCAGCTACCGCAGGGGGCGGTGGGTCCCCTGCGGCGAGGGGACCCGCGGGCCAGCGACTTCCCGAAATCGACTCCTGCGTCGAGCTTTTCCCAACTGCTGAGTTCCAGGAGCGCGAGGCGTTCGACTTCTTCGGGATCGTCTTCAGGGGGCACCCGGACCTGCGGCGGATCCTGCTGCCGGAGGACTACGTCGGCTGGCCGCAGCGGAGGGACTTCCCCGTCGGCGGCGAGCCCGTGACGTTCACCTACAACGAGCGGAACTATGGCTGAGGCGCAGCTCAGCGAGGATCGCGCCAGCGAGGTGATGACCGTCAACATCGGTCCGCACCACCCCGCTACGCACGGCGTGCTGCGTCTGGTGGTCGACCTCGAAGGCGAGGTCGTGCGCGACCTTCGGCCGGTCATCGGCTATGTCCACACCGGCATCGAAAAGTCCTGCGAGGCGCAGTCCTACTGGAAGGTCATTCCCTTCGTCGAGCGCATGGACTACGTCTCCTACTTCTTCCAGATGGAGGCCTTCTGCGGTGCGGTCGAGCGGCTGATCGAGCTGGAGATCCCGCCACGGGCCAAGTACCTGCGGACGATCTTCCTCGAGCTCAACCGGATCCACTCGCACCTCGTCTGGCTGGGGACGACGGCGCTCGACCTGGGCGCGATCTCGATGCTCTGGTACTGCTTTCGCGAGCGCGACAAGATCCTCGACCTCTTCGAGATGGCGACCGGCCAGCGCATGCACACGCGCTACTTCCAGGTCGGCGGCGTGATCGAGGACATCCCGCTCGGCTTCGAGCGCAAGCTGCGCGCCTTCGTCGACGACATGCCGGTGCGGGTCGGCCAGTACGAGGCGCTGCTCGACCGCAACGAGGTCTTCCTCTCGCGCACCAAGGGCGTCGGCATCGTCCCCCGCGAGCGGCTGCTCGAGCTGGGCGTGACCGGCCCCCTGCTGCGCGCCGCGGGCGAGCCCTGGGACCTGCGCAAGACCTTCGATTACCTCGCCTACCCGGAGCTGGACTTCAAGATCCCGGTCGGCACGGTCGGCGACAACTACGACCGCTACCGCGTGCGGCTGGCGGAGATGGTCGAGTCGACGCGGATCGTCGAGCAGGCGCTCGAAGGCCTGCCGGCAGGGCCCTGCATCGCCGACGACCGCAAGTACGTGCTGCCGCCGCGCTCGGAGCTGCCGACCTCGATGGAGGCGCTGATCCACCACTTCAAGCTGGTCACCGAGGGCTACCGCGTGCCGCCGAGCGAGATCTACTACGCGATCGAGTCGCCGCGCGGCGAGCTGGGCTGCTTCGTGCTCGCCGACGGCACCGCGAAGCCGGCGCGCGTCCACTTCCGCGATCCCTCCTTCGTCAACCTGCAGGCCTTCCGCGAGATGTCGGTGGGCGGCTACGTCGCCGACATGATCGCCAGCCTCGGCATGCTCGACCCGATCCTCGGTGGGGTGGATCGGTGAGCCCGGTCGACGGTTCCGGCATCGTCAATCCCGACCTGCCGGTCGATCGTGCCGTCAGCGAGGGCCGCGTCCCCGACCGCTCGCAGGAGGAGATCCCCGAGCTGCACGAGGTCGAGTGCCCGCAGGAGCTGCGCGACCGGATCGAGGAGCTGATGGGCCGCTACCCGGATCGGCGCTCGGCCTCGATCCCGGCGCTCTGGGCAGTGCAACGGCTCTACGGCTGGTGCACGCCGGAGGGGATCCGCCAGGCGGCGGCGGTGATGCGGGTCACCCCCGCATACCTGGAGTCGGTGGCGAGCTTCTACGACCTCCTCCACACCGAGCCGGTCGGCAGCCACAAGGTCGCGGTCTGCACCAATATCAGCTGCTGGATGCGCGGCGGCGACGAGCTGCTCGACGCCTTCCGCGCCGCGACCGGCGAGGACGAGAGCATCTTCGTCACCGGCTTCGAGTGCCTGGGCGCCTGCGACATCGCGCCGATGGCCTCGATCGACGCGCGCTACTTCGGGCCGCTGGAGGCGGCCGAGGCGGCGACGGCGATCGAGCAGCTGCGCTCCGGCGCCGAGGTGCTGCCCGATAAGGCGCTGGAGAAGCGGCCGCTGCCGGGAGGGCCCGATGCCTGAGAAGCGCCTGCTGCTGAAGCACGCCGAAGACCCCGCCCTGCGCACGATCGACGGCTACAAGGGCTACGGCGGCTACGCGACGCTGGAGAAGGCCTACCGCGAGATGGAGGCCGAGGACGTGCTCCGGGAGCTCGAAGGCTCGGGCCTGCGCGGGCGCGGCGGCGCCGGCTTCGCGATGGGCAAAAAGGCCTCCTTTTTGCCCCGTGGGGAGATGGACAAGTACCTCTGCTGCAACGCCGATGAGTCCGAGCCCGGCGCCTTCAAGGACCGCGAGCTGATGCAGCGCAACCCGCACCAGCTGATCGAGGGGATCGCGATCGCCGCGCTTGCCGCCGGCGCCGGCCACGCCTTCATCTTCATCCGCGGCGAGTACGACTTGCAGGCCGACATCCTCGACGCCGCCGTCGCCGAAGCGTATGAGGCGGGCTATCTGGGGGTGGACATCTGCGGCAGCCACTTCGACCTGGAGCTGGTCGTCCACCGCGGCGCCGGCGCCTACATCTGCGGCGAGGAGACAGCGCTGCTCGATGCGCTCGAGGGCAAGCGCGGCAACCCGCGCCTCAAGCCCCCCTTCCCGGCGGTGCAGGGCCTCTACGGCGGACCGACGCTGATCAACAACGTCGAGACGCTTTCGAATGTTCCCCAGATCGTCAACCACGGCGCCGAATGGTTCCGCGGCTTCGGCACCGAGCAGTCGCCGGGCACCAAGGTCGTCTCGATCTCGGGCTGCGTGCAGCGGCCCGGCAACTACGAGGTCGAGCTGGGGATCCCGACCCGCGAGCTGATCTGCGACCTCGCCGGCGGGCCGGCCGAGGGCCGCGAGGTGAAGGCCTTCTATCCAGGTGGCTCCTCCTCCCCCGTGCTCACCGCCGAGGAAGGCCTCGACCTCCCCTACAGCTTCGAGGCGATGGGCGAGGCGGGCTCGATGCTCGGCTCGGGCTCGATCATCGTCGCCGACGACCGCGTCTCGATCCCCCACATGGCGCTGCGCACGGCGCGCTTCTACCACCACGAGTCCTGCGGCAAGTGCACCCCCTGCCGCGAGGGGACCAACTGGACGGTGAAGATGCTGGAACGGGTCGTGCGCGGCGAGGCAACGCCGATGGACCTCGACATCGTCGCCTCGGTGCAGGAGAACATCATCGGCAACTGCCTCTGCGTGCTCGGCGACTCGATGGCGATGCCGGTTGGGGCGATGGTGAGGAAGTTCAGGGACGAGTTCGAGGCGGTCATCGCCGAAGGTCAAGCCGAGTTGGTGACCGCATGAGCGGCAAGCAGATCAGCCTGATCGTCGACGGCCGCGAGGTGCGCGCGACCGAGGGCGAGATGCTCCACGACGCCGCCAAGCGGGGCGACGTCGAGATCCCGGTCTTCTGTTACGAGCCTAAGCTGGGCGAGCCGGTCGGCGCCTGCCGCATGTGCCTGGTGGAGATCGAGGGCATCCCCAAGCTGCAGACCTCCTGCTCGACCCCGGTGCGCGACGGCATGGTCGTCCACACGCGCACCGACCAGGTCAAGCACGCGCAGAGCGCCGTGGTCGAGTTCCTGCTCGTCAACCACCCGCTCGACTGCCCCGTCTGCGACAAGGGCGGCGAGTGCCCGCTGCAGGACATCTCGATGGGCTGGGGGCCGGGTAAGAGCCGGATGACGGATCAGAAGCGTCACTTCGAGAAGCCGGTCGAGCTCTCGCCGTTGGTCGCGATCGACCGCGAGCGCTGCATCCTCTGCTACCGCTGTGTGCGCTTCAGCCAGGAGGTCGCCGAGGACGAGCAGCTGCAGCTGCTCGAGCGCGGCGACCGCAGCTTCGTCGGCACCTTCGACGATCGCCCCTACGTGGCGCCCTTCCACGGCAACATCACCGACCTCTGCCCGGTCGGGGCGCTGACCAGCTACACCTACCGCTTCCGCGCCCGGCCCTGGGACATCGAGCAGGCCGGCTCGGTCTGCACGCTCTGCCCGAGCCAGTGCAACGTCAGCTTCACCGTGCGCGACGAGAAAGTGGTGCGTGTCGTGGCCCGCGACAACCCGCACGTCGACGACGGCTGGCTCTGCGACCGCGGTCGCTACGGCTTCGAGATGTTCGCCGCCGAGCAGCGCGTGCGCGGCCCGCGGCTGCGCGGCGGTGCCGAGACGACCTGGCAGGACGCGATCGCCAAGGCCGCAGCGGCGCTCAAAGCCGCCGGGGCCCAGAGCGCCGCGATCGTCGGCGACGCCTCCAACGAGGAGGGCTACCTGGTCCAACGCATCCTGCGCGAGGCGCTGGGGTCTCCCCACGTCGACTCGCGCACCTCGCGCGGTCTCGGCCGCGAGGTGCTGGTGCGCCTCGCCGAGCCGCAGATCTCGGCCAAGGTGCGCGACATCGACGACGCTGACGCGATCCTCGTGCTCGGCACCGACCCCCTGCACAGCAGCCCGATCCTCGACCTGCGCATCCGCAAGGCGATCCGCCGCAACGGCGCCAAGCTGGTCGTCGTCACCGAGGCACCGACGACGCTCGACGGCGGCGCTGCAGCGGTGGCGCGCTACGTGCCGGGCGGTGCCACGGGATTCCTCGCCGGGCTTGCGAGCGACCTGCGCGGCGGTGTCCCCCCGGAGCTCACCGAGACGCTGACAGCGGCCGAGTCCGTAGTCGTCATCTGGGGCGACCGCATCGCCCGCGAGGGCGAGGGCGCCGTCACCGCCCTGCTCGACCTGGCCGCCGCTCTCGATCTCGCTGGCAAGGACAACTCAGGCCTGCTCGAAATACCCGAGTTGACCAACGCCCGCGGCCTGCGCGAGGCCGGCTGCCTGCCCGACGCCGGCCCCGGCCTCAGCGAGACGACACCTGGCAAGAGCACCGAGCAGATGCGCGCCGCCCTCGAGTCCGGAGAGCTGAAGACAATCCTCCTCTTCGGCGTCGACCCACTGCGCGACTTCCCCGACACACAAGCTTGGGACCGAGCCTTGACAGCAGCTGATCATGTCGTCTGCTTCTCGACGTTCGAAAACGCCACCTCCGCCAAGGCCGATGTGGTCTTCCCAATCGAGACCCACGCCGAAAAAGACGGCACCGTGACCCACCCCGACGGCCGCCTGCAACGCGTCCGCCCGAGCGCCGCCCGTCCCGGCGACATCCGCCCCAACTGGGGCGTCCTTGCCGAGCTGTCCATCGCCCTCGGCCACGACACCAACATCAGCTCCCAACCCTCAGCCTTCGCCGCCCTCGCCGAAGCTGTCCCCTTCTACGCCGCCATCACCGACGCCGACATCGGGGGACGGGGAATCCGCTGGCAAGAGTTCAAAGCTTCGGGACGCGAAGAGACCGGTGAGCCCGGCTTGCCGGACACTCAGCGCGATAGCGCGTCCGGCGAGTCGGGCTCACCGGTCTCGCCCACCTCGGGCACAGTGTCCGGCGAGTCGGGCCCCACGGACCTCTCAGATTCGGGAAGGGCGAGTGCCCCTGGGTCGCCGGACACTCAGCGCGATAGCGCGTCCGCCGACCCAGGGGCACTCGCCCTATCCACCTACCGAGACTTGTGGGTCGGGCCGATCACCGAGCTGAATCCGCCGCTGAGGTTCCTGGCCCCACAGCAGCGTGTGGAGCTTTCTGTGTCCGACGCCGAACGTCTTGGCTTGAAGGTTGGTGACGAGGTGCGGGTGTCCCAGAACGGGACGAGCTTGAACGCCCGGGTGGCGATCAAGGAGCGTGTTCCGCAGGGCACCTGCATCCTGATCGAGGGGACCGCCGAGTCCAACGCCAACGCCCTGCTTAATGACAGCCCGGTCAGCGTCCAGATCGAGAAGATCCCGGCCCGCTGATGCTGCCGATCGCCGATACGACCGTCGTCGAAGCGACCTGGGTGATGATCGTCAAGAGCCTGGTCATCTTCGCCGTCATCTTCGGCATCCTGCCGCTGATGACGGTCCTGGAGCGCAAGCTGATCGGGCGCTTCCAGCATCGCTACGGACCGAATCGCGTCGGTCCCTTCGGCCTGCTGCAGCCGCTCGCCGACGTCGGCAAGCTGCTCTCCAAGGAGGCCTTCCGGCCGGCCAACGCGATCCCGACCCTGTTCATCCTCGGACCGCTGCTGCCGGTGCTCTCCGGCGTCCTCGCCCTGGCGATCATCCCCTGGGGCGACGTGCAGGACGGCGTCGGCCTCTACGGGATCGACGTGCCGATCGGCATCCTCTACTTCTTCGCCGTCGGCTCGATCGCCTTCTACGGCCTGCTGCTCGGTGGCTGGTCCTCGGGCTCCAAGTACAGCCTGCTCGGCGCGATGCGCGGCGCCGCCCAGCTGATCTCCTACGAGGTCTCGATGGGCCTGGCGCTGCTCGGCGTGATCATGATGGGCGGCTCGCTCTCGCTGGTCGACATCGTCCACGCCCAGGGCGAGCTCTGGTTCGTCGTTCCCCAGTTCGTCGGCTTCCTGATCTTCATGCTGGCCGGCTTCGCCGAGACCAACCGCACGCCCTTCGACATGCCCGAGGCAGACGCGGAACTGGTGCAGGGCTTCATGACCGAGTACGGCGGCATGCGCTTCGGCAGCTTCCTGCTGGTCGAATACATGGAGATCATCGTCGTCTCCGGGGTCGCCGCCGCGATGTTCCTCGGCGGCTGGATGGGCCCTGGCCCCAGCTTCCTCGACCCGATCTGGATGCTGGCCAAGATGCTCGGCCTGGTCCTGCTCTTCATCTGGGTGCGGGCGACGCTGCCGCGCCTGCGCTACGACCAGCTGATGGGCCTCGGCTGGAAGATCCTGCTGCCGCTGGCGACGCTCAACGTGCTGGTCACCGCGGTCCTGGTGGTGACGACATGACGGGCTTGGCGACTTTCCCGTCAAATAGCACAGGTAACTCGCCAAGGGGGGCGCTGCAATGAGCGAGTTCCCGTACCTGAAGGACCAGGACGTGGTCGAGGTGATGCGCGGGCCGGAGCCGGGCGGCGTCGGCGGCGCCTACCGCGCCTTCGGCGAGACGCTGCGTGGGCTCAAGACGACGATGGCGCGGCTGATCGAGGGACCGCTGACGATCGAGTACCCCGAGGAGAAGACCCCGGTCTACCCGCGCTTCCGCGGCCGCCACAAGCTGCACAAGTTCGAGGACACGGGGCTGGAGAAGTGCGTCGGCTGCTCGCTCTGCGCCGCCGCCTGCCCGGCCGACTGCATCCGCGTCGTCGCCGCCGAGAACATCCCCGGCGAGCGCGTCTCGGCCGGCGAGCGCTACGCCGCCGTCTATGAGATCAACCTCTCGCGCTGCATCTTCTGCGGCTACTGCGAGATCGCCTGCCCCTTCGACGCGATCACGATGGGCCACGACTACGAGATGGCCGACTACGACCGCGACGACCTCATCTTCACCAAGGAGATGCTGCTCGCCGAGCCGATCGAGCGGACGCCGCTGCGGAGCGAGGGCGAATGAGCGCCCGGCTACTCGGGATCCGGCCGGACGAGGACCGTGTCGGCAACGGGGATCACGTCGTCCACGGGGAGATCCGCCCGCTTGGCGTGTTCCCGGATCGCCTCGGGGCTGGACGCCTGGTAGACGCAGACCGTGCCGACCGCGCCCTCCCCCTCCTCGAGGACGTAGCTGCGAATCCAGCGGATGTCATCCGACATCTCCTCGTCCCCAAC
>DATNHC010000025.1:0-2989 GCA_035605155.1 Solirubrobacterales bacterium
TCCATGGCGATATCGGCAACGTTGCGGTTTGGGATGCGCCTCCAACCTCCTCCGCCAAAGCTGGTATCCAGATTGCCCTCCTGGTCCAACTTGCCGAGTGCGGTGGGGGCGAACGTGCAGTAGCCCCCGACAGAGAGGAAGAGTGGCTGGTCCTCCGAGTTTGTGTCGATCCACCCCATGACCCCCTGCACGCCTACGTCCACGCTCGTTGAAGCCCGGCCGCCTTCGCCGAAGCTTGGATCCAAGGTCCCCCCTTCGGTGAGCCGGGCGACGTAGCTGCGGTCGGTCAGATTGGGATAGCTCCTGACTTCACCGCCGCAATTGCGGTATCCAACCAGTGCCCTGAAGAGGACCGCGATTCTCCCCTGCGAGTCGATCGCGACATCGGTCAGCCGGGTTACGGGCTCCTCGAACTGTCGACCGGACGGATCCACCGGCGCATTCAGGCCGAAGTCGGTTTCGAGAAACCCATCGCCATCGAAGCTCGGATCGGGGGTGCCGTCGGAGAGGTACCTGAAAAGGGTGGCCCTCCCCCCACTGGGGACGGGAAGATGATCTGCCTGCGGTTCCTTTGCGGGTCGCAGTGTGGTGCCAGCAATTAGAACGCGGCCCTGGGTGTCGACCGCAAGCCCGCTGAGCGAAAACGGTGCGCCTCCCGGCGGAGCAACGGTGATCTGCCCGTTGCTACCGAAGTCACGGTCGAGGCTACCGTTTACCAGGTACCGCCTGACGGAACTGCCTACACCAAGCACCAACCGGCCATCTGGGCCCTCGGCAACTCGCGCACCGCTCGATTCCTGCGCCTGGACTGAGCTCACCGTGACCTTGCCGCCCCGGCCAAAGGTCGAATCCAGGTGAACCTTGCCCTCCGCCGCAAGCGGGAACGTCAGCATCGACAACGCAACGACCAGTGCGGCCGTTGCCGCGTGAGGTTTTTGGCCCCACCGGAAGGACATCGACCCCTACAACTCTGAGATCGAGAAAAGTTGCGTTTCTAGGTCGGCTAGTAACCCGGCGGGTGACGGGCGATGAAGCCTTCTGTGGAGCTGACTGGTTCCGGGTGCCAGCGGGGGCCGGCGCCGCCTGAGGTGTCGAAGGCGAGGCCGGCGATGATCACCCAGGCGTGGCCGGCGTTGGCGTAGACCGTGATCCACTGGCCGGGACCGGGTTCGCCCCAGGTCGAGAGCCCGGTCGAGTCGAGCGGGCTGTCGAGCAGGCCACCGCCGTGCAGGGCGAAGCTGACCGAGCCCGAGCAGTCGTAGCCCGACGATTCGAAGGAGCCGTGGCCACCACCCCAGATGTAGGGGGTGGTGGCGATCGAGTTCGCCGCTTCGATCGCCGCGGCGACGGCGGGTGGCGCGGCGCTCGGCACGCTGGCCTGGCTTTCGGAGATGTAATTGGCGCTCTGCCCGGGGGTCAGTGGCGCCGGCGCGCCGGTCGGCACCGGAGCACCGCTGGCGGCAAGCTGTTCGGAGATCGCCGCGAGGTTGTTGCTCAGCGCCGCTTCACGGGATTCGAGCGCTTCGAGCGCAGCCTGACGCTCGGCCTGGGCCGCCTTCAGCTCCGAGAAGCGCGCCTCCGCTTCCTGGCGGGCGGTGGCGGCTTGGCGCTCCTTGATGGCGATCATGTCGCGGGCCTCTTTGATCTGCAAGCGCACCTCGGTCATCCGCTCGACCGCTGCCTTGGCCTGGTCGCGCAGGGTCTCGACCCGGGCGGCGACCGCATCGTCGTAGTCCTGGATCTGGCCCAGGTAGTCGGCGCGCGTGCTCACCTCCGACCAGCTGGCCGAATCGAGAACGACGTTGAGCATGTCCGGGCTGCCCGTCTCGTAGATCGCAACGAGGCGCTCACGCAGAACCTGCAGCGCCCGCTGCAGGCGGGCGCGGACGCGAGCCAGGTGGCGCTTCTCAGCGGCCAGCTTCGCGGTCGCCTCGTCGAGCTCCGCCTGCTTGGCAGCAAGCTCGGCCTCAAGCGCGGTCTGGCGCTGGCGCAGGGCCGAGACTTCGCCGATCATCGAGTCGATCGCCCGGTTCTGCTCGGCAATCGTCGCGGCGACAGAGCTCTGGCTCTCCCTTACGTCACTCAGCTTCCCCTCGGTCTCGTGCAGCTTCTCTTCCAGCGTCTCGGCTGGGGCCGAGCCGACCACGCAGAGCAGGGCGAGGAGCAGCGCTGCAGGCAGCAGCAGCCGCCAAGAGTTACCGCGAAAAGGCGCGCGCATCGGCGGCGCACGCTAGCGAAGCCGCCGAAAAATTGTTAGGAGTTGCTAATAACTTGCAACTTTGGTTGCAGATTTCGCTCGCTTGCAGGAGAAATTCCGTCAGCGCCGAGGCCGCGTTCGCTGTTTGTCGCCCTATGCCTGACAAACAGCGAACGCACCCGAACGGGCAGCCCGCTAGGCGAGAAGTTTCGCCTTGGCTTTCTCGAACTCGTCAACCGAGAGCGCGCCCTTTTCCTTGAGCTCGTTCAGCTTGTGCAGTTCGTCGGCAGGCGAGCCCCCGTGGGCCTGCTCACGCACGTATGAGTCGAAATGCTGTTTGGCCTCCGCCTGCGCCTTGATCGTCCGTTCGCGCATGCCGCTGCCGCGGGCGATCAGGTAGACGAGCGCGGTCAGGAACGGGATGAAGACGAGAAAGAGCACCCAGGCGGCCTTTGCCCAACCGGATGTCTCGTGGTCGCGGAAGAGATCGGTGAGGATCGTGATCAGGATCCAGATCCAGATCACGAAGAAGAAGACCTCGAAGGCGATCAGCAGGGCTTCGCCCAGGTTGATGTCGGCTAGCGGCACGGCATGTCCTTTCGGTTCGACGCGTAACGGACTGGTGACGCCCGATCACCCTATCCCCTGCGGCTGCGCTCGAACAGGAGAGCGGCGATGGCTTCAGAGGCGGCGAGCGAAGAGCACGGCAGCAACCGCGGTGGCGAGGTTGAGGCTGGAGACTCCAGCCTTCATCGGGATCGCCAGGCGAACGTCGGCGCGCTCGAGCAGCTC
>DATNHC010000026.1:0-37195 GCA_035605155.1 Solirubrobacterales bacterium
TCAACGCCTCGCCGACGGCGTCCCTGAGTCGAGCGGAGCGGAAGAATTCCACGTGCCCTAGGTCGCGGAGCTTTTCGTCAGGCAGGGGGCTGCCAGGTGAAAGGTGGCGCATCACATCGTAGATACGCCCAGCGTTGCGGCAGTTTCGCGAAAGACTCAGAGGCCAGCCGGACGGTGGTAGCTGCATCCGATTGGGCAGGAGGCTCTGGCGCTCATCGAAGAACACGTAGAGCGTGGACTCGCTGGAATTCGGCAAGCACGCTTCAACGATCGGCCACCAGTCGTCCGCGAAGTCCTGGCCCTCGTCGACTATCACGGCTTGAAATGGTGGATCTCCGTCGAGCAGGCCAGCGAGAGCTTTCTCTAGCTGGGCGCTGGTGGGCTGGCTGTAATTGGACCAGCGCCCAGCGCTTTGTGGATCGACTGCCAGCTCCCCGACCAAATCCTCGAACGCTCGAACATCCACCATCGACTGACTGGTGAGTTGCGCGAGCCATTGGGCAAGAAGGGGGTTGTGGCAGAGCAGCAAGGTCTTGATCCCAGCATTTGCGAGCCGGATCGCCTTCTCTGCTGCCACCACTCTTCACCTCGCAGAACGTCTCGAAGTCGAGGCTCACCGGCGTGCTTCTCCCCGAGGTGAACGACACATGGGTGTTCCGGCTCCGCCTTGAGAAGGTCAACGTAAAGACTCCGCAGGAGCAGGGTGCGGATCTCACGGTCACTTGGCACCCACCAGGCACGCGGGATCTCAGCACTGCTTCGGCTTCTCCTCTCGCGTGAGGGCGCTAGCGGCGGAGCGCCGCAGCTGCAGGGATCATCGGTGGTCGTCGGGAGTGCACAGCCTCGATGACTTCGGCGTTGTCGATGCCCTGTAGGTAGACAGAGGTCACTCCTAGATTCGCGTGGCCGAGCTGGCGCTGGATCACGTTGAGTCCGACGCCCTCGCGCGCGAGTTCGACCGCGTGAGCGTGGCGGAGCTGGTGTGGCGCGAACCGGCGTCTGACTCCGGCCCGCGTACCGGCACGTCGTAGTTCGTGTCGCGCGGCCGCGGGCATCCAGTGCCGGCCGCAGGTTGGCCCGTTGATGACGCAGAACAGCGGACCGATAGGCAACTCTCGACGCAGGTCCTGCCAGGGGCGAAGCTGTTCCCACGCCCACTCGTCCATCCCGACCTCGCGACGCTTGTCGCCCTTGCCGTGCCGGACCAAGAGCGAACCGTGGGAGCGCTCGAGGTCTGTCTCTGCGAGCGCGAGCGCCTCACTGATTCGCAAGCCGGCGCGCCAGAGCACGACGACAAGCGCACGCAGGCGAACGCCATGCGGTCGCTCGCCGGTCTCACGCATCACTTGCACGATCTCCTCGACCCGAGGCGGATCCGCTGGGTAGCGGTGGCCGCGATTACGAGGTGGCCGTCCGGCGTGATAGCCGGGCAGGGTTGCGGGCGAGCGGCGGCGACCGGCAGTGTCGAGCAAAACCTGTACTGGCATGAGACCTCCTTCGGCGTTTGCCGTAAGAGGATCCGCCCGGCTGCCGCTACTCGCGCTATTGCGGTCGCGCCGATGCGTCTAGAGCGGGTTGGCGCCTTGCGGTGGCCGTCCCGGATTGGCTGAATACGCGCCGATCAGCGGCCATTTAGGCACCCGGACCGTCCGGGTGCCTTTTTGATCCGCCCCGGTGGGTCGTCCGGCCGCTGCATCAGCCCCATCGGCCGATGACGAGTGAAGCGCTGCTAGATGGTTGATTCCACGGCGAGAGTCGTGATCGAGGATTTCAATGCAGAGAGGCCGAAGTCGGCGGTACTCAAGTCACCGTCGACCTGGAGGCCACGATGCACGCCGACCTCGACACTCTCTGCACCGTCGTTTATTGCACGGCGGACGATCTCCTGCCCGAGAAGCCCGGAAATGCCCGTCGCCGGGTCACCGACGCCGAGGTCGCGACCCTCTGCGTCGCCCAAGCGATCATGGGCATTCCCTCCGACCGGCGCTTCCTCGCCGTTGCCCGCAAGCGCCTTCGCGAGCTCTTCCCAGAGCTGCCTCAGCAACCTGGCTTCCACAAGCGCCGAGCGCGCCTGGCAGAGACGATCGAGTGGCTCATCGGCGTCTTCGCCGCCGAATCCCCCGGCTTCCATGACGACCTGCTGCTCATCGACTCCACGCCCCTGGAGTGCGCCCGCTCGGTCGAGACGACACGGCGCTCGGCCCTCGGAGATGCCGCCGACTACGGCTGGTGCGGCTCGCATTCGCGCTTCTTTTGGGGCTTTCGCTTGCACGGTCTCTTCGCTCCCGACGGCACTCCCAGGGCCTTCGCGCTCGCCTCTCCTAAGCGCGACGAGCGCGAGGTCGGGCTCGATCGTCATCGGCGACAAGGGCTACGCCGGGCGCGGCTTTGCCGCCGCGGTCACTGAGCTCGGCGCCACCCTCGTCCGCCCGGCGCGCAAGGACGAGCCCGGCAGTGTCCTTCACCTCGCTCCGATCCGCCAGCGCATCGAGTCGATCTTCTGGACCTGCAAGGACATCCTCACCCTCGAGCGCCACGGTGCCCGCACCCTCGCAAACCTGCGCGTTCGCATCGCCCAGCGCTTCCTGGCACTGGCTGCATGCATCGCGCTCAACCACAGGCTCGGGCGTCCGAGCCGCGCTCTGGTCGACTACGTCGCCTGAGGGCGTGGAATCAACCATCTAGTGGGGCGGTGGCGGCGAAACATGTCCTCGACCCAGCGGAACCCGCGTCGCCCCTTGAGCGGCTCGCGAAAGCGCGCGAACGTCGCGGGTAGCTCTGGTAGCACCGGACCCTCGGTGGGCAGCACCAGCGGGTAGAAGAGCGACGCCGCGGTCAGGTCGGCGACCGTGAAGCGCTCGCCGACGAGGTAGTCGCCCGTGCCGAGCTCAGCCTCGAGGCGGTCGAGCGCTCGCAGCACCCGCGCCCGCGCCCGCTCGGCGGCCTTGGCGCTCCCGGCGCCGTACCGCAGCGCGGTGCCCGCGAGGAAGCCCTCCGCGAAAAGACGTGGGAAGCGCTTCAGCGGCGGCGGGGATACCTGTGCCGCTAGCCCCGTGGCGGCGGCACGGTCGCTGTGGAGATCGTGAAAGAGGAGCCGCCGGATGTAGGGGCCGAGCTCTTCGTCGAAGAAGTCCTCCAGCTCGAGCGCCCGGCGGCGCTCGACCGGGTCCGTCGGGTACAGCGGTGGCTGCGGGTAGCGTTCCTCGAGCGCGCGGATGACCGCGGTCGAGTCGCCGATGCGCCGGCCGTCGAGTTCGAGGATCGGCGTCGTGTTGCACCGGCCGCGGGTCAGCGCGAGCGCGACCGCGATATGGCCGCCGGGCACGAGCGCGCGGCGCTCGTGCTCGACGCCCTTCAGGTCGAGCGCCCATCGCGCCTTCTCGTTGTAGTGCGAGATCTCGATGTGCCAGAGGATCGGGCGGGTGTTTATCTGCACCTCCCTAAGCGACTGGTTCCAGCGGCCTCTGCTCGCGGCGTCGCCGGAACCGATCGTCGGGGGCAGCCTGCCGCTGGCGAAGCGGATCCCAGGGCCGCGGCCACTAGGAGGCTGGGCTGCCATTGCCGGGCACCTCGGCCCACCAGGTTTCGATCGCGTGGCTGAACTCTGCTGGTGCGTCGGATTGCAGGAAGTGGCCGACGCCGTGGAGCACTGTCGTCGTGTGGTTGGGGAAGGTCTTCTCCAAGCGCTTGCGGTACTTGTCGGTGAAGATCGGATCCTTGTCGGCCCACACGATCAACGTGGGCAACGCTTCGAGTGCGCTGAGTTGTGCGGCGAGGTCCGTGAAGAACTTGCGGGCGCCGACGAGCTCGCCGGGGAGTACGGCGCCGGGGCGGCGGCGCTCTGGCGTGGGCATCGCCTGGCGGTAGTGCTCCATTTCGGCTTCGGAGAGCTTGCGGCGCTTGTGCGCTGACGGAATGAAGGAGTTGATCAAGAGGTTGAAGCGCGTGATCAGCGCGCGCCCGACCGCGTTGCCCATGCCGCGGGAGAACACCTCGCTGGTCAGGTCGCCGTTCAACGGCCACGCCCAGGTGTTGGTCAGGATGAGGCGCTCGAACGCGTCCGGCCGTTGCTCGGCGGCGTGCAAGCCGAGCGGGCCGCCCCAGTTGTGGCCGACCAGGGTCACGTCATCGAGGTCCAGCCAGTCGAGGAAGGAGACGAGCAGCGTGGCGTGGTCCTGGGCGAGATACCGGTAGCCGGGGGCGCCGGTGGACAGGCCGAACCCCGGGAAGTCCAGGGCGATGCAGCGAAACCGGTCCCGAAGCGCAATGATCACCTCGCGGTAGACGAAGGACCAGACTGGGTTGCCGTGCAGCATCAGCAGGATCGGCCCCGAGCCCTCGTCGACGTAGTGCACGACGTTGCCGTCCAGCTCCACGAAGCAGCTCTTGAAGGGGAACAACTCGTCATCGACCCAGGCTGGCCTGCTCGCGTCAGTCACGTCGACCTACAGAACCGTGGCGCCAGGCGGTCGGCGGTGCCCACCACCAACGCGATCGGTCGGGCGATCAGTGCCACTAGCGCGCCCATGGCCCGTCCGCGGCGCCTGGCCGAGACGCGTGGCGGCAGCGCTGCGAACAGTGCCGCGGTCGCCGGGAGCGGCCGGCCGAAAAGCGTCGGGTCGGCGATCTGCGCGTCCTCGTTGAACTCCGCAAGGACCATGGCGTTGAGTTCCACGCCGCGCACGCGCGCACGGAAGGTGAACGATCGCGTGTCGTCTCGGGCCAGCGGCTCGCCCGTCTCGAGCTCCTCGAGTACGGCGAAGTGTCGCGGTGCATGGCGGTGACTTCGTCCCTGCCCGCGAAGCGCACGCGCTCGGTGAGCGGCGAGTGCAACGCCACGTCGGGCGCCAGCAGCGCGCTGATGGCATCGGCGTCGCCGCGTGCGCCGGCGGCGCGATAGGCCGCGATCGCGGCCGAGACGGGCGACACGGAAGGAGCGGCGGCAACAGCTGTGGACATGGAGGCCTTTCCCCGTAGGAGTCGGTGACCGCTTGAGCAAATCAACTAACGGTGATAAAGTCAAGTCATGGCGTCTCGCTCCTACGGGCAGTACTGCGGACTTGCGCGCTCGCTGGACACGATCGGTGATCGCTGGAGCCTGCTGATCGTTCGCGAGCTGTTGCTCGGCCCGCTGCGCTACAGCCAGCTCAAAACGACGCTCGGCGGGATCGCGACCAATCTGCTGGCCGACCGCCTGCGGACTCTGGAGACCTCAGGCGTGATCGAGCGGCAACTTGGCGATCCCGGTGGTGTCGTGTACGTCTTGACCCCGTGGGGCGCGCAACTGCGAGAGCCCGTGGAGTCTCTGATCCGCTGGAGCACGCCCCTGATGATCAGCGGCCCAGGCCCCGACGCGTTCTCGCCGCGCTGGCTGGCCGTTGCGCTACCCGCGCTGCTTCACAGGCGGACAGCGCGGCGTCCGGCCGAAGTCGGGATCGACCTCCCCGGACTCTTCGTGACCCTGCGGATCGACAAGGACGGCCCCACCGTCACCGCCGAACCCGACCAGCGCCCCGACACCGTCCTGACCGCAGCACCCGAGATCGTCCTCGGCCTCGCCGCAGGGGCGCTCACCCTCGACCAAGCTCTCCCCCTCGCACGCGTCCAAGGCGACCCAGGCGTACTCGGCGCGATCTTCGGAGGGACGCCCGCGTTAGCGCGCGAAAAGCAGTAATACGGCAACTTCCTGAGCTTGGCGACGACATCAAAGTTTGCGTCGACTGCGTGAGCTTCATCGCCACGCGGGCAAGAACCAGCCCGCCGGCCAGTAGCACTCAAGAACTAGACGAGATGGTGGAGGCCCCGTTCGGCGGGGCCTCTGTCATCGGGTCCTCACTCTCGCTTCCGCTTTCGCGTAAAGCGAAAGCAACCTCAATAGGCCGGCTCGAGTCCAGTAAGCATCGGAAAGTGACGCACGTTCGTAGTGAGCAGGTCGGCCTCAAGTAGGAGTGCCGAGGCAGCGATCAGGTAGTCGGCATCGTCGATGCCGCTGTGGGAGCGGCGGTGGCGCTGTGCGAGCTCGCCGGCGGCTCGGGACACCTCCTCTCCGACGGGCACCCAGGAAAGGGCAGAGAAGAACTGCTCGAGTGCCTCGACCTCGCCTTTGCGGACACCGGCCAAGAGCTCGAAGCGGACTACCTCGCTTGCGAGGAGAAGCTCCTCGGCCTCGATCAAACTGCTGAGCAACTCGACTGCCTCGGGCAGGCCGCGGAGGTGGTCGATCGCGACGCTCGTATCGAGCAGCTTCACTTGACGCCGAGGCGCGTCAAGCGCTCATTCAAATCGCCGCCGCGCATAGCGTCGACGTACTCGGCCCCGCTGCGTCGACGTCCTTTCCATGAGCCGGCACTGGCCTGAAGCGCCCCAAGCCTCTCGTCCTTCCCTTGGCGGCCGAAGGTGGCTCGAACCGCCCGGCGGACCAGCTCTGAGCGCGATGCTCCCGTCTCCCGCGTAGCGCGATCGAGTAGCTCCAGCTCGCCTTCCCCGAGGTAGATCTGGGTTCGACTCATAGCATCACTATACACCTAATGGTGTCGCTACTTATCGAACCGAAGAGACCACGATTCCTATTCGTGTGCTCTTCTGTTCGATGTGGTTCATAGCCGCAGTAGAGCCATGCGATTCGCCTGTTCTAGAGCGAAATCTTGACGTTGGCAAAGTTCCGCACCTCATCAGTCGGAAGTCGTTCGAGGGTCTTCGAACTGCTCGTTTGGGCTACGAACGGGCTACTCGTAGCCCAAACGGAGTGATCACGCGCGCAGTCTGACCTACCAAAACGGGCTGGTTTGCAGGCAGAAAAGAATGGCGAGGGTGGGAATCGAACCCACGACACCACGATTTTCAGTCGTGTGCTCTACCAACTGAGCTACCTCGCCTGGGGCTGGCGGCTGGGCCGCGGTGACGAAGGCTAGCGCCCAGGGAGACGAGGCGGTTGATTGCATTGGGCCATGACTTGGATGCGGGCGGGGGTGGGATTGGTGGCCGTCGCGCTGGTGTCAGTGGTCCTCGTCTCCGGTGGATCGGGGGCCGACCCGCGGACGCCGCGGGGGTTGCCGGGTATGCCGCCGCCATTTCTCGGCATTGCGGTGGTCGGCAGCGGCCATGGGGCGGCGGCGATCGATGCCTACGGCAACGTTGTCGAGCTGCGCAGGCCGGGGCCGGCAGGTTGGGCGGCAATTTCGGTGCCGGCCGAGCGGCAGGCAGCCGGGACCGTGCCGGCGAGCCAGGGACTCGTAGCGCGAGCCCGAATCCATGGCCACTCGATCCCGCTCTGGCAAGCCGACTCGGTTCGGCAGAGCTACCTTGCCGACTCGAACACCCTGCGCACGATCGCCCGGTTTGGCCGCCAGCAGACCGTGATCGTCCGGCGTCTGGGCGGCCGGACCGGGGAGCGAGCCGATCGGCGCTGGATCAGCCAGGCTCGACCCCTCGGAAAGCGGGCGCCGGCGTGGGCAAGGAGCATGTACGAGCGCTCGCTGCTGACGCTACGGGCCCTGACCGATCGACGGACAGGCGCCGTCGCCGCCGGCATTCGCGACGGCTGGGCCTACGTCTGGCCCCGAGACGCCGGCGCCGTGGCGCTAGCGCTAGCCGCGGCCGGGTACCGCGCGGAAGCCCAGCGGGTCGTCGACTTCCTGCTCGGCCTCGATCTGAGTGCAGCGGCGCGGTTCGACGGCAACGGGGACCCGGTCGCGGACCGCGATGCGCAAGGGGATGCATCTGGCTGGGTTGCTGCGGCGTCGCGTGCGGCAGGGCAGGCGATTGTCGTGCCGCACGAGCCCTGGCAGGAGCGCGCCGACTACCAGGAGGGCGACGCCGGCGAGTACCTCGCAAACGCAATCGCGACAGGCGCCGGCCTGGCGCCCTTCATCACCGAGCGGGGCTTGGTGCGCGAGGCCGGTGAGCCGGGCTCCGGGCTTGACGCCGCCGCGGCCTGGGCGGTCAGGCCATTCCCGCGACCGGCGTTCTTCCCGGCGGCACGCCGCACCCTGCTGCGGCTTGCCGCTCAGAGTGGCCGCTTCGGAATTGTCCCCTCGGAGAGCTGGGAGGGGGGCGATGACCCTTGGACGGCACCCACAGCCTGGACCGCCTGGAGCCTCGCTGCGCTCGGAGAGCGCCGTGCCGCCCTGGACCTGATTGCCGCCCTGCGCCGAGCCGCCACGCCACTCGGCATGCTCCCCGAGCGCGTCGACGCAGACACCGGAGTCCCCGCCTCAACCACCCCTCTTGCCTGGTCGCATGCCTTCGCGATCGTCGCCCTGCGCGAGCTCTGGCCTCCCAGGTGATCGACCCCCGCTGCAGGGACGGGTGTGCCTAAACGCCACCGAGTTCGCCTGCTGCTTTTTGTCTCCGCGTATTCGCTTCCAGTCCCGAGGCTGTGGCGCTGGATTGACCCTAGGTTGGAAGCGATGACGATCTCCAAGACAGATCTAAGCCTTTTGCTCAGCGTGCTCAGCGTCCTGCTGTCGCTGGGCTTGGGCACCTACGTCGTGGTGGCGGTCGTCGCCTATCTGCTCGCGAAGCTCAGATGAGCGCCTCGAGCGCCAGCTCGACCGCCTCGCTTGCCGAGTTGGCGAGGACCACGCCAGGTGCGTCCTGCATCCGCTCCTGGCCGCTCAGGGTCCAGCTGCGCAGGGCGATGACGGTGCGGCCGATCGCCCGCGCGAAGCCGATCTCCGAGAGCGTGCCCCACTCGCCGCCGATCGCGATCACCGCCCCGCCAGAGGAGACGACTGCCAGGTTGCGCGCGTGGCCGATGCCGGTGGCGACGACGTGGGTGCAGTAGGGGTTCGCTTCGCCGATCTCGTGGCCGGGCACGATCCCGATCGCCATGCCGCCGGCCCCGCTAGCGCCGCGGCAGGCTGCCTCCATCACACCGGCCAGGCCACCGCAGACGAGTGTCGCCCCCGCCTCGGCAAGTCGCCGCCCCACCTCCTCGCCGAGCTGGGCCGCCTCGGAGTGCGGCTCGCAACGGGCCGGGCCGATCACCGCCACCTGCCGCCGCGCGCTCATCGCGCGGCCGAGCCTCTTGCCGAGCCCTGCATCGTCCGCATCAGCTCCAGGGCGCCCTGCTTGTGCAGCGGCTCGTTGAGGTTGCCGCACTTGGGGCTCTGCACGCAGGAGGGGCAGCCCGACTCGCAGGGGCACTCGTCGATCAGCCGCTCGGCGTCACCCAGCAGGCGCTCGAACTGCTCGTAGCCACGCAGCGTGATCCCCACGCCGCCCGGGTGGCCGTCGTAGATGAAGATCGTCGAGCGACCGGTCTGGAAGTGGACGTTGGTCGAGAGGCCGCCGATGTCCCAGCGATCGCACATCGCGATCAGCGGCAGCACCGCGATCTGACCGTGCTCGGTGGCGTGCAGGGCGCCGAGCAGCACGTCGGGCGGCAGAGCTCCGCTGAGCCGGTCGGGCAGCACGTACCAGAGCGCCTGGGTGGCGAACTGCTGCTCGGGCAGCTCCAGGGCGACGATGTCGAACGGCTCTTGCTCTGAGATCGAGACGCGCTGGTAGGCGATCACCTGCTCGGTCACCGAGACCTCGCCGAAGTGCAGCTCCACGCCAGCGGTCGAGCGCTGCTCGCGGATCCGCTCGATGTAGATCTCGGTCTCCTTCTTGGGCCGCGTGTACCAGTCGCCGTCGAAGCGCGAGACGACCGCCCGCCGTCCCGCCACATCGAGCTGCTCGACCTCGTAGGAGCGGCCGAGGTGCAGGTAGATCGCGCCTGGATGGATCGTGGTGAAGGCGCGCTCGGACTCGACCAGACCGAGCATCTCGCCCGAGTCGCGCTCGATCACTGCCACCGAGTCGGGCGAGGCCGAGCGCAGAGGAACCTTGGCGGCGACGAACTCGCTGCTGCGAGGCAGCACCCGGCCGGCCGCCTGGCGCAGCTCGCCGGCCATGACCAGCCGGTTCACCCGCTCGCGCCACTCGGGGCCGAAGAGCCCGGCGTCCTCCTCGCCGAGCGGCAACTCGTAGGCCGCGGCGACCAGGTGCCGGCCCGCGATCTGCTCGTTTGCGTGGTCGAGGATCGCCGCCTCGACCGGCCGGTCGATGAACTCGTCCGGGTGGCGGCAGAAGAACTGATCGAGCGCGTCCTGGCCGGCGACGTAGACGGCGAGGCCGCGCCGTCGCCGTCCCGCCCTGCCCCACATCTGACGCAGGCTGGCGACGGTGCCGGGGAAGGTGACGCAGATCGCCGCGTCGAGCTCGCCGACGTCGATGCCTAGCTCGAGCGCGTCGGTGGCGACGACGGCGAGCAGCTCGCCTTCGGAGAGCCGCGCCTCGATCTCGCGTCGCTGCTGCGGCGTGTAGCCGCCGCGGTATGGCGCGATCCGCGCCGCCAGCTCCGGCTTGCCGCGCGCCTCCAGCGACTCGCGTGCGAAGCGCTGGATCAGCTCGATCCCGCGGCGGCTCTTGAGGAAGCAGATCGTCCGCACGCCGTGGCTGACCAGCTCGGCGAGCAGCTCGGCGGCCTCCGAGAGCGGCGAGCGCCGCGTCCCGGTCGCCTTGTCGACCAGCGGCGGGTTCCACATCGCGATCTCGCGGCCGCTGCGCGGCGCCCCGTCGTCGTCGACCAGCTCGAAGGGCGTGCCGACCAGCTCCTCGGCCAGACCAACGGGGTTGGCGATCGTCGCCGAGGCGAGCAGGAAGCGTGGCTCACCCCCGTAGGCGCGCGCTATCCGCCGCAGGCGGCGCAGCACGTTGGCGACATGTGAGCCAAAGACGCCCCGGTAGGTGTGCGCCTCGTCGACGACGACCCAGCCGAGGTTGGCGAAGAAGTCGCCCCAGCTCTTGTGGTGGGGCAGGATGCCGACGTGCAGCATGTCGGGGTTGGTGAGCACGAGGTTGCTGCGCCGCCGTATCGCCGGCCGCTCCTCGCGCGGCGTGTCGCCGTCGTAGATCGCCTCGCGCAGGCCCGGCGGCCGCAGCGCAGCGAGCTTGCGCGCCTGATCCTGAGCCAGCGCCTTGGTCGGGTAGAGGTAGAGGGCGCGGCGCTTGGCGTCGCGGGCGATGCCATCGAGCACCGGCAGGTTGAAGGCGAGGCTCTTGCCCGAGGCGGTGCCGCTGGTGATCACCAGGTTGGAGTGCGCCGTGCTCTCCAGCGCCTGCTTCTGGTGCGAGTAGAGGCGCTCGACGCCGACAGTGCGCAGACGCTCGACCAAGGCCGGATCGAGCGAGCCCGGCAGCCCCACCCGTTTCGCCTTGCGCTCGGACTCGCTCGCCTCGGCGACGATCCGCCCGTCGCGTCGCGCTGGCTCGAGGGCGACCGCCCAGGGCGTCTCGAGCAGGCTCTTCGCCACTAGGCGTGGCTCCGCGTCGAACGAACGATTCTCCCGGCCACCCGCACAGCCTGCAGCGAGCTGCGGTCATGGATGCGCAGCACGTCGGCGCCGCCGCGCACCGCCAGGGCAATTGCGGCGACCGTCCCCCACTCGCGCTGCTTCGCTGGCAGGCGCTCCTCCCACGAGCCGGCAAGCAGCGCGCCGATGAAGTCCTTGCGCGAGAGAGAGACGTAGAGCGGCAAGCCGAGCGCGCGCAGCTCGGGCAACCGTCGCAGAATCTCCAGGTTCTGCTCGGTCGTCAGGTCGAAGTCGAGTCCGGGATCGATCGCAATCTGCTCCTTGGCGACCCCAAGCTTCCGAGCGAGCTCGATTCGCCCCCCCAACCAACTCTTCAGGTGCTCGACCACGTCACCGTACTCGCGGTGCGACCGGTCGACCCGCGGCGGCCCCTCAATGTGCATCAGCACGTAGCCGCAGCCGGTCTCCGCCACCAGCTCGAACATCTCCTCGCCGCCGCCAGAGATGTCGTTGATCGCCACCGCACCCGCCTCCAGCGCCTGCCGCGCGACCGCGACCGAGAAGGTGTCGGCGGAAATCGGCACGCCGCCTCCCGCCAGGCCTTCGATCGTCGGCACGAGGGCAACCGCCTCGACATCGGGCGGCACCGGCGGTCCGTTGCGCGCCGCCACTGCCCCGACGTCGAGCATCTCGAATCCAGCCTCGACCAGCGCCAAGCCATCTCGCACCGCTTGCTCAGCCGTCCCACTCCGAGCTCCCTCAAACATCGAGTCGGTCGTCACGTTGACGATCCCGGCCGCAATGGGCTGGTCAAACGACAAGACCCGATCGGACAGCCGCCACTTCATCCGGCCCCTTCCGCGGGTGGCGTCGGGGTGGGGTGATCTGCGCCGCGCGGAGGCTGCTGAAGGCAGGGCCCCGTCCCTCCTACCGCAACGTCCCTCCGCCCGAAGCAGCGCGCAGCGCAAGCAGAGCACCCCACCCCGACGACAGGACCCGCGGTCGATCGCATGAAGCCTCGCTCGTCCATCGACGGCTACCGTAGCGACCGCACGATGGCACTGCGATGCGTCTACACCGACCTCGACGGCACCCTGCTCGGCAAGGGCAGCTCGCTCTTTCGCGACGCCGAAGGCGGCTTCTCGCTGGCCCAGGCGCGGGGGCTCGAGGCCTGCGAGCGGGCCGGGGTCGAGGTCGTGATCATGTCCGGCCGCCGTGAGCCGCAGGTCCACGAGGCCGCCCGCCTGATGGGCCAGTCCTCCTACATCTACGAGGCCGGCTGCGCCTTCGCGATCGACGGCGAGACGACGCTTTTGACCGGCGACCTGGTTCCCGACGAGGAGGGCACCGTCTACGAGAAGATCGAGCAGCGCGGCATCCCGAAGCTGCTCTTCACCCGCTTCGAGGGCCGGCTCGAGTACCACGCCCCCTGGCACCACGGTCGCGTCCTCTCCCACCTCTTCCGCGGCAAGATCGACGTAGAGGCGGCAAACCGGCTGCTCGAGAGCGAGGGCCACGACGACCTGCGCCTGCTCGACAACGGCGCGATCGGCCGCGAGATGCCCGCCGTCGACGGGCCCACCCACGCCTACCACCTGGTACCCAAGCTGGTCAGCAAGGCGGCCGCTGTAGCCGCCCACGCCCGCGCCCGTGGCTACGACCCGGCGGAGTGCATCGCGGTCGGCGACTCGATCGAGGACCTCGAGGTCGCCGCCGCGGTCGGCCGCTTCTTCGTCGTCGCCAACGGGCCCGAGCGCGACCCCGGCCTGCGCGCCGCGATGCCCGCCTGGGACAACATCGCCGTCACCGAGGGAGCGATGGGCGACGGCTTCTACGAGGCGGTCGTCTCGACCCTGGTGGAGCGCCGCTGAGCACCACTAATATCGGTCTTCCGCCAATTTTCGACCCCGAAGGAGCCCCCTTGTCGCAGGACACCGCGACCGTTGCCGAGCAGGAGTACCTGGAGATCATGTTCTGGCTGGAAGAGGCCGGACTGCCGATGACCGGGGCAAACATCGCTCGCGCGATGCAGCTCTCGCCGCCGACCGTGCACGAGATGGTCGGCCGCCTTGTCGATGACGGCTACGTCGCCCGCAAGCCCGACAAGTCGCTCGAATTCACCGCCTCCGGGCGCGACCACGCGACGCATATCGTGCGCCGGCACCGCATGATCGAGCGCTTCCTCACCGACGTGCTCGGCATCCCCTGGGACGAGGTGCACGAGGAGGCCGAGCGGATCGAGCATGCGATGTCGCCGGTGCTGGAGGAGCGTATGCGGGCGGCGATCGGCGACGCGACCACATGCCCGCACGGCCACCCGATCGTCGAGGGCGCCCGCGAGCAGGGCTCTCTGCTCTCCGACGTCGAGCCCGGCGCCAAGGTCGTCGTGCTGCGTTTCGAGAACGAGGCCGAGGAGCTGCTCCACTACCTGAAGGCCGCGGGCCTCGACCCGGGGCTGCAGGGGACGATCGAGAGCAGCGCCGAGGACGGCGTCGTCATCGCTTCCGAGCAGGGCAGCCACCAGGTTTCGCGCAGCGTCGCCGAGACAGTCTCGGTACGCGCCGACCCGGCGCCGCCACCGCGGGCGACGATCCCCGAGCAGCTCGTTCTGTCTAGCGGCGACCGCTACGGCCGCTGAAACACCTGCAAATCGTCGGCTAGCGTCGTCCTCGGTCGCTCACGCGCGGAGCACGCTTCGCTCCCTGCGTCCTAGCCAGCCTCGATTTTCGCCGTCTCCCTGGATCGGTCCAGGGCGCGGGCGATGCGGGCGACACCCTCGGGGATGCGCTCAGGCGGCACGCTGGCGAAGGAAAGACGCAGGCTGTTGGTCCCGCCCTCGATCATGAAATCTGGGCCGGCGACGAAGGCGACGGCCTCGCCCTTGGCCTCGGCCAGCAGGGCGCTGGTGTCGGTCCCGGCCGCAAGATCGAGCCAGAGGAAATAGCCACCGCCGGGGACGACGAACTCGGCCTCGGGTATCTGCTCGGCCAAGGCCTCGACCAGAGCGTCGCGTCTTGCCTGCAGGGCCCCCTTGACGAACTCGATGTTGTCGTCCAGGGCCCCGGAGCGGCAGAGCTCCAGGACGACCGACTCGGCCAGCATGTTGGGCGAGATGTAGGTCTCGTTGGCGCGCTTGGCCAGTGCCGCGATCTCGGCTCCGGGGCCCGCCAGATAGCCGACCCGCACCCCCGGGCTGACCGTCTTGGAGAAGGACGAGGCGTGGATCACGCGATCCGCCTTGTCCATCGAGAACATCGTCTCCAGGGCAGCGCCCTCGAAGGGCAGCTCGCGGTAGGGGTCATCCTCGAAGATCCAGAAGTCGTGCTCGGCGGCCAGCTCGACCAGCCGCACCCGCTTCTCGGCCGAGAGCGTGCAGCCGGCGGGGTTGTGGAAGTTGGGAATGACGTGGGCGAGCTTGATCGGCCCCTGCGCCAGCGCAGCTTCCAGCGCCGCCACATCGAGCCCGTCGTCCTCCAGCGGGACCGGCACCAGCTCGACCCCGAGCCGCTGCAACATCAGCAGCGTACGGTCGTAGGTCGGCTGCTCGACGACGACCCGGTCGCCGGCCTCAAGCAGATGGTCGAACAGCATCCAGCCGGCCTCGAGCGACCCGTTGGCCACCATGACCTGCCCGGCGTCGAGCCCCCCATGCCGCTCGGCGATCCACTGGCAGAGGCCGGGATGCCCGATCCCCGTGCCATAGGAGAGGGCCTTTTCCCAGTCCTCGGCGAGCGCGATTGCCGCCGCCTCGCGCACCGCGTCCCGCGGCAAGATGTCCGCGCTGGGCGCCCCGCGGGCAAAGGAAATCGTGTCGTTAGCCATACGCCCCGACCCTAGCAACGCCCCCGCTTCGCCGGATCCGCACTCGGAGGGGAGAACCAAGGGCGTGTCTGAGCTTATCCACGACATATCGTGGGAAAGCTCAGACACGCCCGGTTGGGGGTGGAGATCGCGAGGTTGGCGGAGCGGCAGCAGGGCATCGTGGCGCGACGGCAACTGCGCGCGCTTGGAGTTCCGGTGCGGACGATCGAGGAATGGCTCATCGCCGCCCGGCTTCACCATGTGCACCGGGAAATCTTCGCGCTCGGACACCCATGCGTCAGCGACGGTGGGCGCCGGTGGGCGGCAGTGCTCGCGTATGGGGATAGTGCTTTGCTGAGCCACCGAAGCGCGGCGGCGCTCTGGGGATTGACTCGTCAGCGCTCGCGGATCATCGACGTGAATGCAGCCATCGGACGGCAAGGGCTCGACCGCAGGCTTGGGATCTTCATCCACCGTGGACGCCTCCTCGCAGAGGACCGAACCTTGCGCGGTGGGCTGCCAATCACGACGGTCGCGCGCACGCTCTTCGACATGGCGGAATTCGTTCCGCTCCAAGCTCTCGAATCCGCCTGGGAAGAAGCTGACCGGCTGAAGCTGCTCGAGCTGAGCGCCGTCGAGGACGTCTGCGAGCGCGGCTACGGGCGCCGAGCGCTGAAGCCGATTCGGCAACTGCTCGCCGAGGCGCGAGCCGCCATGATCACCCGCTCACCCCTCGAGGACGAGTTCGCAGCCTTCTGCCGCGCCCACGAACTCCCGTCGCCTGCCTTCAACGCCATCGTCCTCGGCTTCGAGATCGATGCGCTCTGGGCCAAGGAGCGCCTCGCCGTAGAGCTCGACAGCTGGTCCTTCCACCGCCATCGCGCCGCCTTCGAGCGCGACCGAGCCCGCGACGCAGCCCTCCAAGCAGCCGGCTACCGAACCATCCGCATCACCCACCGCCGCCTGAACCAAGACTCAGCAACCGTGGAAGAGGAGCTTCGAGCGCTGCTGCAAGCGGATGCTTCGCAGTCCTTCTCAAGACCTAAGAGCGGATCCGGGCGGGGGTGAAGCGTCTTGCAAAAAGCTAAGCGAAACCCCCGCCCGGATCCGCTCCGAGAGAGCTAGGACCCGCGAAGCACTTCGACGGCAATGCGCGCCGTCTCGGTCGGGCTTTCGCCGACCCGCACGCCCTTCGCTTCGAGCGCGTCCTTCTTGGCCTGGGCGGTGCCCGAGGAGCCGGAGATGATTGCGCCGGCGTGGCCCATCTGCTTGCCGGGGGGGGCTGTGAAGCCGGCGATGTAGGCGACAACCGGCTTGGAGATCTCACTGGCGATGAACTCGGCGGCGCGCTCCTCGGCGTCGCCGCCGATCTCGCCGACCATGACGATCAGCTCGGTCTCGGGATCCGCCTGGTACAGCGTCAGGACGTCGATGAAGTCGGAGCCGATGATCGGGTCGCCGCCGATGCCGACGATCGAGGAGTTGCCCTCGCCGGCCTGCTTCAGCTCGTTGCCGATCTGGTAGGTCAGCGTCCCGGACTTGGAGACGACGCCGATCTTGCCGGGATCGAAGAACTGGGCGGGGATGATGCCGACGTTGGCCTTGCCTGGCGAGAGCACGCCGGGGCAGTTCGGCCCGATCAGACGGACCCCGGCCTCCCTCGCCTTCCAGTAGGTATTGAGCATGTCGAGCACCGGGATGCCCTCGGTGATCGCGATCACCGTCTGCACGCCGGACTCGATCGCCTCGTCGATCGCCGGCGCGGCGAAGCGGGCCGGGACGAAGATCATCGACGTATTGGCCCCGACCTGTTCGACCGACTCCTTGATCGAATCGAAGACAGGGACGCCCTCGACGTCCTGGCCGCCCTTGCCCGGAGTGACGCCAGCGACCAAGTCGGTCCCGTAAGCGCGGTTGCGCAGGCCGTGGAAGGAACCCTCGCGCCCGGTCAGCCCGGAGACGACCAGCTTGGTCTCCTTGTCGACGATTATCGACATCAGGCGCTCGCCCCCGCGAGCTCGACCACGCGCCGGGCGGCGTCGAGCATCGTCGTCTCCTGATGCATATTGGGCAGGTTCGCCTCGGCGAGGATCGCCAGGCCCTCCTCGGAATTAGTCCCGTCGAGGCGCACGACCAGCGGCAGCTCCAAGCTCATCTGCTGCGAGGCGGTGACGATCCCCTTGGCGATCTCGTCACAGCGGGTGATGCCGCCGAAGATGTTGAAGAGGATCGCCGTGACCTTCTCGTCGGAGGTGATCACGGTCAGCGCGTCGACGATCGCCTCCGCCTTCGACCCACCTCCCGCGTCGAGGAAGTTGGCCGGCTTGCCGCCCGCCTGGGCGACCACGTCGAGGGTCGACATGCAAAGGCCAGCGCCGTTGGCGAGGATGCCTACGTTGCCGTCGAGCTTGACATAGGTGAGGCCCTTCTCCTTGGCCATCGCCTCCTGCGGATCGTCAGCGGTGTCGGCGATCTCGGCCAGCTCCTGGTGGCGGAAGAGGGCGTTGCCGTCGATCGTCACCTTGGCGTCGAGCGCAACCACCTGGCGCTCGGCGGTGACGATCAGCGGGTTGACCTCGATCAGCGTCGCGTCCTCCTCGGCGGCGACCTCGGCCAGCTTGGCCAGCACCTCGGCAGCCTGCTCGCGCACGTCCTCGTCGAGGCCGGCGTCGTCGACGACCGGCCGCGCCGCCTGGGCCGTGAACGGCCGCGTCGGATCGATGTGCCGCTTGACGAGGGCGTCGGAATCCTCCTCGGCGACCGCCTCGATGTCCATGCCGCCCTTGGCAGAGACCATCGCCAGCAGCTTCTTCTCGCCGCGGTCGAGGATCACCGAGGCGTAGTACTCGGCGGCGATGTCCGAGCCGCCCTCGATCCAGACTCGATCGACGCGGAACGGGCCCTCGCCGCGGGGCCCGAAGATGTCCATGCCGAGGATCGCCTCGGCATGGGCGCGGGCCTGCTCGGCATCCTGGGCGATCTTGATGCCGCCCGCCTTGCCGCGGCCGCCGATCAGCACCTGTGCCTTGATCGCGCAGGGGTAGCCGACCCGCTCCGCGGCGGCCAACGCGTCCTCGACGGTCGAGGCGACCTCGCCGCTCGGCACGGCGATGCCGTGCTTGGCGAAAAGCTGCTTGCCCTGGTACTCGAGGAGGTCCATTGGGAGGCGGCGCCGCTCTGGCGCGGGCGGCAGCCTACTGGACCCGGCAAGCGGGACGCCGCCCGCCCTGGGCGATTCGCATAACATGCCGCGGCCCCGTGAGCCAGAGCGAGACCCGCTCGCAATCCAATGACTCGCGGGTCCGCGAAGCGAACCCCGTTTATGCCCCTCCCAAGCCTCAAAACCGTCAAATGGGTGACCACCGACTGCTACGGCACCCTGATCGACTGGGAGAAGGGCATCCTCGACGCGGTCAAGAAAGAGGCGAACAAGGATGGATTCAGCTTCGAGGAGGAGCCTTTCCTGGCTCGCTTCATGGAGGTCCAGGCCGAGATCATGGCCGGTTCCTACGAGCTCTACGCCGAGGTGCTGCGCCGCACGATCGTCAAGGTGGCCGGCGAGCTTGGCTGGGAGATCGAGCCCTCACGAGCTCAGTTCCTGCCCGACAGCGTCGCTTACTGGCTGCCGTTCCGGGAGGCGAACGCGGCAATGGACCGGCTCGGCAAACGCTACGAGATCGGCATCGTCTCCAACATCGACGACAAACTGCTCGGCATCTCCCGCCGCCACCTGCGTACCGAACTGGACCTCGTCGTCACCGCACAGCAGGTGCGCAGCTACAAGCCTGACCCAGTCCACTTCAAAGAGACGGCGCGCCGCATCGGCGGCAAGAAAGGCTGGGTCCATATCGGCTCCAGCTACACAAACGACGTCGCCCCGCTGCTGAAGATGAACGTGCCGGTGATCTGGGTCAACCGCCACGGCGAGAAGCTCGAGGGCCGCAAGGCGCCCAGCGCCACGGTCAAGAACTTCCGCGACGCAGCCAAAAAGCTCGGCGCGTCCTGAGCGATCTCTAGCGTTTCGCAACTTCGGCACGGGTAGTTGTTTCGACCCCGTAGGGCCGGGGCTTCCGGCACTTTCGATGGATCGACTGAGCCAAAGCAGGACATCGTTCGGCATCCGCCTGGCTCTCGCCGCGGGCCTGCTCGGTCTGCTCTGCCTGCTCGCTATCGTCGGCCAGCGCTCCAGCGCCACTGCGGCGACCGACCAGCCGCCGAGCTTCGTCGTCATCCAGACCGACGACCAGACGATGGAGGGCCTCTACGCGACCTTCCGCCAGCCGGAGATCCGCGCGATGCCGAACACGATCGACATGATCGCCAAACGCGGCATGACCTTCAGCAGCTACTACGTCCCCTACCCGCTCTGTTGCCCCTCGCGGGTCAGCCTGCTGACTGGCCGCTACGCGCACAGCCATGGGGTCAAGGGCAACATGCAGCCCAACGGCGGCTACTTCGGCTTCAGCTTCCGCGCCGCGGCAACCCATAACCTCGCCACCTGGCTGCAGGGCGCCGGCTATCGCACGATCCACGTCGGCAAGATCCTCAACGGCTACGGCGACGACCCCTATGACAACGGCACCTCGGTGCTGCCCGGCTGGAGCGCCTGGCACTCGGTGCTCAAAGCGGACACGAACCACTACTTCTACGGCTACCAGCTCAACAACAACGGCGTGATCGAAGGCCCCTATGGCGACTCCGGGACCTGGGAGCCGCGCGAGTACACGATCCGCGACGACATCGGCTGCCCCTTCGCGCCACTCAACGGCCTGCCCTGCTTCCACCAGACCGACATGCTGTCGAACATCGCGATGGCGGAGCTGCGAGCTCAGTCGCCCGAACAGCCCTTCTATCTGCAGCTCGACTACACCGCCCCGCACGGCGACTTTCGCAAGCCGGCCGGTCCCGAGCCGACCCCGCGTCACTACGACTGGTTCAAGGGAGCGCCGATGCCACACGACCGCTCCGAAGGCTTCGCCGAGGGCAACGTCGCCGACAAGCCGAGCTTCATCCGCGGCTCCGAATACCTGACGCTCGGCGAGATCCACACATACCGCACCTACTGGAACAAGCAGCTCGAGTCGCTGCGCGACATCGACGACGGCGTCAAGCTGATTCTCGACACGCTGGGCTCGATGCAGCGGCTGCGCAACACCTACGTCATCTTCACATCCGACAACGGCTTCTTCTTCGGCGAGCACCGGCTGACCGGCGGCAAGTTCCTCGCCTATGAGCCCTCCACCCACCTTCCCTTCCTGATCCGTGGACCCCATATCCGTCCCGGCAGCGAAAGCGGCGAGCTGGTCGCCAACGTCGACGTCGCGCCAACTATCCTCGAGCTTGCTGGAGTCGAAGCCGACAAGAGCATCGACGGCCGCTCGATGGTGCCTTTCCTGCAGGACCCGGAGCTGCGCACGCTGCGGCCGATCCTCTTCGAGTCCTTCGTCGAGACCACCGATGTCAACGAAAACGGGGCGATCGTCGAACCGCGGCCTTCGAGCCGCCCACAGGCGGGCGCCTCTGCCAGCTCGGGCGCGACCGCCTCGATTCTGGCGCCGCCAAAGGACTACGGCGGGATTCGCCTCGGCCCCTACAAGTACATCGCCTGGCCGAACGGGGAGAAGGAGCTCTACGACCTCGAAAAAGACCCCAACGAGCTCAACAACATCGTCCGCATCCCCAACTACTACCCGATCCGCAACTACCTGCATCGCGAACTGCGGGATCTCGAGGACTGCGTCGGCCGCGGCTGTCGCGAAGAGGCTTCGGAAATCCCCTTGACGCGCAAGGAACGGCAGGTCGAAATTCACCGCAAGAAGAGAGAACTGCGCGAAAACCGCAAGGAGCAGAAGGAACAGAAACGCTGAGCGCCGTCGCTACTTGATGACGGCGAGCACGTCGCCGCTGGAGACGGCGGCGCCGACCTCCACCTTCAGCTCCTCGACCTTGCCCCCGCGGTGGGCGACGATCTCGTTCTCCATCTTCATCGCCTCGATCACGCAGACCAGATCGCCCTCGGCGACCTCGGCGCCCTGCGCGACGGCGACTTTGAGCACCGTGCCCTGCAGCGGCGAAGGCAGCGACTCGCTGGAGGCGCCCGCTGCGCCACCTGATTTGCGCTCGCGTTTTGGTGGGCGCTTGCCGCCGGCTGCCGGCGCGGTCGCACCGGCGAGCGCCTCGCCGATCACCTTGACGTCGAAGAGCTTGCCCGAGACCTCGACCTTGTAGTCGCGGCTGACTTGCTCGGCTGCCCCCTCGGTCTCGGCTTCCGCCGGCGCCGGCGCCTCAACCGGGGCGGTCGACTTGAGCCACTCGCGATCCTCCATCAGGTCACGGCAGGTCTCGCCGTTGCCCCATTGCTCGCTGGCAAGCAAAGCCTTGTGGAAGGGGATCAGCGTGGTCAAGCCGCCAACCTCGTACTCACCCAGGGCGCGGATCATGCGCCGCGTGGCGTGCTCGCGGTCGACGTCCCAAACGATCAGCTTGGCCACCATCGGGTCGTACATCGGCGTGACTTCCGAGCCGGCCTCAACCCCCGAGTCGACGCGCACGCCCGGACCAGCGGGCTCGCGGTAGGTGGTGATCGCGCCTGGCGCCGGGGCGAAGGTCTTGTGCGCTGCCTCGGCGTTGATCCGGCACTCGATCGCGTGGCCGCGCAGCTGCACGTCCTCCTGAGCGACGGAAAGCGGCTCGCCGGCGGCGACGAGGATCTGCTCGCGGACGATGTCGATGCCGCTGACCATCTCGGTCACGCAGTGCTCGACCTGCACCCGCGTGTTCATCTCGAGGAAGAAGTACTCATCCCCCACCTGCAATCCCTCGACCGTGCCCGCCGAGCGGTAGCCGACCGCGACGGCGGCGTCGGTGGCGATCCTGCCGATCCGCTCACGCATCGCCTCGTCGACGCGCGGCCCGGGCGCCTCCTCGATCACCTTCTGGTGGCGGCGCTGAACCGAGCAGTCACGCTCACCGACGTGGATCACGTTGCCGTGACCGTCCGCCAGCACCTGGACCTCGACGTGACGTGGGTCTTCGAGATAGCGCTCGACGTAGACGCGGTCGTCGGAGAAGAACTTCTCGCCCTCGCGGGCAGCGCCCTCGAATGCCTCCTCGAGATCGTCAGGGGTGATCGCCACGCGGAAGCCCTTGCCGCCGCCGCCGCCGGCCGCCTTGCAGGCGACGGGGTAGCCGGCTTCCTCAGCCTGCTGGCGCGCCTCCTCGACGTCCTTGGCCGGAGCGGTCGCGCCAGGCACGATCGGCACGCCGGCCTCAGCCATGATCTCGCGCGCCCGCGTCTTCGAGCCCATCGCTTCGATTGCCTCCGGCGGCGGGCCGACGAAGACGAGTCCAGCCTCGTCGCAGGCGCGGGCGAACTCGGCGTTCTCGGCCAGGAAGCCGTAGCCGGGGTGGATCGCCTCCGCGCCGGCCTCCTTGGCGGTGGCGATGATCTTCTCGATCTTCAGGTAGCTCTCCGCCGGGACTGCGGGCCCGATCAAAAAGGCCTGGTCAGCCTCGCGCACGTGCGGAGAGTCGCGGTCGATCTCCGAGTAGACGGCGACCGAGCCGATGCCCATCTCCTTCAGCGTGCGGGCAACGCGGATCGCGATCTCGCCCCTGTTGGCAATGAGGACCTTCTGGAACACGGCGGCGCAGTCTATTCATGGCGGGGATGGGGTGACGGGGATGCCCCTGGTCTGACAAATCGCGCGCCAATTGGCGCGCGATTTTGAGTATCCGCCAGCCCAGGGGCATCCCCGTCACCCCTCCCAGGGCCGATAGCTGCGCCGCCGTCATGCCCTGCGGCGAAAGAGCTGAACTGCGCCGTTACGGCGGCGGGGCGCGAGCGTTTGCCGGCGAACCCCGGAACCGAGCGCTGGCCTCCCCGTTTCGCCGTGCAATAGCTTGTCCGGCTCGTGTTGATCGAGCTTCAGTCGCATTCGACCGTCTCGGACGGGCAACTGGCACCGGCCGAAGTGGTTGCGCAGGCCTGGGAAGCCGGTGTTACCACCCTGGCCCTGACCGATCACGATGCGGTCTCGGGGGTGCCGGAGGCGCGGGAGGCGGCCAAGGGACTGGGGGTCGAGCTGGTGCCGGCGATCGAGATGTCCTGCGTGCACGAGTACGCCGAAGACCTGCACGTCTGCGGCTACTGGGTCGACCTGGAGAAGATCGCGCCGGCCTGCGAGCGGGCCCAGCAGGAGCGGGTCAACCGGGCCGGCGAGATCGTCGAACGGCTGCGCAAATGGGGCTTCGAAGTGAAGCTCTCCGACGCCGAACGCGAGGCGGGCGACGCGCTCTCGATCGGCCGTCCCCACATCGCCCGCGCCGCCGGCGCTACCGGCGACCTCGGTCCCTTCTTCGAGGAGTACCTGGTGCCCGGAGCCAAGGCCTTCGTCCCGCGCCGCTGGCCAACCGCCGAGCAGGCGATCGAGCTGATCCGCGAGGCCGGCGGTGTCGCCGTCGTCGCCCACCCCTACTGGGACGTCAAAGACCCCGACCAGGTCGAGGACCTGATCCGCTCGCTGTCGCCCGACGGTGTCGAGGCCTTCTACCCGAGCCATACGAGAGAGCAGACGGAGCACCTGATCAAGCTCTGCAACGAGCTCCACCTGGTCGCGACGGCTTCCTCGGACTACCACGGTCCGACGCACAAGACCTTCGCCAAGTTCGGCGCTTACGACACTTACGGCTTCGGCAAGCCGCAGGTTCCTCAGCCGCCAGGGAGTCGCCCTCTCTCCTGACAAATCGCGCGCCAGTTGGCGCGCGATTTTGAGTATCCGCCAGTCGAGAGGGCGACTCCCTGACGGCTATGTGCGGTCTTTAGCTGAGGTGGTCCGGTTGGGACTAGGGTCAGCCGATGCGGATCTTGCGGGCCACGACCCGGGCGTTGCCGAGCGCGTCGATGCCGCGGGCCCGCGCGAAGGCGGACTTCGGCACGGCGGCGCGGAAGCGAGCTCGGGGGCGGATCGGCACCCGGACTCGCCGGCCGGGAGCGATCCGGAAGCTCGCCGCGCCGACGCGCGCTCCGCGTCGGCCTGCCGTGAGCACCAGCCTGCCGCGGCACGGGCCGCTCGTCTCGGACTTCGGGCAGGAGAGGCGAACGGCGATCCGGCCCGAGCGCAGGAGGGCGCCGTGCTTGGCGATCTGCATATTCGGGGCGATCGTCTCGCGCGAGATCAGCGCACTCCGCTCCTGGCCAGACCCGCGAAGGTAGATATCGCGCGCGCGATCGAGATCCCTGGCAACGAGCGGCTCGGCGGTCGCGAAGACGACTGCACTGCCGTCGCCTGAGAGGGCAAGTAGCTCCGCGTTGCCCGGCGCCTTCCTGCCCGGCAGTCCGGCCGAGATCAGCTCGGTCGCCCCGCCCGCACGCACGTACACGTCGGCGGCGGTGTCTTTGTCCGCCGCTACCAGGGACTGATGGGTCTCGAATGCCACCCGCCTTGCATCGTCGGAAGCTAGCGCGGGCCAGTCAGGGAACACGCTCGACCGTTCGTCGATACTCGCATCGGCCGGGCCGGTGCTGATCAGCTCGAAGGCGCCGCTGTCGTCGGCGCTGTAAAGATCGTTGGAGGAGTCGCGGTCGGCGGGGCTCAGCCGCGCGCCGGTTTCGAAGATCGCGACGCCGCCGTCCGCGGCGAGGGCGAGCGCCCTGTCGCCGCCAAAGCCGCACTGCCCGCTGCCGCCGTCGGTGCCGCGAGAGACGAGCACGAATGTCCCGTCGGGCCTGCGCTTGTAGACGTCGAAGGCCGAGTCGGTGTCCTCTGGGGTGACCGGCGAATTGGTGGCAAAGAGGACCGTGCTTCCGTCGTTCGAGGCGTCGGCGAATTTCACCAGGTCGACGCAGCTGCCTTCGGGTTCGGGATAGGTCGTCAACCGCGTGAGTACGCCGCCGACCTGCTGGTAGATGTCCTCTCCGCGTTCGTCACCGGGTTCGAGGTCAGCCGCGCTCGAGAAGAAGAGATGGAAGCCATCCGCGGAGACGCCACCGAAGACGGTCGTGCTGCAGATCGGCGGCGGAGGAGGATCGGGGTCGGCGGCGACCAGCGTCGTTTGCCCAGCGGCGCGCTGATAGAGATCGGGACAACCGTCAGCATCGTCCGCCGTCATCGGCGTGAAGGCATCGAAGAAGACGCGCCCGCCGTCCGGCGATATGCCCATGAAGGAGGCGATCGCCCCGCCGTTGGATTGCGCATCGAGTGGCCCAGTCGAGATCAGCGTGGCCCGGCCCCCCGAGATGTCGAACAGATCGGTGCCGAGCCCGTCGGTGTCTTCCGGAGCGAGTGGGCGATTCGTGGTGACGAAGACGTGGGTCGCGTCCACCGAAACTTCGTCCAATCGAGGCCAGTCTTTCCCCCGTGGCGGCAGCAGCGCGCCGGTCTTTTCGGAGCTTCTCTCGTAAGGCAGCAGGGCGCGAGTTTTCCCGGCGCTTCTCTCGTAGATCTGACGCTCCCCCGCTCCCGCGGTCAACTCCTCTTCGAAGGGGAAGACGACGCGCGAGCCGTCCTGCGAGATGCCCGCGCAAAACACGGTCCGGCAAGGACCCGTGATCGCCCGCCCTGCCTCGGCCGTCACCGGCAACGCAAGCATCCCGGCCAACGCAGCAACAGCCATCCCCCACCTCAACCTCACGCCACTCAATCTATCTCCTGCCTTCCGGTGCGCCTTTTACGGTCCATGACCGCATAAAGCGCACCGGAACCGAAAAGCTGCCGCGGTAGACCGGTGACTGCGGTCGCGGCCCGGCGAGCCCTGCAAGGAGGGGCGGCGACCCCTCCGGCTGGCGGATACTCAATTGCCGGCCTAATTGAGGGATTGGCGAAAGTCCCCACGCCGCTCTGGGCGTGGGATCGCGCGGTCGGTGATTTCACGGATACCTCGCTTTCCGGCTTGAGTTACCCCAGTCGCCTAATAGGGTGAGCCGCATGCAGAAGTTGGTTGCCGTTGGCGCGGGAGCAGTCGTTGTTCTCTTGCTCCTGCTCGCCTGGATCGGCGGCGAGGTCCGCTACCGAAACTGCCTGACCGAGGCCGAACTTCGCAACCCGATCGCAGCCAAATGGAAGCCAGGGCATCCGGGAACGGCGGGTGAAGGCATCGGTGGCCACCCACTCGGCACCCCGGCACCTCCTCCGGAACCGGAACCGCCCGAACCTGCTCACTTCGCCTTCTATGGGCAGAAGGACCGCGACGCCGCGCTAAACCAGTGCTCGCACTGGCCCCTCTGAAGGCCAAGGTCGATCACCGGCTTTAACCTTGAGCGCATGGGAGGCCCAGTCCAATACGAACCGCTGGATGACCGGGGCGAGGAAATCCTCGATCGGCTCGAAGAGCAGACCGGCCTAAGCGGACGGCGATGGCCCAACACCCAGATGCGCGAGTTCGCTGATCTGGGTGCGGAGAGGACGAATCTTGATTCCGACCTAACGGCGATCGATCCGAACTGGACCGATCACGTCAAGCGGTTGACCACTGCCTGAGGCAGCCTGCATCATCGTCCTCAGCTTACGGCTTGAACGTCAACAACTTCGAGCGCGACACGTAGCCGAAGTGACCAAGGGGGGCCGTGAGTTCACCGTCTTCCACCTCGACCACCACCAGAACGTCAACCGCTCGATCCTTTAGCTGGTTCAACGTCGGCTGCGAGTTCCGCTCAAACGTGGTCGTCATCAATGCCGACCATGCGAAAGCCAAGCAGTTCCCTGCTTGAGAACGTGCCGCAAATGTTGGCCCAGTTCATCGAGAGGACAAGCCCTGCAATTTGCGGAGAATGCGTTCCAGCAGCTCGATTTCGTACGAGACCACGAGCTAAGCATCATTTGTCCCGCTAACCGGGCCGAACCGGCAGATCTGCCGGTTGCATTGGCGGTAGCAAAAAGGCGCGTTGACCCCCAAGTTGCGTTTTGCACTTGGCTCTGTAGAGCCAAAAACTGAAAACGGTACGGACGGTTTCCCGCCGGAAGGGGGTCTATCGTGCCGCTTGCGTTGAGTTCGCTGATGGCCTTCTCGGACTAATGCTGAGAACGACCCCCGCCGGCAACCGGGGGTCGTTCCATTTCTGGTCGTCCGAGCGGTTCGATAGACCTGCCTTCTGGCTCTCAGTAGCCAGGTTGCCGTAGTACCCATATGGCCATCAGCAGTGAGCTAATGAAGACACCAATCTCACAACTCAACGAATGCCTTACCGAAACCTCCTACATCGTGCCGTAGTCCCGCCGAATAACTGCTCGGCGGAACGCTGCTCTCGCAGCGTCGATGGCCCTTTCCCGAAAGCGCCCAAGCGGGCGCTTTCGTCGTTGCGGGCGGCTACGTCAGATGCTCGGGGCAAACCGACTTGTCGGAGGTCGCCCGCCTGCGCGGTGGGCGACTCGCACTTGGAGCCTTCAGAAAGGAGCCGTGGTCGGCTCCCTCTTTTTTGCTTGCGCATGAAGGAAGGGTCCTGCCCCAAGCGAAATCGCAGCATCGACAAGCTTCCAAAAACTTCCCCCGCGTCCGATGGTCGGGCGCGAAAGACATGGAGGTCGATGATGTCCCCGATATGAGAGTGCGGGCCGGGCTTCCTGATTAAAGCCCGGACCCCGGCCCGCCATCCCACTTCATCCAGGCGGGGGCGGAGCGTTGGAGCGCTCCGTCCTCGCATCACATCACGGAGGGTCTGGTACTGGCTGAACCACCCCGCCTTTCAAGCGGGCAATGTCTCTCGGCATTTGCGGGTTCGAACCCCGTGCCCTCCGCTCATGCAGCCTATATCGGCTACCCGTGGATCTACGTTAGCCAACCATCCCGGCTTTGACGTTAAGCCGCATTTTCCTGCCTTTAGATCAAGCGGCCCAAAATCGGTCAAATTCGGGCCTTTTTCCGCTTGTTAGAGCGGTTTTTACGTCCGATTCGCTCCGTAGAGTTCGGTCGACGAAAGCCAGAAAGCGGCCCCCGCGAAGTTGTCGCTTCCGGGGGCCAGACCATCCGAGGTGTAGCTCGCATGGCAGGGTCAAACTTACCGAACCCGGCGGCCTCCGCCGTGGTCAAGCAGTTGCTCGATTCGCCCGAGATCGAGCGGTTGATTGAGGATCTTGAGGCCACGCGCTGGACGGGCCGACCCGGCTTCTCGGTTCGTTGCATGGTTGGGCTGGCGCTGGTCAAGTCCCTCTACGCCCTGCCGACGTGGACCCGAACCGTCGCCCTGGTCGCCGAGCACTGGCAGCTTCAGCATGTCCTTGGCTGCGAAGGCAGCCCCCCGAGCAAGTGGGCTGCGTATCGCTTCGCGGCTAAGTTGAGGAAGAACGCGCCGATGGTCGAACGCTGCATCGACTCCGTAGTCGCCAGCCTCAAAGAGAAGCTGCCGAGCTACGGCACGGACCTCGCTATCGATGCCTCCGACATGCCCGCCTACGCGAACGGGCAGCGCGACATTGGAGAGGTCGAGGAGCCGAGACGCTTCTCTGATCCCGACGCGGCGTGGGGCCGGCGCTCGGCTATCTCGACTCGCAAGGGCGGCTCTTTCTACGGGTACCGCGTCCATCTCTCGGCATGTGTCTCGACCGGGCTGCCGATCTCCTGGCGGGTCGAGCCTGCCAACGTCTACGAAGGCTGGCAGGTGCCCTCGCTGCTCGATGAGGCTCGGCGGCGCGGAGCGATTGCCGACACGGCCGCGATGGATCGCGGTTACGACATCCCGGGTGTCCACGCCGACTGCGCCGAGCGCGACTGCCTGCCGGTGATCCCGCTCAAGCGCACGACCGGCGTCAAGCGCGGCGACCACCTGCCGCCCGCCTGCTCGCATGGCGAGTGGACCTTCGCCGGGTCTGACCGCAAGCGCGGCGCTTCAAAGTGGCGCTGCCCGAAGGGCAAGTGCAAGCCCGCATCGACGTGGATAAAGGCCGACCGGCTGCACCCCCTGATCCCCTACAAGTCGAAGCGTTGGAACTCGACCTATCGCAAGCGGGTCGCGGTCGAGCGAGAGTTCGGGCGCTTGAAGCACGAATGGGGGCTGAAGCCGCTGCAAGTTCGCGGGCTTGAGCGCGTTCGGCTTCATGCGGACCTAACGATCTTGACCCGACTGGCCTGCGCCTTGACGAGGGCGCGAGCCGCTACGGCTCGGCCCCCTCGGCAGCGCGGAAGCTCCCATGCCGAGTCTCGCCAGGCTGCCAAGCGAGGCCGCTCAGCAGTTCGTCGGCAGTGACTTCGAGCGAGGCGGCGATCTTGATCAGCGTGTCGATCCTCGCCAACCGCAGACCTCGCTCAAGCTGGCTGATCTCGGTTCTGTGCAGCGAGGCGCGGATGCTCAACTCGTCCTGAGAAAGATCAGCTGCCTTTCGGAGGCGGGCAAGGTTGTCTCCGAAGCGAGCGGCAATGTCGATGCTCACAGCAGTTCAAGGCTGTCGAAGTGGACGGCTGCGGTGGTCGGCTTGACCGAGATACCGCCGCACTCAAGTAGCCCGACGCCGACGAGCTCGCGCACGGCGACCTCCACGGCGTCGCCTGCGTCGATCTGACGGGCCAGGTCGGGGATGGTGAGGCGCTTCGGATGGGCGTCGAGAACCAGGCTGAGAACGGCTCGCTGAGTGCGGGCGTCCTCTCGGATACCTTGATCGTGCATTGGAGCTAATACCTCCGGTGCCGGGCCGGGGGCTGTTCACGCAGCGCCCCGGCCGTTTGATTTCGGCGACCGTGACTCAGCTACCGATGCAGATCAAGCGTTTCGCCGACGCTTTCGCCAATCCCTCAATTAGGCCGGCAATTGTCAGACGGAGGGGTCGCCGCCCCTCCAACCCCGTTTCGTCTATGCAGCTACCGCAGCCGCCGGGATCAGATCCCGCGACTCGAGATACTCGATCAGCTTCTGCGCCGATTCCTCCGGCGTCTCGTTCTCGGTATCGCAGACCCAGGCCGGGTTCTCCGGGATCTCGTAGGGGTCCGAGACGCCCGTGAATTCCTTGATCTCGCCGGCGAAGGCCTTCGCGTAGAGACCCTTGACGTCGCGCTCGGCGCAGGTGTCGACCGACGCCTTGACGTAGACCTCGATGAAGCGGTCGCCCATCAGCGCGTGCGCCTCATCGCGGATCTCGGCGTAGGGGGAGATCGCGGCCGTGATCACCGGCACGCCGTTGCGGCTGAGCAGGTCGGCGACGAAGGCGATCCGGCGGATGTTCGTGTCGCGGTCCTCCTTGGAGAAGCCGAGGCCCTTGGAGAGGTTTTCGCGGACGATGTCGCCGTCGAGGATCTCCAGCTTCGAGCCGCGCGCGCGCAGCTCGGTCTCCAGCAACCCGGAGATGGTCGTCTTGCCGGCACCGGACAGCCCGGTGAACCAGAGGGTGAAGCCCTTCTCGCCAGCCATGCTCTTTCAGTCCTCCTTGTAAGCGTCGATCAGGATGTCGGCCACCTCGTCGCGGGAGAACTCGTGCGGCGGCCTTTCGCCGTTGCCGAGCATCTCGCGGACCTTGGTTCCGGAGAGGAAGAGGCGCGCGTCTTGGTCATGCGGACAGGTCTTGTTCGAGGCCAGCCCCTCGCACTCGTTGCACCAGAAGGTGTGCTCGAACATCAGCGGCTCGATGCCGAGCTCGTCGATGTCGATCTCGTCGAAGATCTTCTGCGCGTCGTAGGTGCCGTAGTAGTCGCCGGCGCCGGCGTGGTCGCGGCCGACGATGAAGTGGGTGGCGCCGTAGTTGCGGCGCACGATCGCGTGCAGGACGGCCTCGCGCGGGCCGGCATAGTGCATCTTCGCCGGCTTCACGCCGAGCACCACCCGGTCGTTGGGGTAGTAGTTCTCCATCAGCACCTCGTAGCAACGCATGCGCACGTCGGCGGGGATGTCGCCGGCCTTGGTCTTGCCGATCAGCGGGTGGATGAAGAGCCCGTCGCAGGTCTCCAGCGCCGCCTTGGTCAGGTACTCGTGGGCCCGGTGGATCGGGTTGCGTGTCTGGAAGGCGACGATCTTCTTCCAGCCGCGCGCCTCGAAGTCGGCCTTGTGCTCCGCCGCCGTCTTGTAGCGGCGCATGAAGGCCTCCTCGTGATCCGGCAGGGCGTCGACCTCGATCGGGCCGGCGATGCAGCGGTTGCCCTCCTCGTAGATCGCGGCGACGCCTGGGTGGGCCTCGTCGGTGGTGCCGTAGACGCGCTCCGCCTCGCTCTTGGCGTCGCGCTCCCAGATCTCCTCGACCTTGATCCGCCCCAGCTGCTTGCCTTCGTCGCTGGAGAGCGCGACGACGTCGCCGACCTCGCACTCGAGCTCGGTCGCCAGGGTGATCGGGATCGGCCAGTAATCGCCATCGGCCGTGCGCATCTCGGCGCAGACCCGCTCCCAATCTGCGGAGCCCTGAAAGCCGGTCAGCGGCGCGAAGCCGCCGTTGCCGATCATCTCGAAGTCGGCCGTGTGGCGCTCTGACAGGGTCAGGGAAAGCTCAGTCATCGTCTCGCTCATCAAGCAGTCTCACCAATCGATTGGAGGGGGTCAGGGGTGTCCGTCTCTCTCTAACGGGAAGAAATCCGCTTTTTTGTGGCGGCGGCGCTAGTTGATCCCGCACTCGGACTTTTCGAGGCCTGCCCAGCGCCCGTCGCGGGGCGAACCGCCCGCCTCGACCGGCTTGGTGCAGTGGGTGCAGCCGATCGAGGGGTAGCCACGATCGTGAAGCGGGTTGTACGGGAGGTCGTGCTCATGGATGTAGCTCCAGACATCGCGCTCGGTCCAGTCCGCGAGCGGGTTGAGCTTCCAGAGCTCGAAGCGCTTGTCCCAGCCGAACTTCGGGGTCTTGGCGCGGCTGGCTGAATCCTCGCGGCGGACACCGGCGAGCCAGCAGTCTACGGAAGAGAGCGCCCTGCGCATCGGCTCGACCTTGCGCAATCCGCAGCAGGTGTCGGGGTCGCGCTTCCAGAGCTCATCGCCATGCTGGGCCGCTTGCTCCTCCAGCGTCAAGTTGTGGAAGCGGTCGAACTCGATCCCCAGCGCCGCGCCGAGTCGGTCGCGCGTCTCATAGGTCTCCTGGAAGAGCACGTCGGTGTCGAGGTAGAAGAAGCGTGCCTCGGGGTTGATCTTGCTCGCCAGGTGAGCGGTTACCGAGCTCGTTTTTTGAAACGAGCAGGCGATGTAATGGCTCTCGCCGAAGGTCTCGAACATCCACTCGATCGTCTGCTCGGCGCTGCGATTCTCGAGCGCGGCGGCAATCGCTTGCGGATCCTCGATCTTGGGGGGGTCGGCGACCGGGTTCATATCGCGCACTCGCCCTCGCCCCTCTCGACCTTGTAGGGGCTCGATCGATTCCAGTCGATGAACTGCTGCATCGTCTCGAGGCTGAACTCGGCCGGCAGCGTCAGGTCCTTGACCGCCTCTTCGAAGCGGGCGGCGCCGGCCCGCTCGACGAAGGCGTTGAACTCCTCGGTCTCGCCGGAGCGCTCCGCCTCATACAGACGCACCCAGCGCTCGACCGCCTCAGGCACTCGCTTGGCCGGCAGGCGCGACTTGAGCCGCGTGCCGAAGATCACCTCGCCGCCCTCGTAGTTGCCGCCGATGTGCGGGATGTAGGCGGGCATCTGGCGCTCGCCGACTTTCAACGAGGCGCCGTAGAAGCCGATGTTGGCGATGTGGTGCTGGCTGCAGCCGTTCGGGCAGCCGCTCATCTTGACGTGGATCTGGCGGGTCAGCTTGTCGGAGATCTCCATCGCGTCGAGGCGCTCCTTGACGGCGCGATTGAGCCCCATCGAGCTGGTGATGCCGAGCTTGCAGCTGTCGGTCCCGGGGCAGCTGACGACGTCGGTGATCTCGCGGGCGCCCGGCTCAGCGAGGCCGAGCGCCTCGAGCCGCTCCCAGACGTCGAAGAGCGCCTCGTTGCGGACCCAGCGCAGGACCAGGTTCTGCTGCACCGTGCTGCGCGCGTAGCCGCCGGTGAACTCGCGCATGATCGCCGCCAAACCGCGGAACTGCTCTGGCGTGAGGTCGCCGCGGTCGATCTTCACCTCGACCGCGGAGAAGCCCTCCTGGCGCTGGGCCTGCACGTTGGCCTCGCTGAAGCGCTCGAACTCGGAGCGCTCGCCGTTGGGCGAGGCCGGCTCCAGAGGAGCCTCGGGCGCGTTCGCCTGCTCATCGTCATCGAAGCGCAGGCGCTCGACGTCGAAGTCACGATCCTCGACCCAGTCGCCTTGGAGCTCCTCGTCGACCAGCTCGCGGAAGGCATCGATGCCGATCTTGTCGACCAGCACCTTGATCCGGGCGCGAGCGCGGTTGACGCGCAGCCACTCCTGGCGATCGAAGATCCGCAGCACCGCCTCGGCCACCTTGAGGTAGTCGCCGTTGTCGGCCTCGACGAAGTCGTAGACGGTCGGCGCGACACGGGCCATGATCGAGGTGCCGCCGCCGACGCGCAGCTCGAAGCCCTTGACGCCGTCCCGTTCGCGCGAGAGGAAGGCGATGTCGTGGATGCCGGTGATCGCGCGGTCCTCGTCGGAGCCGCTGAACGCGGTCTTGATCTTGCGCGGCATCAGCTGCGTGGTCGGGTGGCGCACGAAGTAGCGCACGTAGGCGCCGGCGTAGGGCGTTGGGTCGAAGACCTCGTCGGGGGCGACGCCGGCCCAGGGATCGCCGGTCACGTTGCGCACCGTGTTGCCGCAGCCCTCGCGCGAGGAGAGGCCGACCTCGGCGATCACCCGCAGCAGCTGCTCCATGTCGCGCAGCGGCACGTGGTGGATCTGGATGTTCTGGCGGGTGGTGATGTGGCCCTTCTCGAGCGGCGCCCACTTCTCGACCACGTCGGCGAAGGCCTCCATCTGCTCGGGCGTGACGCCGCCGAAGGGAAGCTTGACCCGCACCATCTGCACGTCGGCCTGGCGCTGGCCGTAGACGCCTTGCTTGAGCCGGAAGCCGATGAACTCGTCTTCGGCCATCTTGCCGGCGAGGAACTCCTCGGCTTCGTTGTCGAAGTCGTCGAACTCGCGCTCGATGATCGGGATCACGTTGCCGGGGACGTTCTCGTAGACCTCCGGGTTCTCCAGAGATCCGGTGCGCCCCTTGCCGCGCTGCTCCTTGCCTTGGTCTACGACTACCTCCACGAAGTGGAAAATAGCAAAACCTGACTGGGATTAGGGTATTTAGCTCGGAGGCAGGCGCTTTTGGGCATGGAGGATGGCCGCGGCCTCCCCCGACTCGGCCACCTGGCCGCCCTCCGGCTCGAGCGGCAGACCGGCCTCGGCCCAACCGACGATTCCCTCGCTGAGCTTCGCCGCGTCATAGCCCTCGGCCGCCAACGCCTCGGCCGCCATCGTCGAACGGTTGCCCCCACGGCAATAGAGAACGACCGGCCGCCCCTTGTCGATCTCCCCCACCCGCTCGGAGAGCTCAGCCAGCGGCAGGTGCGTAGCCCCCTCGATCCGCCCCCTCTCCCACTCATGCTCAGCCCGCACATCCACCAACTGCGCCCCTTCGTCAACAAGCTTTTGAGCTTGCTCGCGTGAAACCTCGCGTGGCTCCGAACTCATAGCCGGGAATCTAGCCAACGCCAGTGTGAAGAGGGCGGGCAGCCCTCTCGACTGGCGGATACTCAAAGTCGCGGCCCCTCCGGCCGCGACTTGTCAGGCGAGAGGGCTGCCCGCCCTCTTCACCGCACCGCCTTGGCTAGTCGACGTCCGTCCCCTCGATCAGAAAAGCCACGCGCACGTGAGCGCGGTACTCGTCCAGATTCTCACCACGAATCCCGGTCGAGACGATGTCGACGGCGCGGATGTTGCGCAGCGTGCCCTGTGCCTGGGCAAGCGCCTGCTTAGCCGCGTCATCGGTGGACGTCTTCGAGCTGCCAACCAGCTCGATGATCTTCACGACAGCCATCTAGCTCCTCCTTCTGGATCCTCGACAATGCTCTTCGCGCTTACCCCTTCGACCAAGGCGGCCCGCCGCCACGGACCGATCGCCTCCGCCCCCTCGCTGGAGGCCGGCGCAGTCTCGGCGATGAATCGCTGGACAGCCGCGGCGATCGCGGCGGCCTCGTCGTCGCTCGGGCTGCTGACCATGCGCGAAGCCTAGTTCAAGCCCGCGCAATGCAAACGGCCCGGGCCGGCTAGGGAGGAGTCGGCCCGGGCCAATGCTTCTACGCCGTCGGAAGGGGAGCCGACGACGGAGGGTTCACCGGCAGGGAATCCGGTGGCCGCTGCGGCATCTTTCGGCCTCTCCATAAAAACATAGCTCTACTGAAATTGCAAGTTCCAAGCTTTTGAAATTGTTAAGACACCACGGCAGGTACCCTCTCTTTATGGCTATCTAACGCGGATTTGTGCATGGTTAGCTCCAGCAGACGTTTGCGTACCAAAAGAATTGTGCGTACCATTCGGCGAGATTTGTCGTCCCAATCAGCCCTAGAGGTGAGGAATTGGCCGGTTATGGTCCGACCCTGATGGTGAAAACGCCCTGGGGGGACGCCGGCACTCTGCGCGATCGCAAGCTGCGACCGGGACGGCGCCTGCCGCCGGAGGAGGTGGCCCGCAACCAGCGCGAGCGGCTCTTCGCCGCCCTGGTCGCCATCGTTGCCGACAAGGGGTACGAGGAGACCCGGGTCGAGGATCTGCTCGAGCTTTCCGGCGTCTCCCGCAGTGCCTTCTACGCCCACTTCCGCGACAAGGAGGACTGCCTGCTCGCGGCGATCGACGCCTTTCTCGGGCCCGCGATCGACACGATCGCGAGCACCGACGGTCATGGCCCCGGCGAAGCGCGGGCCCGGGCCGCCCTCGACGCGCTTGTCGGGCTGGTGGTCGATCAGCCGGCCGCCGCGCGCATGTGCTTCGTCGACATCTTCGCCGCAGGACCGCGCGCGGTAGAAAGGATCGACGGCGCGATCGAGAGGCTGCAGAGAGTCGTCTCTGCTGCGTTCGACGAGACTCCCGAGCGAGAGCAGATGCCGCCGGAGATAGTCCGAGCGGTGATCGGCGGGCTGCGCAAGGTGATCCACACCCGGCTCTACCGGGACGAAGAGGATGAGCTGCCCGAGCTCGCCCCCCAGATGCTGGCCTGGGGCCTGGCGTATCCCAGCCCTCCGGCCCCCCTGCGCCGACCCCGCAACCGACCTCCGTCCACCCCCGCCCGGCTCGCCGGCTACGACCAGGCGGAGAGGATCCTGCGGGCCCTCGCCTCCGTGGTGGCCGAAAAGGGGTATCCAGCGATGACCGTCGGCGACATCGCATCACGCGCCTCGATCTCGCTCTCCACCTTCTACGCGCACTTCGCCGACAAGGAGGAGGCGATGCTGGCAGCCGTCGACAGCGGCTCGGCGCAGATGCTGGCAACGACCCTCCCGGCGTTCCGGCGGGCACCGGACTGGCCACACGCGGTGCGCGGTGCCTTCGGCTCGATGTTCGCCTTCTGCGCGGTGGAGACCGAGTACACGACACTGGGAGCGGTCGACGTGTATGCGGCGGGCAAGCGGGCGATGGAGCAACGTGACCGGGTGATGGAGAGCATGGAGGCGCTGCTCGTTCCCGGCTTCGAACGCAACCCGGACGCCAGCCCGATCGCCGCCGAGGCGATCGGCGGCGCGATCTACTCGATGATCTACGACCAGGTACGTCGCGGAGGGGCCGAGAGCATGCAAGAGATCGCGCCGCTGGCCACCTACATCACCCTCGCCCCGTTCATCGGCGCCGAGGAAGCCTGCGCCGTCGCCAACGGCGAGGGCCGCGGTCGCTGAGTCAAGCAGCTGGGATTAGCTGGCGGCGTGGCCAAGACCGTCGACCGGGCGCCCATTTTTGGAGATCTGGCAGAGGGCGGTGCTGGGATCGAAGGAGTCGGTGAGGGCGCGGCCGGCAGGCGTTCCCCGCACGGGCCTCGGCTTGCCGCCTTTGCGCGGCGCTGGGCGCTTGCCCCGGCCACACTGGATGTAGAAGTCGCGCACCCCGTCGCGGGCGTCGATCACGTCGTCCCCGCCACCGCCGTAGAAACGATCGGAGCCGGGCTGGCCGAGCATGTTGTTGGCGCGACCGTCGCCGATCAGGACGTCCCAGTCGAAGGAGCCCTCCATGTCCTCATTGGTCGGCGAGAGATGCACCGGGCTGCAGCCCCGCACCTCGTCGATCCAGGCTTTGTGCTGGGGGAAGGAGACGATCAGGATCCCGGGGTGAGCCGGTGTCTC
>DATNHC010000027.1:0-2381 GCA_035605155.1 Solirubrobacterales bacterium
GACTCTCTCGGACGTCACGACGGTGATCAGCGAGCTGGTTGGGATGAGCGTCGCCAATGGCGCTCGCAAGCCGATCGAGGTGTCCCTGCGCCTCCACGATAGAGAACTCGAGGGGGCTGTCTACGACGACGGGACCGGCGTGCGCGCGATCAGCCGACGGGAGAGCACGCTCGTCCTGCGGATACTGGAAGGTCTGGTCGAGGAGTGGGGGGCGAACGATTCCGGCAAACGGATCTGGTTCCGCATGAACTTGAGGCCGCTCTAGCAGGCAGCGGTTGACAACCGGCGGAGATTGGGCGATGCGCGAGCGTCCCATTCGTGCTCCAGGGCCCAGCGGGCCCCGACGGTCCAGGCCTGCACCCCGTTGGCGATCGGGATTGGCTGCGGCCCGTCGGGGCCGACGGCGAACAGCTCCGGCGCCCGGCCGATCGCCTCGATCGCGCTCAGGATCCCGCGGCGAAGCCGCTCCGCCGCTTGCGGCCGGACAGTGCGCAGCCCTCCCCAACCGAGCCATGAGTCGAATGGCCACACCGCGCCGCGATGGTAAGCGTGCGGCGCGAACTGGGGGTGCTCCGACGACAGCGTCCGCAAGCCCCAGGAGGTGAGCACGTCAGGGCGACAGAGCCGCTCCGCCGCCCGCTCGCGGGCACGCGGGGAGAGGGCGTCTGCCCACAGCAGCCAGCCGAGCTGGGAGCCGGCGCCGCGAACCTTTTCGCAGTCGCCGTCGAGCGCGATCGTCTCGGGGTCGAATGCCTCCTCGACCCGCGCCGCGACCCGCGCCGACTCCGCCGCCCAGCGCTCGTCGCCGGAGAGCTCGGCAAGGGCACGGAGCGCAACCACGGCGACGGCTTGAGTGTCGGCGTCGGCGAGCGGCGGCCGCGGGGCGTCGCCCCCCGCGCCCAGGATGCCGCCACCGTGATGGGCGGGATCGGCGGGATCGATCGCGTCGCGCCAACCCTGCTGGGCGAGGCCGCCGGGCGCCCGGCGCGGCCCGTGGCGGACCAGACCACCCCCGCGATCCAGCATCCGTGCGAGCCAGCCGCCGGCCGCGCTCCTGGCCTCCTTCAGCTCTGCCTCGAGCGCGCGGTCGCCGAGCGACGCGAGCAGGATCAGGAACCAGAGGGTCGAGTCCACCGAGCCGTAGTAGCGAAGCTCGCCGTCGCGCACCGGCCAGCCGGCTCGGAGAAGGCCAGCGGGGGCCCGCGGCCACCACTCGTGGACGATCTTGCCCGGTTCCTCGTCGGTCTCAGGATCGTCACGGCGGCCCTGGAGCGCCGCGAGCCCGCGGAGCGTGGCTCGGGCGACGTCGGGACGCGCCGGCAGAACCTCGAGCGAGGTGATCGCGGCGTCTCGCCCGAACAACGCGTGAAAGCGCCCCGGATCGCCGGGCTCGACCGGCGTCGCGCTCGCATAGGGCCAGCCCGCCGGCGAAAGCAGCTCGTCGAGCCCCGGGACCCCCTCGCCCACCGCCCTAGCCCTTCACCGCGCCCGCGGTGAGGCCAGCGACGATCCGCTTCTGGAAGATCAGGACGAGAACGATCAGCGGGACGGTCACCACCACCGAGGCGGCGCTGATCGTTCCCAGCGGGATCTCGAACTGCTGGCTGCCGGTGAAGAAGGCGATCGCCGCCGGAACCGGGCGGCGCTCGGGCGTGCTGGTCAGGGTGATCGCGAAGAGGAACTCGTTCCAGGCGAAGATGAAGACCAGCAGGCCGGCGGTGACGATGCCGGGCGCGGCGAGCGGGACCACCACCTTGCGGAACGCCTGCAGGCGCGTCGCCCCGTCGACCAGCGCGGCATCCTCGAGCTCCCGCGGGATGTCGTGGAAGAACGAGGCCATGATGAAGACCGTCAGCGGCAGCCCGAAGGCGAGAGAGGGCAGGATCAGGCCGAGGTAGGTGTTGTAGAGGCCGATGTCGGTCCACAGCTCGAAGACCGGCGCGGCGATCGCGATCGGCGGGAAGGTGGAGATCGAGAGCACGATCGCGAGGATGAGGAACTTGAATGGCAGATGCAGACGGGCGAGGGCATAGCCGGCAAAGGAGCCGATCAGCAGCGAGAGCACGGTGACGCTGCCGGCGATGATCGCGCTGTTTCGCAGCGCATTCGTGAAAGCCGTGTCTTCGAAGATCGAGGTGTAATTGGCGGAGGTTGGACTGGGCGGCAGCAGGGCTGCACCCGAGAGATCGGCCCCGCTCTTCAGCGATGTGTTGATCAGCCAGTAGAAGGGGAACAGGCAGAAGACGACGATCGCTGCGACCGCCACCCAGAGCAGGACCTGCCGCCCCCTTGCGCCCTCGGAGCGATCGTTCATTGCTGCTCCTCCGTCAGGGTGCGGATGTTTCCGCCGATGAAGCGGATGTAGAGAAACGAAACCCCCA
>DATNHC010000028.1:0-5148 GCA_035605155.1 Solirubrobacterales bacterium
CGCCGAGAAAGCCCTCGAGCAGCTCCGAGGGGGGCGAGGTCCAGCAGACCGCGTGGGTCTCGGTCTCGCTGCGGTTGCGGTAGGCATGCCTGGTGCCGGGTGGCGCGACGACCGTCTCCCCTGGACCGGCCTCGTGCCAGGTGCGCCCGGCCAGCACTTCGAGCCGCCCCTCGAGCACCTCGAAGGCCTCCTCGAGCGACGGGTGCACGTGCGGCGGCACTCCACCTCCCGGTCTGACCCACATCTCGACCTTGGTCACTGGCTCGCCATCGCGCTCGGCGAGGCTGAAGCTGAGCCTGTGCCCCAGCGCCGGGTCCTCGAACCTGCTGGCCATAGACAACCTCCTGGAGTCGGTGTCCGGAGCGTAGCCGCCCGGCGCTTCGGCGTCTCCTCGCCGGCTCGAGCGGGCAACCCGCGGCGAAGCGTGGAAGCCGGCCGCGGGTGCCGGGACGGTAAGACATAGCCCGAAGCCGTCACGTATGGGTTCTCGATCGGGTTGACGTCGATCGCCCGGCCGTAGGCATGCTCGGACCAGACAGCGGCGCTGCCGGCGACGTAGTGAGGACACCGGTCAGCGCCAGGGCGATCGCGAGCACCCGCTCAGCCACGAGCGAGTCCCAGGCGGAAGGCGAGGCGGCCGTGGCCGGCCTCGTCGACCGAGTCGCGCTGGGGCAGGCGCTGGTAGCCGAGAGACTCGTAAAGACGATGAGCCTCGATCTGGGCCGGCCGGCTCCAGAGCGCGATCGCCTGCCAGCCCGCGCTGCGACCGTGCTGCTCGCAGTGGCGGAGGAGGGCGCGACCGATCCCCTGCCGCCGCGCCCAGGAGGCGACGGCGAGCCGCCCAAGCTCGGCCTCCCCCGGCCCGGCGACGACGGTTCCCGGCGTGTCGGGCGGGAAGAGCGCGACCGCGCCCGCCACGCCCCGCTCGCCGTCGACGACGAAGATCTCGCCGTTGCCGGTCGCGCTCTGGAACTCGGCGACCGAGTAGGGCTCGCTGCGACCGCCGACGCCGAGCGTCACGTAGGCCTCGGTCCAGAGGCTCGCGACCGCGGCAGCGTCGCCCTCTGCCGCGTCGCGGATCGTCGTCGTCTCAGCCACCGAGCTCCGGTGGCAGCGCCCGCGGGCCGTCTGGGTACATGGCGCGCAGCTGCTCCTCGCTCATCTCCAGCGTGTTGGCCAGCTCGGGCGGTGCGCCGACCACCAGCCAGAGCTGATCCTCCTCGGTGTCGTTGAAGAGCTGGCGCACCGTGCCCGGCTCGACCAGAAGGGTGTCGAGCGGCGCCAGAGTGAGCAGCTCGTCGTCGACGCGCACCCGGCCGCTGCCCTCGAGCAGCAGGTAGAGCTCCTCCTGTTCGAAGTGGCGGTGGCGGGTCGACGCCTGGCCCGGCTCGAGCCGCCAGAGCCGGGCGCCGAGGGCGCTGGACTCGAGCTGCTTGGCGAGGTCCGTGTTGAGCACCGACATCTGGTTCGAGCGGCGCCAGTGGGCGTCGCCGGCCCTGAGCAGGCGGTGCGCCATCCGTGTGTCCTTCCTGTCCAGTTTCGGTCGGAATCGGTGAGGGTAGCTGGCCGGCGTGAGATTTCTCTTCGCTCCGATTGGGATCGTCGCCGGCCTCATCGCGGGCTTCGCCGCGCAGAAGGGTTTCGAGCGGCTCTGGGCCGTCTTCGCCGAAGAGGAGGCGCCCGAGGTCGAGGACCGCGAGGTGTCCTATCCCAAGCTGGCCGTGGCGCTGCTGATCGAGGGAGCCGTCTTCCGCCTCGTCAAAGGGATGGTCGATCGCGGTGCGCGGATCGGCTTCGCCTCGCTGACCGGCGCCTGGCCGGGCGAGAAGGAGGAGAAGGCCTCCTCATAGATGGGCGGGCTGCGAGGAGGGCCCCTGGCTCTCGTCGGTCGGCAACGCCTCGGCGACCGCGCGGCGCCGCAACTGCTCGACCGAGTCGCGCTGCCGTTCCGCCCGCTTGGCGAGCTGGGAGAAGTCGAAGCCGTCCCACTCCGGGCCGAGGCTCTTCTCAAGCGTGCGCCAGAGGCAGGTCTTGCCGGCGATGCCGATCGCCAGGCCCTCCAGCTCGACCAGCCGGCTGAGCGGCGAGTAACCGCGCAGCTGCCCGTTGAGCTTCAGACGACCGAGCTTCTCCACGACCCAGGCCGCCGCCGGCTTGAGCCTGCCCGGCTCGACGTCGAGGCGCTCCATCACGCGCCTCAGCGTCTCGCGGTCGGCCTCGATCTCCTCGCAGAGGTGCGCCAACGGCTCGCCGAACTCGGCGCTGTCTCTGTTGCTCCCGCGTACGCGTCGCACCAGCTCGACGCCGGCCGTGGCGCCGGCGAAGTGATCGCTCAGGTAGATGGAAAGGGCACGGTCCGCCACAGATCAGGTCTTGCGTTCGAGATCGGAGACCTCTGCCGCCTTGTCCTCGACCTGCTCCTGGGCGCGGTCGAGCTGCTCCTTCTTCTCGCCCTTCTCCTCCTCGCGCCGGCCCTGGCGGCGCAGCGATGCGTCGTCGGCGAGGTCGCCGGCTGCCTGCTTGGCGCGGCCCGTGATCTTGTCCAAGATGCCCATCTCGTCGCTCCTTTGTTCGATCGCGTGTTCGACTCGACGGCTACCCGTTGTCGGTTGCGACCAAAACTCCGAGCCGCGGTCGCCTAGATTGGTCTGCGTGAGCTCCGAGGCGAAGATCCGCCGGGCGACCGTCGAGGACGCCGGCGCCGTCGGCCGCCTGCTGCACGACTTCAATGCCGAGTTCGACGAACCGACCCCCGCGGCCGAGGTTCTCGCAGAGCGTGCCGCGGCCTTCATCGCCAGGGGCGAGCTGACCTTCCTGCTGGCCGGGGAGGCGCCGCAGGGCGTCGCCCAGATGCGCTTCCTGCCCTCGATCTGGAGTGGCGAGCTCGACGCCTGCCTGGAAGAGCTGTACGTCGTCCCGGCGCGGCGCGGCCAGGGCATCGGCCGGGCGCTGCTCGAGGCCGCGATGGCAACGGCGCGCACCGCCGGCGCCACCCATATGGACCTCAACACCGGCGAGACCGACAGCGCGGCACGAGCGCTGTATGAGAGCGTCGGCTTCACCAACCACGAAGGCAATCCGGACGGCCCCTCGATGCTCTACTACGAGCGCGAGCTCTGACCCCACCGATCGGCTTTCAGGCGAGATCGATGACCTCCATGACCAGCAACCTCCCCTCGGTCGAAGGCGTCACCCACAGGTGGGTCGAAGCGCGCGGGCTGCGCTTCCACGTCGCCGAAGCGGGCGAGGGCGAGGACCCGGTGCTGCTCCTGCACGGCTGGCCCCAGCACTGGTACGAGTGGCGTCACCTGCTGCCGGCGCTTGCCGATCGACACCGCGTGCTGGCGCTCGACCTGCGCGGCTTCGGCTGGTCGGACGCCCCTCGTGAGGGCTACGAAAAGGAGAACCTGGCCAGCGACGTGCTCGCCGTGCTCGACGAGCTCGGGCTCGAGCGCGTGAAGCTCGTCGGCCACGACTGGGGCGGCTGGGTCGGCTTCCTGCTCTGCCTGCGCGCCGCGCAGCGCTTCGACCGCTACCTGGCCCTGAACATCCCCCATCCCTGGGTCCAGATGCGCAGCGCCCTGCCGCACCTCGGACGCCTCCTCTATCAGGGACTGATCCTTGCGCCGGGCATCGGCTACCTCGCTCACCGCCGGGGACGCTTCGTCCGCCTGGCGCTGCGTGCCGGCGGCACCGACCGCAGCTTCTGGGACGAGCAGACCCTCGCCACCTTCGCCGACAACCTCGCCGAGCCCGCCCGGGCGCGGGCCGCGGTGCAGATGTACCGGGTCTTCAACCTGCGTGAGCTGGTTCCGCTGCTGCGCGGGCGCTACGCGAGCCAGCGCCTCACGGTGCCGACGCGGATGCTCTTCGGCAGCGACGACGCGGCGATTCACACCGACCTGCTGGCCGGCTATGAGAGCCACGCCGACGACATGCAGATCGAGCTGGTCCCCGGTTGCGGCCACTTCATCGCCGACGAGCGCCCCGAGTTGGTCGCCGAGCGCGCCCGGGCCTTCTTCGCTTCATAGCAGCTGTATCACGTGTGATACGGTAGCGCCATGGCAAAGGTCAGCATTCGCGATCTACGGAACCACGGCGGAAATGTGGTCGATCGAGCCATGGGCGGAGAGCAGATCACCATCACGCGCTCGGGCAGACCCGTGGCGGAACTGCGCCCAGTGCATCCCTCTCTCTCCGCTGAGACGCTGCTGACCCGCTGGAACAAGTTGCCAGCGGTCGACCCCAACGGCCTGCGTGCGGACATCGACGAGCTGCTGGACCCGAGCCTATGAGGGCAGAGGCGCAAGCCTCGCGGGGAGTGCTCGACACGTCCACCGTCATCCTCCTGCAGCGGCTCCCCGATCCGCGCGTCTTGCCCGAGGAACCCTTGATCACTGCCGTGACCCTGGCAGAGCTCGCCGTCGGCCCGCTGATAGCCAAGGATGAAGGCGAGCGTGGCAGGCGCCAGGCCCACCTGCAGCAGGCGGAGTCGGACTTCGATCCACTGGCCTTCGATTCCGGTGCAGCCCGCGCATTCGGCAGAGTTGCCGCGTCGCTGCGGCGGTCCGGGCGTAAAGCCGAGGCTCGCGCCTACGATGCGATGATCGCTGCGACCGCGATCGCCGAGGATCTGCCCCTCTATACCTGTAACCCAGACGACTTCAGCGGAATCGACGAACTCGAAGTAGTGCCGATACCGGTGCCCACCTGACGGTCAACCCGCCACCACTTCAAGGGTGCCTTTCATATCTGGGTGGATCTCGCAGAAGTAGGGGTAGGTGCCCGGCTGCTTGAAGCTCTGCGACTTGAGCTTGCCTTCGGCCAGGGGACCGGTGTCGAAGCTGCCGTCCTCGAGCGTCGCGGTGTGCTCGGCCGAGTCCTGGTTCTGCCAGATCACCTTGCCGCCCGCCTCGATCGTCACCCGATCCGGGTCATAGGCGAAGTCGACGATCTCGACTTTCGCCGCGCGAACCGCATCGCCGCTCGGCGCTGTTGCGTTTTCGGCCAGCGGACTGCCGGTCTGGGCATCGGTCGCGCCCTCCTGCGAGGTCGTATCCGAGTCGTCATCGCCGCAGCCGGCAAGCAGCAGGGCGGGGATTGCCAGGAGCAGAGGCGCTGACTTTCGAAAGGTCATTGGCCTCGCCT
>DATNHC010000029.1:0-8351 GCA_035605155.1 Solirubrobacterales bacterium
TGACTAATTGTTTGCAGAGAGTAATTTTATGCTGCGCCGATGCCACTCCTGTGCCAGCGAATGCCATCACGACCATAACGGCGCAAGCCGCAAGGCCTGATGCCTTGATGTATCGCATGTCTTCCTCCTCCGGCTGTTGCCGGAATCGAGTTACGACGACCGGTTGACCAATCGGCCGTTCAGAGGACTACTACCACATCCTGCCCCGATTGATCAAGGAATCTTGCTCTATTTCTATGCAGGCGCGCCTCGCCGCTGCGCGAGGCCGCGCCGCGCTCACGCCTGGTCTACTTGACGTGGACGCCGGAGATAGAGCGCGAGATGACCAGGCGCTGGATCTCCGAGGTGCCCTCGAAGATCGTGTAGATCTTCGCGTCGCGGTGCATCCGCTCGACCGGGAACTCGCGGGTGTAGCCATTGCCGCCGAGGATCTGGATCGCTCGCTCGGTTGCCCAGACGGCGACCTCGCCCGCCTTGAGCTTTGACATCGAGCCCTCGGCGTTCTCGAATTTCTGCCCGCTGCGGCCCATCCAGGCGGCGCGCCAGACGAGCAGCCGGGCGGCGTCGATCTCCAGCTTCATGTCGGCCAGCGTGAAGGCAATCGACTGGTTCTCGACGATCGCCCGGCCGAACTGCTGGCGCTCTTTGGCGTAGCCGAGCGCGTACTCATAGGCGGCGCGGGCGATGCCCAGCGCTTGAGCGCCGACCGTCGGCCGGCTCGCCTCGAAGGTCTGCATCGCGGCCTGTGACTTGGAGCGCTTGCCTTCGCGCACACGCGCCAGGCGTTCGTCGAGCTTCTCTTTGCCGCCCAGCAAGCAGGCGCCAGGCACGCGGCAATCGTCGAGGTGGACGTCGGCGGTGTGCGAGGCGCGCAGGCCGTGCTTCTTCACCTTGGCGCCCTGCTCGCAGCCCTTCGTCCCCGGCGGTATGACGAAGGCGGCGTGCCCGCGCGAGCCGAGCTCACGGTCGACGGTGGCGATGACGACGTGGACGTCGGCGATGCCGCCGTTGGTCGCCCAGGCCTTCTGGCCGTTGATCACCCACTCATCGGTGGCCTCGTCGTACCGGGCCGTGGTCCTGATCGCAGACACGTCGGAGCCGGCATCCGGCTCCGACGAGCAGAATGCGGCGACCTTGGGATCGTCCGCGCTGCCGAAGCACTGCGGGATCCACTCGCCCATCTGCTCCGGGGTTCCCTGCCCGAAGATTGCGGCGACCGCGAGCGAGGTGCCCATGATCGCCATGCCGATGCCGGCATCCCCCCAGAAGAGCTCCTCGTTGGCAATCGGCAGCGTCAGGCCGGTCTCGTCGGCCCAGAACTGGCCCAGCGCTTCGAAGCTGTAGAGGCCGATCTTGGCGGCCTCCTGGATCACCGGCCAGGGCGTCTCCTCGCGCTCGTCCCACTCCTCGGCGGCGGGCCGGACGACGCCCTCGGCGAAGCCGTGCACCCACTCGCGGATGTCCTTCTGGTCCTGGTTCAGCTCGAGGGTGAACTTCGGCCCCTCGGCGGCGCCTTCGCTGTTGCCGGCCGCCTCAGCCACCAGCTTCTCTGCCTCTGCCACTGCGGAAGTCTCGGTCATAGCGCCGAATCCTACATGGAACCATGTCGTAATTCGCCGATTCAGACGTCGCGCAAGTCGAAAGCCCTGATGCCCTCGGGGCCCTGGTCGGCGCAGTCGAAGAAGCGATGGTTGACGCAGTCATATGACTCGCCCGAGCCCTCGTAAGCGCGCTCGACCGAGAACTGGCAGTGGGGCAACGACTCGCCGGTCATCTTGACGCCGCCGAAGCCGCCGGGCTGCAGAACGGCATCGAGCTCGACCTTGGCGGAGAAGACGTCCTGCATGCAGCCGACGTACTGGCTGCCGCTGAGCATGTCGACGAAGCTGTAGAGGTAGCGGCAGCGCATTTCGACGCAACCGCGCGGCTCGATCATCTTGTCGCAGAAGGCGCGGCACTGACGGCACTCGCCGGTCTTCTCGCGGATCGCTGTCATGAAGAGAGTCTAGGCAGGTGCGCCCGGAATTCCGAGTGCTGACGCCAGATCAAGCGGCAACGGCCGTCGTTGCGGCGGCGCTGAGGACGTGGTCCAGCTCACTCTGCAGACGCCCGGAGGGGCGCACGCGAAAGCGCTCGCCGAGCAGCAACCTTTTCGGCTCCTCGGCGCCGTTGCAGATCGCCAGGTGCACCTCGGCTTCGCCCTTGTGGTGTTCCAGAACCGCCTTCAGCTCTTCGACCAGCACGTCGGTCAGCATCGCGGCCTCTACTTCCACCTCGAACGGTCCACTCGGGCCGCTGGAGACCTCCGGCGCGCTGGCGATCTCCTCGGCGTCCGGTTCGAAGCGCTCGGCCTCCTGCACGACCAGCTTCGTCTCGCCACGCTCCTTGTGGTCGATGCGACCGCGGACGAGGACGATCGCGTCGGGCGCGATCACGTTCGCGCTCTCCGCCTCGTCCGCCTTGAAGACCAGCATCTCGACCTGGCCCTCGACGTCGTCGAGGGTGGCGAACATCATCTGGTTGCCGCTCTTGGTGCGGATCTTCTTGCACTCGGTGACGATGCCGCCGACCGTCACCCAGGAACCGTCTTGCTTGCTGGCCAGGTCGGCCAGGCCGCAGTCGACCCGCGCGCGCAGCGCGCCCCGCACTTCGGTCAACGGGTGCGAGGAGAGATATGTGCCGAGCGTCTCCTTCTCCATCGCCAAGAGCTCGGCGCGCTCGAACTCAGCAGCCGAGATCGGCGGCCGGTGATGAGCCTGCGCGGGGCTGCTCGGCGTTCCGGCGTCGCCGCCGAAGTCGAAGATCGAGCCCTGGCCCATCTGCGCATCCTCCTGCGCCTTCTGCCCGGCCGACTGAGCCGCCGGCAGCGCCTCGAGCATGCCCTTACGGGTGGCGCCGGTCGAGTCGAGCGCGCCGCACTTGATCAGGCACTCGGTCGCACGTTTGTTGACCGCACGGGAGTCGACCCGTTCGCAGAAGTCCCAGATCGAGTCGATCGGGCTGTCCTGGCGGGCTCGCAGGATCGCCTCGACGGCGGCGTGGCCGACGTTCTTGACCGCGTCGAGGCCGAAGCGGATCGCCTTCTCGGAGACGACGAAGTCGTGGTCGGAGGAGTTGACGTCGGGCGGCAGCACCTCGATCCCCATCTCCTCGCAGCGGTTGACGAAAAACGGCACCTTGTCCTTGGTGTTCATCACCGAGGAGATCACCGCGGCCATGTACTCGGCCGGGTAGTTGGCCTTCAGGTAGGCGGTGCGATAGGCGATCAACGCGTAGCAGGCGGCGTGCGACTTGTTGAAGGAGTAGTCGGCGGCGGCCTCCATCAGCGACCACATGTCCTTGGCGACCTTCTCGGCGGTGCCCGAAGCCGTCATCCCCTCCATGAACTTGGCCTTCATCGTCGCCATCAGCTCGCGCTTCTTCTTGCCGATCGCCTTGCGCAGGTCGTCGGCCTCGGCCGGGCTGAAGCTGGCCATCCGCTTGGCGATCTCCATCAGCTGCTCCTGGTAGAGCACGCAGCCGTAGGTCGGCTCGGTGATCGGCCGCAGGCGCTCATCCGGGTAGGTGACCGATTCCGGGTTGCGCTTGCCCTTGGCGTAGTCGGGGATGTAGCGCATCGCTCCGGGGCGGTAGAGCGAGACGAGCGCGACGATGTCGTCGAACTCGGTCGGCCGCACCTTCTTCATCGCCTCGCGCATCCCCTCGGACTCGAGCTGGAAGACGCCGGTGCCGTCGCCGCGCGAGAGCATCTCGAAGGTCTTCGCGTCGTCCATCGGGATCGCGCCGATGTCGAGCTCGATGCCGCGCGAGCGGCGGATGATCTCCGCCGCGTCCTCGATCACGTCGAGGTTGCGCAGACCGAGGAAGTCCATCTTCAGCAGGCCGATTTCCTCGATCGGGCCCATCGAGTACTGGGTGACGATCTTGTACTGGCGCTCGGCCTTGCCAGTTCCATTGCCGTTGCCATTGGCGCCGGCCGGCGCGCTGCGGTCCTCGGCCAGCTGCAGGGGGACGATCTCCTGCAGGGGCCGGTCGGCGATCACCACCGCGGCGGCGTGGATCGAGTTGTTGCGGATGATCCCCTCGAGCCCCTGGGCGACGTCGAGGATCTTCTTGGCGTCCGGCTCCGAGTCGTAGGTCTTGCGCAGCTCCTGGCCCTCCTTGAGGCATTCCTCGAAAGAGGGGTTGCGGCCGAGGATCGGCTCGGGGATCTGCTTGGCGAGGCGGTCGCCGGTGCCGTAGTCGAAGCCGAGCACACGGGCGGCGTCGCGGGTGGCGGCCCGCGGCGCCATCTTGCCGAAGGTGATGATCTGGGCGACCGACTCGCGGCCGTACTTCTCGGCGACGTAGCGGATCACGCGCTCGCGGCCGCGCACCGAGAAGTCGATGTCGATGTCGGGCATCGACTTGCGACCCGGATTGAGGAAGCGCTCGAAGAGCAGGTCGTTGGCGAGCGGGTCGATGTCGGTGATCGTCAACGCGTAGGCGACGATCGAGCCGGCCGCCGAGCCGCGGCCGGGACCGACGGCGACGCCGTTGTCCTTGGCGTAGCGGACGAAGTCCCAGACGATCAGGAAGTAGGAGGAGAAGCCCATCTCCTCGATCACGCCGAGCTCGAACTCGAGCCGCTCCTGCGCCTCGGCGGGGACCGGGTCGCCGTAGCGGGCGCGCAGCCCCTCGCCGGCGATGCGGCGCAGCATCGCCTCGGGATCCTCCCCGTCGGGGGCCGGGTAGCGTGGCAAGAGCAGCTTGCCGAGCTCGATCTCGACCGCACAGCGCTCGGCGATCTCCAGCGTGGTCGGCACCGCCTCGGGCCACTCGGCGAAGGAGGACGTCATTTCCGCGGAGTCCTTGAGGTAGAACTCGTTGGTGTCGAAGCTCAGCTTCGGCGCCTCCAGGGTCGACTTGGTCTGCACGCAGAGCAGCGCCGAGTGGTTGTCGAAGTCCTCACGGCGCAGGTAGTGGACGTCGGCGGTGCCGACCAACGGGCGACCCAGCTCGCGGGCGTAGCGGACGATCCCCTCGTTGGCCTTGTCCTGCTCGGGGATGCCGTTCTTCTGCACCTCGAAGTAGACCTGCTCGGCGCCGAAGGCCTGGACCAGATCGTCGAGATGGGCGCGGGCATCCTCTGGACGCTCCTCGACCAGACGGCGGCAGAAGCGCGACTGCAGGCAGCCGGTGAGCACGATCACGCCCTCGGAGTGGGCGGCGAGCAGCTCCATGTCGACGTTGGCCTTGCCGCGCGAGAAGCCTTCGAGGAAACCGGCCGAGGTGAGCTTGACCAGGTTGGCGAAGCCGGTGTCGTTCTCGGCCAGCAGGGTGAGATGGTTGCGCTCGTACTTGGGCTTCTCCTTGACCGCCTGCACGTCGTCGACGAAGTAGGCCTCGAAGCCGGCGATCGGCTTGATCCCGTGCTTCCCGCAGGCCTTGTAGAGGTCGACGGCGCCGTTCATCACACCGTGGTCGGTGAGGCCCAGGGCTGGCTGGCCCAGCTCCGCCGCCCGCGCCGCCATCGCCTCGATCTTGCAGGCGCCGTCGAGCAGCGAGTACTCGCTGTGGGCGTGCAAGTGGACTGCGGCAGGGTTGCTCACGAGGGAGCGATCATGCCAAGCGGGTCAGATGGAGCAGGCCACTTTGGTGCGACTTCCGCGCAACTTCCGTGGGTATTCCGGAAGCTGGTCGGACGGAGATCCCGGGGAGGGGTTTCGCTTAACTTTTTCGAGGAGCGGAGATTGCTGACGCCCAGGAGGAGATCGCGAAAAGTACAAGACGCTTCACCCCTCCCCGGGATCTCCGCTCAAGCGTCTCCGCTCAGGCGCAGACCCAGGCGCTGCCGCCCGAGTCGGCCCAGATTTCAGCTGCGATGCGGTCTTGTTCGGCCTTAGAGGCTTCGTGAGGGGCTCCGCGGCCGCCGTAGAGCTTCCAGGTGGACGGGAGGATTTGGTAGGCGCCGCCGGCGCCGCTGGAGGGGTTGAGGGCGCCGTAGTTGCCGCCCGACTCGCACATGACGATGTAGGAGGGGATCGAGAAGGGGCCGCCGAGCCAGCGCTCAACCGTGCCTTCGGCTGCGGCGCGACTGGCCGCTTCGGCGGCTTCGATGTCGTCGATCCACTCGCCGATCTTGGCTTTGAGGGTCGCCAGCGCGGCGCTGCGGGCGGACTCGATCGCTTGCAGCTCGGCGGCTGCCGCTTCGGCGCCGGCGCGTACCTCGGCGATTTCGCTGCGAGCGGCGTCGAGGCGGGCGTTGTAGGCATCCACCTTCGCCTTCAGCGCCGTTACACGCTCCAGCGCCTTGGCCACCGCGCGACGCACCTCGGCGACCCGGCCGGCGAGCTGCGAGTCGGCCTGCTCGATTCGCTCCAGGTATTCGGTGCGCGTCGCCAGCTCGTCGAAGTCGCTGGAGGCGAGGATCACGCTGGCGGTGCTTGGCGAGCCGCTCTCGTAGATCGCCACGAGGCGAGCCGCAAGCGCGGCACGCGCACGTCGCAGGCGCCGCCTCTCGACCTGCAGCCGGCGCAGGGTGCGCTGCACTTTGCCCGCCAGGCGCGCCGCTCGCTCCTCGCCCGTCGCCAGCAGCGAGCTGAGGCGCTGCTCACGGGCGCTCGCCGCGTCGGCCTCCTCTTCGGCTGCGGCGAGTTCGCCCTGGGCGGCCTGCAGCCTCGAGGCGAGCGACCCGGCTTCCTCGCGCGCCGCGGCGACCCTCGCCTGCAGGCTCCCGACGTCCTCAGCGCCACCCATCGCGGGCAGCAGGAGGAGGCCCAGCAGGGCACAGCCGATGGCAACAGGCGACACACGCTTGCGCACGACGATCAGCCCTCTGGCACGTTGCGGCTGGCGACATACGCGGCGATCCCGATCACCACTGCGGCAATGCCCGCACCAGCCCTGATCTGGCGCCTGTAACGGTGCCGGACGTAAAAAAGACTGGCACGAACCACGAGTTTCCCGATCGCCGCATACATCACCGCTCCCCCCCTACCCCGCGCTGGCGAATCCGATGCGCCATCCGCGACTGCAGCGACCAGAGCTCGATGAAGCCGGGCGATGCGGTCTGCGAGAAAAGCCCTCCCGACTCGGCGAAGGAAGCGAGGTCGGCGTCGTAGACGGCGTTGGGTGAGGAACGGGTCACAACCCGGACGCTGCCCTTGAACAGCTTGAGGCCGATGGTGCCGGTGACCTGCGCGTTGACCGCCTCCATATAGGCGTCGAGATCGCTGCGCAGCGGCTCCCACCAGAGCCCGGCGTATACGAGGTAGGCCCACTGCCGGTCGAGGTCGGGCTTGAACTGGTTCTGGTGGATCGTGCAGACCAGCTTCTCGAGCTCTTGGTGGGCCGCAAGCAGAATCGCCGCCGCCGGCACCTCGTAGATGTCGCGCACCTTGAGGCCGACGATGCGATCCTCGATGTGGTCGACGATGCCGACGCCGTGGCGGCAGCCGATCTCAGCGGCCCGTTCGAGCAGCTCGACCGGCTCCAGACGCTCCCCGTTGAGAGCGACAGGCACGCCGGCTTCGAACTCGACCGTGATCGTCTCGGCCTCATCGGGCGCTTCCTCCGGCCGGGTGACGAGCTGGAAGACGTCGTCCTCGGGCGCGTGATCGAGGTCCTCGATCCAGCGGCCCTCCGAAGAGCGACCCCAGAGGTTGTCGTCGATCGAGTAGGGCGCCACCTCGGTCCCGCCCTTGACCGGAATGCCGTGCTCGCGTGCGTAGGCGATCTCCTCTTCGCGACCCATCTGCCAGGAGCGCACCGGAGCGATCGTCCTCAGCTCGGGGGCAAGGGTGGCAACCGTCGCCTCGATTCGCACCTGGTCGTTGCCCTTGCCGGTGCAGCCGTGGGCGATCGTGTCGCAGCCGGTCCGCCGCGCGTAGTCGACTGCCAGCTTGGCGATCAGCGGCCGGCCAAGCGCGGTGAAGAGCGGGTAGCCGCCACCGTAGAGCGCGTTGGCCTTGATCGCCGCGAGGACGTAGGAGGCGGCGAACTCCTCGCGGGCATCGACCACGTGGCACTCGAGCGCGCCGAGTCGCTTCGCCTTCTCTTCGATCACACCGTAGTCCTCGCCCGGCTGGCCGAGGTTGACGGTCAGGCAGACGACCTCGGCCTCGTAGGAGTCCTGGATCCACTTGAGCATCACGCTCGTATCGAGGCCGCCCGAGTAGAGCAGCAGGACGCGCCGCACGTCGGCGGGATCGGCCTCATAGGAGGCGGTGCGAAGCTGAGCGGGAGAGTCGGTCACTAAGGGGCGCCGATGCCGCCGCTGCCGCTGTCTTCTTCTTCGGTCGGCGTCGTGGTCGTGGTCGGCGTGGTGGTGGTCGTCGGAGTCGTCGTTTCCGTCGTCGTCGGCACGGTCG
>DATNHC010000030.1:0-20184 GCA_035605155.1 Solirubrobacterales bacterium
GATCGCCGCCAACATGGGCGTGGTCCCGCCGGCGGAAGGCTTCCTGGAGTTCCTGCGCGAGGCGACCCGCAAGGCGGGCACGCTGCTCGTCTTCGACGAGGTGATCACCGGCTTCCGAGTCGCGCGCGGTGGCGCCCAGCAGCTGTATGGCGTCGAGCCCGACCTGACCGTGCTCGGCAAGGTGATCGGCGGCGGCCTGCCGGCAGCCGCTTTCGCCGGTCCCCGCGAGCTGCTCGAGCGGGTTGCCCCGGCCGGCGACGTGTACCAGGCGGGCACGCTCTCCGGCAACCCCCTTGCGACGGCCGCCGGCCTTGCCACGCTGCGCGAGCTCGACGCCGGCGCCTACGAGCGACTCGGGGTGCTCACCGACCGGCTTGCCGACGGATTGGGCGCGCTCACCGCGGATCGTCCGCTGCAGGTAGCTGCCGCGCCGGGCCTGGTGACGCTCTTCTTCAGCAGCACGCCGATCGTCGACTTCGCCGGCGCCACAGCTTGTGACCTCGGCGCCCATGCCCGCTTCTGCCGGGCGATGCTCGACCGCGGCGTCTACCCGCCGCCCTCGCAGTTCGAGGCCTGGTTCGTCTCGCTCGCCCACGACGAGGCGACGATCGACCGCACCCTGGAAGCCGCCGCCGAGTCGCTCACCGAGGCACTGCGATGAGGTGCTTGGCGAGTTTCCCGTCATATACCAGCGGTAAGTCGCCAAGGGGAGTTCGATGACTTCGCCTGCCGGCGCGCTCCGGGTTCTCGCAAGCCTGCTGCGCGAGGAGGACACGCCGATCTCCCCACACGTGGTGGAGACCGAGGAGCAGCCCGTCTTCGGCCTGCTCGCCGCGCTCGGCCCGCGCTCGGCGGCTGTGCCAGCCGAGTACGCGCTGGTGGTCGAGGCGGTGCGCGAGGGTTATCTCCTGCACTACGGCGAGCCGCGCCTGCTGAGCGGCCACGACGAGGATCTGGCGCTGCTCGCTGGGGACTACCTCTACGCGCTCGGCATCGAACGCCTCGCCGCACTCGGCGACCCCGAGGCGGTCGGCGTGCTGGCAGAGCTGATCGGCAGCTGTGCCCGACTGCACGCCGAGGGCCGCGAGGCCGAGGCGCCCGCGCTGTGGCACGCCTCGGCTCTGGCTATCGGCGGCGGTGACCATCGCCACCGCCCCGCGGCCTGAGTCAATAGACTTCCCTCTTCCTGAGGCAAGCTGTTGAGCGACGAAGCGGACAAGCAGAACGGGGCCGAGGCGAGCGCCCGGCCGGAGCGCCCGGAGGCCCAGCCACCGGGCTACTTCGAGGGTGAGTCGATGACTCGCCGACGCGCCTTCACGGTTGCCGCCCAGGGCGTCGGGGGCATCGCCGGAGCGGCGATCGTGCTGCCCGCGGTCGGCTTCGCCGTGGCGCCGATCTTCCACCGTGGCAAGGAGCGCTGGGAGGCGGTCGGCCCGGTCGGCGACTTCGTCGAGGACACCTACCGCCAGGTGGTCTTCACCGAGACCGAGGGGATTGGCGACGCTGGCAAGACGACTGCCTACGTGCGCAAAGGCTCCGAGATCTTCGACGAGGACCCCAACTCGATCGTCGCCGTCTCCAATCGCTGCGCCCACCTCGGTTGCCCAGTGCGCTTCGTCGAGGCGGCCGGCAACTTCATCTGTCCCTGCCACGGCGGCGTCTATGACTTCCAGGGAAAGCGGATCGGTGGGCCACCCGTGCGGCCGCTCGACCAGTTCCAGACCCGTGTCCGCGCCGGCCAGGTTGAGGTCGGGCCGCGCTACAGCGTCACCTCTCAGCTCGAGCCGGTGCGCGCCCGCGACCCCGGTGAGTTCACCGGCGGCATCTGGGAATATTTGTACCCGCCCCGTCCGTCCACCTTCCCGCCCCCGAGCAGCTAGGCCGGTAGACGATGAAGCTCGACTCCCTGATCCCCGCGCCGCTTCGCAAACCGGCCAAGCCGGGTACGGGCAACGGCGCCAAGGGAGAGGCCCCCGCCGACCTGAAGACGGCCCCGCCGGAGCGACCCTCCGACGCCAAGCGGCTTGCCGACCGAGCCGCGGAAGCGCCGGCCGACGTGCTTGCCTGGGTCGACCAGCGCACCGCCGCCTCTGGCTTCCTCACCGGGATGCTCTTCCGCAAGGTGCCGAAGGGAACCAACTGGTTCTACACCCTCGGCTCGGCGACGCTCTTCGCCTTCATCGTTCAGGCGGTCACCGGGGTCTTCCTGGCGATGTTCTACACCCCCTCGACGACTCAGGCCTACGCCTCGATCGCCCACATCAACAACGACGTCTTCCTCGGCGCCTTCGTGCACGGCATGCACAAGTGGGGCTCGAGCGTGATGGTGATCCTGATCTTCCTGCACATGGGCCGCACCTTCTTCTTCGGCGCCTACAAGTACCCCCGCGAGCTCAACTGGGTGATCGGCGTGGTGCTGCTGATCCTGACCATGACGATGGCCTTCACCGGCTACCTGCTGCCCTTCGACCAGCGTTCCTTCTGGGCCTCGGTGGTCGGTATCAACATCAACGGCACCGGTCCCGTGATCGGCCCCTATCTGAGCGACTTCCTGCGGGCAGGACCCGAGCTCGGGGCGACGACGCTCTCGCGCTTCTACGCGATCCATATGCTGCTGCTGCCCGGCGCGATCATCGCCCTGATTGGCGCCCACCTCTACCTCGTCGTCAAGCTCGGCACCACCGCGCCGCCCTGGCTGCGGGCCGAGAAGCCCAAGGTCGCCGCCCCGGTCTCCCAGCTCGACGCCGGCACCGAGGGCAACGGAGCCTCTCCTTCATGAAGCCGCAAGACAAGCAGGCATACCTCGAGGAGTACGAGCTGCTGAAGAAGAAGGGCAAGCCCTTCTTCCCCTACGCGGTGCTCAAGGACTCGACGATGGCGCTGCTCGTCGTAGCCACGATCATCGCCATGTCGATCATCCTCGGCGCCGAGCAGGGGCCGAAGGCCGACCCGACCTCGACCACCTACGTGCCGCGCCCCGAGTGGTACTTCTTCTTCCTCTTCGAGCTGCTGCGCGTGATCAAGCCGCCGGAGCTGGTCCCGATTGCGACGATCGGCATCCCGACGATCTGCATGGTGCTGCTCCTGCTCCTGCCCTTCTACGATCGCGGCCCGGAGCGCAATCCGGCCCGCCGCCCGATCGCGACGACGGCGGGGATCATGACGATCGTCGCAATGGCCTATCTGACCTTCCTCGGCGCCGAGGGCGGCTCGCCGACCGAGATCGAGATGAAGGTTGCGCCGCGCTACGAGGCGGGCAAGGAGGCCACCGCCAGCGCCGGCTGCCTCGCCTGCCACAAGCTCGGCGAGAACGGCAACAACGGTCCCGGTCCTGAACTGACCCACATCGCCTCGCGCATCCCACGCGCGGCGATCCTGCGCTCGGTCGAAATCGGCCCCGGCATCATGCCCTCCTTCCGTGACCTGCCACCGAAGAAGCTCAACCAGGTCGCCGATTTCCTCTCATCGCTTGACTGAGGCGTGTGTCAGGATTCCTGCACGCGTCTGACGGCGGCGGACGCTGCGCGGTGCGGCGCTCCCCAGCACGCACATGAACCCTGACACCCGACCTCAGCCTTCGCGGGAATCTGCTCAGTTCGCCGAGCAGGTGCAGAGCATGTTCGACCGTGTCGCAAGTCGCTACGACACGCTCAACTCGGTGATGACCGCTGGCCTGCACCATCGCTGGCGCGAGCGTGCTGCGGATCGGGCGGAGCTCAGCCCTGGCGACTCGGCTCTCGATGTCTGCTGCGGGACGGGCGACCTGGCGCTGGAGTTGGCTGGCCGGGTGGCGCCCAACGGCCGCGTGGTCGGTTGCGACTTCTCCGAGCCGATGCTCGACTTGGCTCGCGAGAAGGCCGCGCGCTCGGCCCACGGCGTCCGTTTTGAGTGGGCGGACGCGCTCAACCTTCCCTATGACGCGGGACGCTTCGATGCGGTTACGGTCGGTTTCGGCGTGCGCAACCTTGCCGACCTCGACCGTGGCTTGTGTGAGATGGCCCGCGTGCTGCGCCCCGGCGGGCGCCTTGTCGTGCTCGAGATCACCCAGCCGACCCGAGCGCCGCTCTCGACCTTCTACTCGCTCTGGTTCGACCGTATCGTTCCCCTCCTGGGCTCTTTCTCGGAGGAGTCGGAGGCTTACTCCTATCTGCCCGAATCGGTGCGCAGCTTTCCGAGCCCGGGGCGGCTGGCGGAGAAGATGGATGCTGCTGGGCTGCAGCGCATCCGTTGGACGGTGCTTGCCGGGGGGATCATCGCGATCCACAGCGGCGCTCTCGGGTGACCCGCCACTCGGCGATTCCGCCCCCGGTCACCGCCGTCCTCGATGCCTCGAGCCGCTGGCTACCGGCTCGTCTCGGCGAGGTCGAGGAGCGCCTGCGCGAACAGAGCCGGGGTCACGGCGAGCTGCTCGACAAAGACGTGAACGCGACGCTTGCAGCCGGGGGCAAGCGACTGCGACCGCTGCTGGTCCTGCTCTGCGCCGGTTCGGATGGGGGGGAGGACACGGTGCGCGCCGCTGCCGCCGTCGAGCTGATCCATATGGCCACCTTGATCCACGACGACGTGCTCGATGACGCCTCGCTGCGTCGCGGCCAGCCAACCGTGGCGGCCACCTCGGGCCGCGAACGGGCGCTGGCAACTGGCGACCTGCTCTTCTCCCGCGCCTTCGCGCTGCTTGCCGAGCATGGCGATCGTCGCGCAATCGAGCTGCTCGCCGAAGCCTCGATGGCTCTTGCCCGTGGCGAGCTCGCGCAGCGCAACGACGCCTTCGACACCGGCATCGCCGAGGGGCGCTACCTGGAGCGCTGCCAACTGAAGACGGCAAAGCTCTTCGAGTGCGCCTGCCGGCTGGGTCGCGATGAGGACGCGCTGGGTGTCTTCGGCGCCGAGATCGGCCTTGCCTTCCAGCTGCTTGACGACGTGCTCGACGTCTCCGGTCCGCCTGAGCGCACCGGCAAGGCACGCGGCACCGACCTGCTCGATGGCACCGTCACCCTGCCACTGATCCTCGCTGCCGAGGCCGATCCGGCGATCGCCGCGGTCGATCTGCGCACGCTCGACTCGGGTGGCGCCGAGCGGCTCTGCGATCGGATCGCGGCAAGCGGCGCTCTCGATCGGGTCCGACGGCGGGCTCTGGAGATGGTTTCCGTAGCCAAGGCGCGCTTGGACTCGGCCGCTTTCGATCCCGAGCAGCGAGAGCTTCTCAGTCTGGTCGCTGACGGCGTCGTGCAGCGCTACGCCTAGAGGGTCCCGTGGGGGCCGCCACGCGGGGCTCAGCGGAAATCGTCAGCGCTGATCAGGTCCGCGGCGAGCGCCGCCGCGAAGGTCTCGGCGACGTACTGCATGTTCTCGTGCTCGAGTGAGCGCAGCACGTCGCTGAGGGCGCGGGTGCCGGAGTCGAGCTCTTCGTCGAAAGCATCGATCTCGGCTTCGCCGTGGACTTCCTCGCAGCTCCATTCGCACTCCGGGCAGCGACGCCAGAGGCGCCAGTGGCCGCGATCGCCCGCCTGCTCCCAGCAGGTCGGCTGTACCAGCGCTGAGCTGCATTGCGGACAGACGTGGAGTCCGATGGCGATCTTCGTCTGGCTGGCGCTTGCGTTTCTCATAGCTCTCTTATCGAACCCGCGGGAAAGGAAATCAATCCGCACTTTTCCGCGGTACTTGTCGAAAAACCCAACTTTCAGGTAGTTCCCCTACCCAATTCGCCGTGATCCGATCGCCACCTGCGGGCGTTACCATGGGTCGATGCCAAATGTCGGACCTCTCGAGCTGGCGATCGTCCTGATCATTGCCTTGGTCGTCTTCGGACCGAAGCGCCTGCCTGAGCTGGGCCGCTCGCTTGGCCGTGGCATCCGCGAGTTCCGCGGCTCGGTGAGCGGCGACAGCGACGAGGAGCCTGAGCGCCGCGAGGCAATCGAGCCGCCCGGACGACCGTCTGCCGAGAAGAGCGCCGAGGGCGAGACGGTCACCCACGACCGCCGCTGAGGGGACCGCGATGGCCCGGATGAGGCCGGTCTCCCACGAGGACCGACTGACGCTGGTCGAGCACCTCGACGAGCTTCGCACCCGCATCGTCGTCTGCATCGTCGTCTTCGCGGTCGCCCTTGGCCTCTGCTTCTGGCAGGACGACCTGCTGCTGGAAATCGCCTCCGGCCCGCTGCCCGCAGATCACGACAAGCTGCTCACCTTCGGAGTCGCCGAGGCCTTCACGACGACGCTCACAGTGGCTGTATACGGGGCGCTGATCCTCTCGATGCCGATCCTCCTCTACCAGGCCTATGCCTATGTCCTGCCCGCCTTCAGCGAGGCCGAGCGGCGGGTGATCTTGCCGATCCTGCTGTTCGTCCCGGTTCTCTTCCTCGCCGGCATCGCCTTCGCTTACTTCGTCGTGATGCCGCCCGCGATCAACTTTCTGCTCGGCTTCAACGACAGCCAGTTCAACGTCCAGGTGCGGGCTCGGGACTACTACAGCTTCTTCGCGACGACTTTGCTCGCCGGCGGCCTGATCTTCCAGCTGCCCCTGGCGATCCTGGCCGTGACCCGGCTTGGCATCGTCTCGGTCCAACAGTTGGCGAGCAACCGTCGGTACGCCTACTTGATCATTGCCGTGGTCGCCGCTGCGCTGCCTGGCGTTGACCCGATCTCGATGTTGATCGAGATGGTCCCACTGCTCGTGCTCTTCGAGTTGAGTATCTTGATTGCTCGCGCTTTCGGCACGCCGAAAGCGACGGAGGGGATCGGCAGGCCATCGACGCAGGAGCGGTGATCGAAGTTGGCGAAAAGCGGCGAGCGACGAATGCTGTTCGACACCCGGGGACGGCGGCGACACGTCATCCGGGTCGTCTACGCGACGCTCGCGCTGCTGATGGGCGCCAGCCTTTTCCTTGTCGTCGGCCCCTTCAGCATCGCCGACATCTTCAACACGGCCAGCACCACCGATCCGGCCACGGTCCTGCACGAGCAGGCCGAACGCATCGAAGCCAAACTGCGTACGGAACCGGATAACGAAGAGCTGCTGCTTGCGTTGACCCGCGCCCGAGTGGCTGCCGGCAATGCGCAGACCGAACTCAACTCGGAAACCGGGATCCCGGTGATCACAGGGGCTGGGCGTGAAGACCTCATTCAGGCTTCCGAAGCATGGAACCGGTACCTGCAGCAGACCGACGAGCCCAACCCGTCCGGCGCACTGCTGATGGCTCGCACCCTTTTCAGCCTCGCCGAATCCTCGCCGACGACGGAAGAAGCCGATGCCGCCGTCGACGAAGCGGTGAAGGCTCAGAGAATCGCGGCCGAAGCGCGCCCGAACGTCGGCTCGCTCACCTCACTGGCTATCTATCAGTACTTCGCGGGCGACTTTGCAGCTGGCGACGCGACGGCCAAGGAAGCCCAGGCCAAAGCTCCATCCCAAGCCGAAGCCAAAGAAGTCCAGAAACAGCTGGTCGAATACCGGGCGCGCGGCAAGTCCTACGAAAAACAGAAGCAGGAATTCGCCAAAGCCGAAGGAGAACGGGGCAAAGAAGCTCTACAGAACCCGCTCGGCGGCCTTGGCGGGGGCGGCACGCTGGGACAGTAAGCCGGCTGCCTCGATTCGCAGCTAGGGCCGTCTCTGCGCGACTGCCTCCTTGACCTCGCGCACGTCCCGTCCGATTGCCTCGAGACGCTCGAGGACAGCCTGTTCGAAGGACTGGCCGCCGCCCATCCGTCCGGCCGCATGCAGGAGGTCGGCGGGGGAGGTGTCGAGCGCCTTGGCAATTCGCTCGATCACCTCGTCGGCTGGCGGGCCCTGACTGCCGAGCTCGACCCGGGAGAGGTTCGAGGCCGACATCGGAATGCGCTTGGCGAGCTGGTCGAGTGTGTAGCCCCGCTCGCGCCGGAGTTTGCGCAGCAAGGCGCCCAGCGCGAGTGCCCTGCTGGCCTCCCTCTGTCCTCTGGGGCTGGCCATCGAACAACTCTCTGTTTCGAGCATAAACAGGCGGTCCCCTTGCCGTTTCCCGCAAGCCGGCATATAGACCCACAACTCGGGTATCGTGCCGCGGCCTGGCCGGGGCGGGAACCGCCGTCAGCAGCCGTCTTGGTCAGGCACCTCGGGCGCGACGCTGAGGATGGGCCGTGAAGGACTCGAACCTTCGACCTTGAGATTAAGAGTCTCCTGCTCTACCAACTGAGCTAACGGCCCGGGGCGGGCAAGTATAGGAAGGTCGGGTCGCTAGCGGACGACCGTGCAGCCCTTGTCGACGCTGCCTTCGATGATCGTGGTGTCGAGGAAGGTGAAGCGCCCCCGGGTCCGGAGGACGTTGTCGCTGCAGCGCGCCGAGACGTAGCTGCGCCGCGCGCCGCGCAGGCGGTAGTCGCGCCCCACTTCGACGTCGACGTGGACGAGGGCGCCGCGACCACCGGCGATCGGCGGGACGTCGAGCGTGGCGCGGTAGCGGAACTCCCCTGCCCGCCGTTCGATTGGCACCGTGATGACGAAGGTCTGCGCTGCGGGCACGGTGGTGCGTGCGTGGACGATCGCGGTTGGCCAACCCCCCTGGCGAGGTCCGTTGAAGAGGGTCAGCAGCGAGGTGGCGCTCAGCGGAGGCCCGTTCTCCCGGGCAATCAAGGCGCCGACGTGGCCGGTGCCGACGATCGCACCCGGGCACCTGGCACGCGCCTCCTCTGGCGTCGCTTCATCGAGCTGGCCCGGTTGGCAGACCGGTAGCCCCGCCGTGCTCAGGCGGCCGTCGCGATCAAAATCGATCACCGCTTGCTGCAGAGCGGTCGGGATGCCGCCGCTCACACTGCGCAAGTTCGCGCGTCCCTCGAACTCGATCGGTGCGAAGGAACGGCGCGGCAGCGTCCGCGGCGTGAATCCACCATCTGCCGTGAGGACCAGGTTTCCGATCCGAACGAAGGCGGCATCGGCGCCCGCTGCCAGCAGAACGCAGATCGCCGCCCCGATGCCCAGAAGTCGCTTCAATCTCCCTCACGATCAGGCTAGCGCTCTCAGCAAGCGGGCTGTTTGTGAAGCGTGGCTTAACAGAGTCTTCTGTTTCTTTTCCCCCGCTCCCCCGCTGCGCCCGCCAAACTACCGTCCGTGCCTGTCAGGAGGAGCAGGGGGCGGAGCGACGGCCCGCGCGTCGAGCGCGAGGGCGAGCGGCTCCCACCCTTGATGTTGCGGTATCCGCGCCGCGTGCTGGCCGTCTCGCTGCTGCTCATCGCGGTGCTTGTCTCTTTCGGCTTCAGCCTCGAGGAGCGCCTCAGCCCGAGCACGCTGAGCATCAACGGCACCGAGTCGCAGCGCGCCAACGAGATGCTGCGCACCTACTTCGGCGACTCGGCGCCCTTCGTCGTCCTGCTCGAGGGTCCGCCCGATGCGATCGACCGGCAGGGCCCCGAGCTGATCCGCAAGCTGCGCCGCGACCCCAAGGTGACGACGCTCTCGCCCTGGGACCGCGGCACGGTCGACAGGTTGCGGCCGGAGCCCGACCGGGCCCTGATCGTCGTCGACTTCCACGTCGACACGGCCGAGGCGGTCGACAAGAAGGTGCCGCTGCTCAACAGCGCGATCGAGGAAGAGATCCGTTCGCCGGTTCGTGCCACGCAGAGCGGCTTCGCCACCCTGACGCGCACGATCCAGGACAAATCGATCGAGGCCGCCGAGCGCGGCGAGCTGATTGCCCTGCCGATCCTGCTGGTCGTCCTGCTGCTCGTCTTCCGCTCGCCGGTTGCGGCGGCGATCCCGCTTGCCTTCGGGGCGATCTCAGTCTTCGCCTCGCGTGGCCTGCTCTCGATTCTGACCGGCCTCTTCGGCGTCGACGCGATCGCGCTGACGGTCTGCACGATGATGGGCCTGGCGCTCGGGGTCGACTACGCGCTGCTGCTCGTCTCCCGTTTCCGCGAGGAGCTTGCCAGCGGTGCGATCCCGCTCGACGCGGCCTGGGCGACACGGCGAACCGCCGGTCGCACGACGGTCTTCGCCGGCAGCACCCTGATCCTCTCGATGGTCGTCGCCCTCTTTGTCGTACCCGGCGCCCTGCTCGCCTCCCTCGCCGGGACCCTCGCGTTGGTCGTGCTGCTCACGGTGGTCGTGGCGACTGTGATCGGCCCGCCGATCCTGCTCCTGCTCGGCCCCAACATCGACCGCTGGCGGATCGGTCCCGCACCGAACGGGGAACGCTCGCGGCTGATGAAGTTGGTCGGCGCGGCGCTGGCCCGCCCGGCGCCGGTCGCAGCTCTGATCGGCGGCATCGTGCTCGTCTTGGCAGCACCGGCTCTCGCACTCAAGACCGGACCCTTCGATACCGGCCAGCTGCCCCCCGACGATCCCGCGCGTCTGGACGCCGAGCGCATCCAGGCGGCGTTCGCCGGCTTCGAAGCGCCCTTCGTCGTCGTCGCCGCGGCCAAGCAGGGAACGATCACCGAACCGGCGCGGCTCAACTCGCTGCGCCGCTGGCAGCGTCACATCGCCAATACTCCCGGGGTGCAGAGCGTCGTCGGCCCCGGCCAGGTGTCCGAGCAGGTCGAGCCCTTGCGCCGCACCGGCAACGCGCTGCTCGCCTCCGACGAAGACACCGGGCCGCTTGCCGGCTTCACTCGGTTGAGTCGCAACCTCGGCCGCGTCGCGGAGGGGGTCTCGGCGCTGCGCGGCGGGCTCTCGCGAGCGACTTACGGCGCCGGCCTGCTCTCCGAAGGCTCGGGGCGAGCCGAAGAGGGCGCAATAGCGATCGCCCAGGGGCTCGGCGAAGCGGTTGCCGGTGGCGACGAAGCGATCGAGGGCGTCGATCGGCTGGCGGAAGGGTCGCGGCAGCTGGCCGCCGGACTCGAGCGGGCCGCGGTGGGGGGGCTTCGGATCAAGTTCGGCAACCACGATCTCGTCCCCAACCTCAACGCCAACGTCTCGCCTGAGTCGCGGCGACTGGCGAGGACGCTCGAAGAAGAGACGGAGACAGTCGTGCCGCAGCTGCACGGCGCTGCGCAGAGGACGGACGAGCAACTGGGGATCGTCCTGCAGCAGCTCGAAGCGATGACGGTCGGCAAATCCGACCCCAACTACGATGCCGCCCTCGAGGCAGCTCGCCAGGCGGCGGGGGCCGCCAGCCCGCTCGCAACAGAGCTCGCGGCCTTGCAGACGAGGCTCGAGGCCAACCTGGAGGACGCCCGCACGATCAAGGCGTATCTGGAAAGCGAACTCCAGCACATGCGGCAGCTGGCGGCCGCCTCCAAGCAGCTCTCCGACGGCCTCTTCGAGCTGTCAGGAGGAGCCGACAGGTTGGCGGAGGGCATCGCCGAACTGAACCGCGAAACCAAGGGCGCCATCGAGGAACTCGCCGAGGCCGACAGCGCCACCTCGCAGCTTGCCGCCGGCCTCACGCAGCTGACCGACGGCACCGAGGAGTTCGAGCGGCAGCTGAGCGAGTTCTACACGCGCTCCTACCCGCTGCAGTCGGGCACCCGCCAACTCACCGTGCGGATCGAATCCCAGGGCCGCCGCATCAACCGCCAGGTGGCACAGGTGCGCCGCACCACGCCGGGCATCTTCGACTCCGGCTACTTCGTCCTCTCGGCTCTCGATGGCACCCGCGGCCGCCTCCACGAACGAGCCTCCGAAGCGGTCAACCTCGAGGGCGGCGGCCAGGCGGCGACGCTGGTCGTCTTCTCCCGCTACCCCTTCAACTCGGACGGCTCGATCGCCCTCAACAAGCGTCTCGAAGACGATGCGGCCAAGCTCGGCAAGGAAGCCGACGTGGCCACCGGGGTGGCCGGCGGCCCGGCCACCCTCAACGCCTACAGCCGCATCACCCGGGAACGGATGCCCTTGGTGATTGCGGCCATCACCCTCGCCACTTTCCTCATCTTGGTCCTCGTCTTGCGAGCCCTGCCGCTTGCCGCGATCGCGGTTGGTCTCAACCTGGCCACCGTCGCGGTCGCCTTTGGCGTGCTCACCCTGCTCACCAACGTGCCCGAGGGCTGGCCGTTGGGCGGCCGCACCTACGTCGACGCGGTGGGGGCGACGATGATCTTCGGCGTCGTCTTCGGGCTCTCGATCGACTACGCGGTCTTCCTCCTGGTGCGCATGCGCGAGCACTACGACCGTCACGGCGACAACGCCGCGGCAATCGATTTCGGCCTCGAGAAGACAGCGCGCGTGATCACCGGCGCGGCGGCGATCATGATGGCGGTCTTCCTCGCCTTCGCCGGCGCCCCGATCGCCACCGTCAGCCAGCTCGGCATCGGGTTGACGGTTGCCGTGCTGCTCGACGCGACCGTGGTGCGCATAGTTCTGCTTCCGGCACTGATGCTGCTGATCGGCGAGCGGGTCTGGTGGTTGCCGCGTTCCTTGGAGCGGGCGCTGCCGAGACTCAACGTCTGAGTGGTACTCCGCGGATCTCGGCGCCTCCCGGTACGCGTTGAATTCCAGTTAAGTCCCTGCTCGGCGGGAGCTTGCCGGGGGGCGGCTCGGATACGATTCTGCGGCCGTTCCGCCGGATCGGAGGCCGGGGAACCGCAAGCGACGATCCGTGGCTGCCAATCCCGCAGGCGAGGAGAAAAGCTCGGCCCAGAGCCGGGGGATGACGCCCGCGCGGATGGCGGCGCTCGCGGCGCTCGCCGTGGCGGTGATCGCGCTCGCCTACGTGATCTTCTCCGGCAACGGCGGGCACCGCTACAACCTCCTCTTCCAGAACGCCGCCCAGCTGGTGCCCGACAACCAGGTCCTGATCGGCGGCCAGCCGGTTGGCTCGGTCGAGAGCATCGAGCTGACCGACGACAACCTGGCCAAGGTCGTCGTCAAGGTCGAACAGGAGCTGCACGAGGGCACCACCGCGATAATCCGCGCCACCTCGCTCTCGGGGGTCGCCAACCACTACGTCTCGATCAGCCCCGGGCCCAACAGCAACCCCTCACTCGACGACGACGCGACGCTGGGCCTTGCCTCGACCACGACCCCGATCGACATCGACCAGCTCTTCAACACCTTCCCGCCCTCGGTGCGCCGCGGCCTGGGCCAGTTCTTCCGCGGCAATGCCGCCTGGTACGCCGGTCGCGGACAGGACGGCAGCGCCAACCGCACCTACGAATACCTCGGCGTCGGCTTCAACCGGGCGGGAGCCTTCGCGGCCGATCTGAACGCCGACGAACGGCTCCTCTCGCGCTTCCTGATCAGCTCCAGCCGGCTGAGCACCGCGGTCTCCGAACGTGGCGCCGAGCTCTCCAGCGCGATCGCCAACGCCAGCACGGCCTTCGGCGCGATCGCCAGCCAGAACGTCGCCCTCAGCCGCAGCCTCGAGCTGCTGCCGCCCACCTTCCGCCAGGCGAACACGACCTTCGTCAACCTGCGCGCCGCGCTCGACGACCTCGACCCGCTGATCGAGACCTCGCGCACGGCGACCGTGGACCTGGCGCCCTTCCTCGCCGAACTCCGTCCCTTCCTCTCCAAAGCGGTACCGGTCTTCAAGGACCTGCGCCTCACCGTGCGTCGCCAGGGCTTCGCCAACGACACGGCGGAAGCGCTGGCGATGCTGCCCAGCGTGCAGCGCCGCGCCGCGCGCACCTTCCCCCATGCAGAAGAAGGGGTCGACGCCTTCCTGCCCAACCTCGAATTCTTCCGTGCCTACGCGCCGGATCTCTTCAACGGCTTCGCCAAGCTCGGTCAGACGTCCGCGACCTACGACGGCAACGGCCACTACGTCCGCGCCAGCTTCTCCGGCCTCAACATCTTCGACTACGACGCAGCGACCCGAGTGCTCGAGCCGATCGCGCCGAGCGAACAGTACGGCGCCTTCGGCGAATCGGCTGCTGTCACGCGTCGTTGCCCTGGCGGCGGTAGCCAACCCGCCACCGACGGCTCAAGCCCCTTCGTCGAACCGCCCTTCACCGGCGCCAGCGTGACCGCCACCGACTGCAACCCGGCCGACGCGCCCCCCGGACCATGAGAAGGGCACTGGCGATAGGCGCCCTGGTTGCGGCGGCGATTGTCGCCATCGTGCTGGTCTTCTCCGGTGGCGATGAAGACGACGCCTACGTCGTACGGGCGATCTTCGACAGCGGCGGCTTCATGGTCAACGGCGAGGAGGTGCGGGTAGCGGGCGCCAACGTCGGCGAAATCGAGTCGGTCACCGTCACGCTGCCCGGAGAGATCTCCAGCTACGAAGGCGGCAAGCCCCAGGCGATCGAGGGCAAGGCAGCGATCGTGATGAAGATCACCGACCCCGGCTTCCAGGACTTCCGCAGCGACGCATCCTGCGTGATTCGCCCCCAGTCGCTGATCGGCGAGAAGTTCGTCGACTGCCGCCCGACTGTGCCGCGTGCCCCGGGCTCATCGCCGGCTCCGCCGTTGAAGGAAATCGCCGACGACCAACCCGGCGCCGGCGAGTACCTGCTGCCGCTGGAGAACAACAGCACCAGCGTCGACCCCGATCTGATCAACAACATCAACCGGCTGCCCTATGCGCAGCGCTTCCGCCTGATCTTCAACGAACTCGGCGCCGGGCTGGCCGGCCGCGGCGCCGACCTCGAGGCGGCGGTCAGGCGCGCCAACCCGGTTCTGCGCGACGTCGACCGGCTACTCGGCATCCTCGAGGCCCAGCGCGAGCAGTTGACCCAGCTTGCAGCCGACTCAGACCAGGTGCTCGAGCCCCTCTCGCGGGACCGCACCGCGGTTGCCGGCTTCTTCGCCAACTCGGGCACCGCCGCGCAGGCCAGCGCCGAACGTGGCGCCGACCTGGAAGCCTCGCTGCAGAAGCTCCCCGAGTTCCTGCGCGAGTTCCGCGCCACGCTGCGCAGCCTGGGCGGCTTCTCCGAGGCGGCCTCGTCGACCTTCGCCGAGCTCGGCGAGGCGGCGCCGTCGTTCACCGAAGCAACGCGCCTCTTGGGACCGTTCTCGAATGCCTCGACCGTTGCCTTCAAGTCGCTCGGCAACGCCGGCGAAGAAGCCGGCCCGACGCTGCGCGCCGCCGATCCGATCGCCCGCAAGACGCGTGACCTGGCCCGCACCGGCGCAGCCCCGACCAATGAACTGGCCGAGTTCTTCGCCAGCGCCAGAGAAACCAAGGGCTTCGACGGCCTCGTCGACCTGATCTACAGTGGCACCGCTGCCACCAACGGCTTCGACAAATACGGTCATTTCACGCGCACCCTGGTGACCCTGACCAACTGTCCTGAATACGTCCTCTCGGGAGCAAGCGGTTGTTCGGCGAACTTCACCGGCGCTGCCGCCGGCACGTCGTCGCTGACGGGGCTCGCACTACGGAAGTTCTACGAAGACGAGGAAGAACGGGAAGCCGCGAGGATCGGCGGTACCCTGGCTCGACCGGGTACGCCACTTCCCAACCTCGCCCCGCTGGCACCTGCCAATCCTCCCCCTGTCGGCCTGGACGAAAGCCGCCAGCTGGGCTCTGCCGAGGCACTGCCGACTCAGCGCCAGCGCGTAACCCTCGACTACTTCCTCGGCCAATGAGAAACCGCAGCGGCATACAGGGAGTGGCGAGCAGCCCGGTGATCGTCGGGGCGGTGACGGTGCTGGTCGTGATCGTCGCCGTCTTCCTCGCCTACAACGCCAACAACGGCCTGCCCTTCGTCTCGACCTACGACCTCACCGCTCGGGTGCCCAACGCCAACGCGCTGGTCAAGGGCAACGAGGTGCGGATCGGGGGGGCCCGGGTCGGCGTGGTCAAGTCGGTGGTGCCGGTCCAAATCGGCGATGGCAAGGTCGCCGCCGACCTCAGCCTCAGCCTCGACAAGAGCGTCGAACCGCTGCCGGACAACTCGACGATGATCATCCGGCCGAAATCGCCACTGGGGCTCAAGTACCTGCAGATCGTCCCAGGCGACTCGGGCGAGGGCTTCGACGCCGGCGACACGATCCCGCTTGCTTCCTCGCGACCCGAACCGGTCGACATCGACCAGTTCTTCGGCATGTTCGACGAGAAAACCAGGGACGCGATCCAGCGCAACCTGGCGGGCTTCGGCAACGCTTTCGCCGGTCGCGGACCGCAGATCAACAACGCCTTCCACGCCCTGCGGCTGCTCGCCGAAGACAGTCAGCCGACCCTGGCGACGATCGTCGCGCCGAGCACGGGCTTCGGCGAGTTCTGGCGCGCCCTGGAGGCGCTAAACGCAACCCTGGCGCCGGTCGCAGGCGAACAGGCGAGCATGTTCGTCGCCCTCGACCGCACCTTCGCCGCCTTCGCCCGCGTCTCTCGCCCCTACATCCAGGAAACGATCGAAAAGGGCCCGGAAACGCTCGACTCGGTCACCGAAGACCTGCCCGCCCTGCGACCCTTCTTCCACAGCTCCGAACGCTTCTTTGCTGCCCTCCGACCAGGCGCCACGACGCTCGCCAGAACCTCGCCGACGATCGCCGCCGCGCTGCGCGCCGGCATCCCGGCGCTCAACGCCTCGCCGCGGCTCAACGCGCAGCTGCCGCCGACCGCCGACGCGCTGCTTGCCTTCCAGGAAGCGCCCGGCGTCTTCAACGGCCTCGACCTGCTGATCGACACCAACGAAACGCTCGCCCCGGCGATCCGCTTCATCGCCCCGGCGCAGACCACCTGCAATTACCTGACGCTCGCCTTCCGCAACCTGGCAAGCGCCTCCAGCGAGGGCAACGGGCTGGGCAACTGGTTCAACGCAATCAGCTTCGAGGCGCCGGAAGGCGCCAATTCCGAGGCTGGCCCGGCGTCGGCTCCCGCTAACGGTCCTGAGCGTCTCAACCACCTTCACACGAATCCCTATCCGAACACCGCGGCGCCGGGCCAGCCGGAGGAGTGCGAGGCAGGCAACGAGCTCTACGCGAAGGGCGTCACGACGATTGGCAACACACCGCGCAACGACGGCATCAAAACCGCCGGGCAGTCGAAAAAACAGCTGGGGGAAGAGTAAGTGGGACGGCTACCGGAGCGAGACACGAGGGCGGGAGCGACCAACAGGCGCTTCAAGTGGCGGCCCAGCAACGCCCTGATCGCGGTGATCTTCCTGCTGATCTTCACGATCGGCCCCTACCTGGCCTTCACCGGCCACGTCCCCTTCACCAGCTACGGCTACCAGCTCAAGGCAACCTTCGCCAACGGCGTCAACATCTCGGCCAACTCGCCGGTGCGGATCGCCGGCGTTGACGTGGGACGCGTGATCAAGGTCGGTCGCAACGGCGACGCCACCGAGGTGACCTTCACGGTCGAAGACGACGGCCGGCCGATCCACGAGGACGCCTTCGCCGCGATCCGGCCGCGGATATTCCTCGAGGGCAACTTCTTCGTCGACCTCTCACCCGGCAGCCCCAGCGCGGCGGAGCTCGACAGCGGCGCGACGATCGGCGTCAGCCACACCTCGACCTGGGTGCAGATCGACGAGGTGCTGACCGCCCTGCAGGCGCCCGTGCGCGCTGACCTCAGCCGCCTGCTGGAAGGCTTCGGGGAAGCCCTCACCCACGAGCCAAGTGCCGCCGAAGACCGCACCCAACTGCCCGAGGTTCAGGGCAAGACCGGCGCCGAGGGGCTCAACGGCGCCCTGCTCTACGGTGGCGACGCCGGTCGTTACAGCGCCCAGGTGACCAACGCCCTGCTCGGCACCGAGCCCGGCGACCTCGCACGGCTGGTTGCCGGCACCGGCCGCGCCTTCGGCGCCCTGGCCCGCAACGAGGAGGACCTCAAGAGCCTGATCGTCAACTTCAACACCTTCACCGGCGCCCTCGCGGCCCAGTCGACGAACCTGAGCACGAGCGTCCAGCGCCTGGCGCCCGCCCTGGACGAGTTCCACGGCTCGCTGGTCAGCCTCAACCAGACGCTGCCGCCGCTGCGCGCCTGGGCGATCGAGCTGACCCCTTCGGTGGCGGAGGTGCCCGACTGGATTGCCGCGGGCAAGCCGTGGCTCGCGCAGTCCAAGCCGCTGCTTTCCGGCAAGGAGCTGGGCGGCACAGCGAAGCTGCTGCGCGAAGCGACGCCAGGTTTGGCGGGCGCAGCCCAGGCCGGCAAAGCAGTTGCCCTGCCGCAGCTAAATCGGATCAGCCTCTGCACGACCCAGGTGGTGATGCCGACCTTCAACCAGGTGATCGGCGGCCAGTTCAGCACCGGCCAGCCCAACTACCGCGAATTCCTCTACACGCTGGCCAACTTTGCCGGCTGGGGACAGAGCTTCGATGGCAACGGGCCCTTCCTGCGCATCCAGCCCGGCGGCGGCAACCTGCTGGTCGAACTGAAGAACGACCTCGGCAATCTCGCCACGGAGAAGCAGGACTTCGCCCGCACGGCGGCGCCGCCGCTCGGCACCCAGCCCCAGCTGGCAGGACGGCCGCCGAAGAAGCCGGACGTCCGTTGCGACTCCAATCCGGTTCCCGACATCAACGGCCCGCTCGGTCAGGTGGGTCCCGCTAACCCGGCGGTGATCGGCGGATGAGCACCCCCGAGCCAGGAGTAGGCCGCTGGGCGCACTTCCGCGCGGTCCTCTCGCGCCAAGCGCGGGGGCGCAGCAAGGACACGATCGCAATCGCCCTGCTCGCCGCGGTGGGCATCGTGATGACGCTCTGGATCTTCACCCAGCAGAAAGCGACGCTGCCGTCATGGGTGCCGCTGGTCGGCGAAGAGTTCGCCCACGTCACCGGAGAGTTCACGACCGCCCAGGCGGTCACCCCTGGGCAGGGCCAGGCGGTCGACATCGCCGGCATCCAGGTGGGCAAGGTCACCTCGGTCGACCTCGAAAAGGGCCACGCCGTGGTTGGCATGGACATCGAGCCCAAGTACATGGAGCTGATCCACCCCGACGCGACCCTGCTCCTGCGACCGAAAACCAACCTCAATGACATGGTGGTCGAGGTCGACCCCGGCAAGGCGCGTGGACATATCGAAGACGGCTACAACTTCCCGCTCTCGCGCACCGAACCGAACGTCAACCTCGACGCCTTTCTCGCAACGCTCGACGCCGATACCCGCCAGTACATCCAGCTGCTCGTTGCCGGCGGCGCCCAGGGCATCGGCGACCGCGGCCGTCAGCTCTCCGGCGCCCTCCGCCGCCTGCAGCCCTTCTCGCACTACATCGCCGACCTCAACCGGGCTGTCGCCAGGCGCCGCGAGGCCCTTGCCAGGGTGATCCACAACTTCGGACTGCTGACCACCGAGCTCGGCCGCCACGATCGTGACCTCGAACGCTTCGTCAGCTCCTCGAGCGCCGCCCTGGGCGACTTCGCCAACCAGCAGGAGGCGATCCAGGAGACGCTGGTCGAGCTGCCCTCGACGCTCGCCGTGGCCGAGTCGGCCTTCGCCAGCGCCGACCGCTTTGCGAAGACGGCGCGCCCGGCACTGCTCGACCTGATCCCGCAAGCGCAAGCGCTGGGGCCTGCCCTGCGGGCCAACGCGCGCTTCTTCGAAGAGACGACGGAGCCGATCGCCGAGCAGGTCCGACCCTTCACCCGCCAGATCCGACCGACGCTCACCCACGTCAAGCAGGGCGCGGCCGACCTGGAGAAGTCCGTGCGCGGCTTCGGCAACGCCCTGGGCGGCTTCAACAGCTTCCTCAACGAGCTCGCCTACAAGCCGAAAGGCAGCCGCCAGAGCTACCTCTTCTACCTGCCCTGGCTCAATCACAACATCAACGCGACCTTCAACCTCGACGACCCCGCCGGACCGATCAGCCGCAGCCTGATCATGATTTCCTGCAATGGCACCGACCTCGCCTACGGGCTCGCGGGGGGCAAGCCATTCCTCCAGACCCTGCTCCAGGGGGCGAACATCCCGCGCAAGGACCAGCTTCCACCGGTGGCTGAGGACCCAACGCTTCCCGGCAGGAGCTGCGGACCGGAATCCAAATGAGCAAGCGCGCCCCCAGCACAGCCCAGCTGCTCGTCATCGCCGGCTTTGCGCTGTCCTGCTTCGGCATCCTGCTCTTCCTCTGGATCACCTTCGGCGGACCGACGCCGTTCAAGGCACGCCCATACCAGATCAACATCCCCTTCAAGGAGGCGACCCAGCTCGCCCAGCAGTCCGACGTGCGGATCTCCGGCGTCTCGGTCGGCAAGGTGCAGGACATCGTCCTCGGCCCAGACGGCGAACAGGCGATGGCCAAGGTCCACATCGAAGACAAGTACGGGCCGATCCCCAAGGACACCCGCGCCGTGCTGCGCACCAAGACGCTGCTTGGCGAGACCTACATCGAGCTGACGCCCGGGGACCGCGACGGGCCGGTGCTCGAGGACGGTGGCACCCTGGCCAACGCGCA
>DATNHC010000031.1:0-23113 GCA_035605155.1 Solirubrobacterales bacterium
TTCCACTTAACTTTTTTGCGAGGTCGCGGCCTGCCGGCCGCGCCCTGATCACGCAAAAAAGTACAAGACGTTCCACCCCTGCCGGGAATCGGCTCAGGGTTCGATACGGGTCACTGTGCCGTCTCCGTTATTGGCTATCCAGACCGCTTCTCCGCCGACGGAGACGGCGCCGGGGTTGGGGCCGACGCCGATCGGGTCGCCGAGCAGCTCGCCGCTCTCGATCGCGATGCGGGTGACGCTGCCCTCGCTGGCGTTGGCGACCCAGACGACGCTGGTGCCGGCATCGATGCCGCCGGGGCGACCGCCAACCTCGATCGGCTCGCCGATGCGGGCGTTCACCGAGGGGTCGACCCGGGCGACGGTTGCCGAGCGGCTGTTGGCAACCCAGACGTAGCCGTTGCCGACGGTGATCCCGGCCGGCCCGCGGCCGACCGGGATCGGCTCGCCGGCGGTGGCGCTGCCGAGGTCGACGCGGCGCACGGCACCACTCGTCGCGTTGCTCACCCAGAGGCCACCGGCGCCGACGGCGAGCCGCAGCGGTGCCGAGTGCGGGGCGATGCCGCGGCGGTAGACGTCGTTGCCGGCGGCGTCGATCGCGGTGATCCCGGCACCAGCCTCGTCGGCAACCCAGACCCGGCCACCGCCGAAGGCGACCGCCCCTGGCCTGCCGCCGACCTCGACGCGGGCGATCACACGCCCCTCCGAGTCGGTTCGCACGACCGTCCCGCTGCGCGGGTTGGAGACCCAGACCGAGCCGGCGCCGATCGCCACGCCGGAGACCCCCCGTCCCAGCCTTGTCCTGCCGATCACCTCGCGGGTGCTGGCGTCGATCGCCGAGAGCGTCCCCTCGCGAGCGCTCGTCACCCAGACCTTCTGCGGACCGGCAGCGAGGCGCAAAGGCGGCTCGGCGACGGGGATCGGGTCGGAGACCGAGACGTCGCCGCCACTGAGCTGGGTGACGGCAAGCACCGTGACGCCGGCAGCGAGTGCGACTCCCGCGCCCAGCCACTGCTTGGCGCGGCGCGTGAGTCGTGGCTGGCGGCGGCCTGCACCACCGATGCGCCGGGTCAACGGGTCTTGCTCGACCGAGAGCACTCGGGTCTTCGCCGGGGTGGCGCCCTGGCGCTCGCGCGCCGCGGCGATCAGCTCGCCGGCCGTGCGGTAGCGCTGAGCCGGGTCCTTGGCGACCGCCCGCTCGATCACCTCGTCCATGCCCCGCGGCAACTCCGGCTCGGTACCGGCCTCCTTGCGCGCGAAGGGAGCGATCCCGGTCAGCGCCTCGTAGAGCACGCAGCCGAGCGAGTAGACGTCGGCGGCGGGGTCGACCCGCTCGCCGCGCCACTGCTCGGGCGACATGTACTCGACCGTGCCGACGATCGAGGCGCCGCTGCCCGCGCCGGTCTCCTCGAAGGCCTTGGCGAGGCCGAAGTCGGACAGGTAGGCACGCTCCCCCTCGACCAGGATGTTGTGCGGCTTGACGTCGCGGTGGACGATGCCGGCGGCGTGGGCGGCATCGAGCGCATCGGCGACCTGGGCCAGCAGGTCGATCGCCCGGGAAGGCTCCAGCGGACCCTCGCGGTCGATCAGGCGACGCAGGTCGCCTCCCTCGACCAGGCGCATGGCGACGATCAGCTCGCCATCCTCCTCGCGGGCGTCGTAGACCGGCACGACGCTGGGGTGGTCGAGCCGAGCTGCCAGCCGCGACTCGCGCAGGAAGCGCTCGCGAAAGCCGGGCTGATCGGCAAGCTGGCGGGCGATCACCTTGAGCGCCACCGGCCGCTCCAGGGCCAGCTGCGTGGCGCGGTAGACGACGCCCATGCCGCCCCGGGCGATCAGCGCCTCGATCCGGTAGCCGGCAAGCGTCGAGCCGATCGCGGGTTCGCCCACGCGGCGGTTATATCGCCGCCCGCGGAACTACGAAGGGCCCCCTCGAGCGAGGGGGCCCTTCGAGCTGGAGCCGGGGAGTCCTAACGCCGAACCGGCTGCCAGGCGATGACGGGACCGATCGAGGTCGCGACCGAGCCGCTTTCCAGCGTGAAGCCTTCGGCAAGCTCCGCGCTGCGACGGCTGGCGACGTCGATCGCCGAGAGGGTCTCGGCATCCTCGGTGGCGATGAATGCGGCCACCTTGCGCCCGTCAGAGGAGAAGACCGAGTTGGTCGCCGAGCTATCGGCCACCTCGCTCAGCTTGTGGGCACGTCCCGGGCCGATCGGCTTTACCCAGAGGCCCTGGTCGCGCCGGAAGAGCAGCAGCCGCGCCCCCGGAGCGACGTCTTCGACGAAGGCCGAGCCGGCGCCGGCGATCTGCACGCGGAGGCGGCTGCCGTTGCGACGCATGGTGAAGATGTCGGCGTAGGCGCCCGGACCTTCGCCGCTCTGCCCGCGGCTGAAGACGATCCCACCCTTGAAGTAGCGGGGCGAGAACTCGTCGAGACGAGCGGTCTTCGTCAGCCGGGCCAGACCCGTGCCGGAAGGCCGCACCGAGTAGACGTCGTCGGCGAAGCCACCGCCGGTCTCGGCGATGCTGCGCACGAAGACGAGCGTGCGGCCGTCCGCCGAGAACGAGGCTTCGTGCTCGTCGTGGGCGCTGCTGACGAGCGCCCGGGCGCTGCCGCCGAGGTTCACCCGGTAGAGGTCGCGTGGGCTGCCCTCCGCGGCCGCCCGGCGCTCGAAGACGACGTAGCGCCCTGCGGGATCGAACTGCGGCCGGCTGTCGACCTCGGGTCCAGCGGTCAGCTTGTGCTGGCCGGTGCCGTCAGCACGCATCGCCCAGACGTCGCCGCCGCGGACGAAGGCGATCTTGCGCCCGTCGGCGGAGAAGTCCGGTTCGCTGTCGGCCGGGTCCTCGGTGAGCTGGTTGAGCCGCCCATCCTTGGCTGCATAGAGGCCGCCTTCGACTTTCTCGACGGAGCCGCTTTCGGTTTTTTCCGAGGTGGCTATCGCCCGCGAGAAGACGACGGCGCCGGAGGGGCCGGCGGCCGCAGCGCTCGCAACGGGAAGCAGCGCAAAGGCGAGAACTGCGAGTAGGAACTTGATCGAACGGTTGAGCATCGGACTCCCCTTTCGGGTCGGTTTGCTTTCGCCACCCATGCTCCGCCGCGGGGCCGTACCCGCAAACGACAGCTCCGACCTTCACCGAGCCACGTCTGGCCTGGTTCGTGCCACCCGAGGCGTGCCTCTCGAACTGGCGGATACTCAAAACGGCACCCCCACTGGGGTGCCGTTTGTCAGGGCGAGAGGCGCCCCACGCCTCGGGTCAAGCAGGATCAGCGATCGAGGCCGAGCTCGATCACGCGAGCGGCAATCAGGCGCGGCCGCTCGCGGCCAGCTTCCCCAGAGACGCCAAGCTTGGTGGCTAGTGCGTCGAGACGGCGCTGGGCGGTGCGCTCACTGACGTGCAGCGCCTCGGCCAACTCGGCACGGGTGGCGGGGCGGCCGGCGAAGGCGCCCTCGCTGCGGTAGGGAGCGACGAGCGCCGCGGCGGTGGCCCGCTCCTCTTCGTTGAGAGCGACGGATGGCTGCGCCGCCGGCACCGTGCCGCCGGCGCGACCGGGAACCGGGTCGGAGACTTCCAAGCGGTGGCCGCCGACCAGCAGAGTGTCACCGTCGCGCAGCCGCCGCGGCCGGTCGAGTGGCTCGCCGTTGAGCGCCGTGCCGTTGCGGCTGTCGAGGTCGGTGGCCATCAGCACCCCACCCCGGCTCTCGATCTCGAGGTGGTTCCAGGAGACCGCCTCATCATCGATCTGGACGTCGGCCTCGGGGTCGCGCCCGATCACAGTGCGCCTCTCGCCGAGCGCCACGGAGCGCGGCTCGCCGCCCTCGCCCGTCAACCAGATCCGCGCGTCCATCGCCGCGAGCATAGACCGACGCGAACTGCATCAAATTCTCGGTCTACCAGGCCGAGAATTTGATGCAGTTCGCCGAGGGGGAGGCGGGATAGAGTGGCGCCGGTGAGCGCTGCCGAGGAGGAGAAGCGAATCGCGGCTGAGGCGGCGGCGGAGCTGGTCGAGGACGGGATGACCGTCGGGCTCGGCACCGGCTCGACCGTCGCCCACCTGCTGCCGGCGATCGCCGCTCGGGGGTTGCGCGGGATCCGCTGCGTGGCGACCTCGGTGGCGACCGAGGAGCAGGCGCGCCCGCTCGGCATCCCGGTTGAGGAGTTCAACGAGCTGCGGCGGCTTGACATCGCAATCGACGGCGCCGACCAGGTGACGCCCGACGGCTGGCTGATCAAGGGCGGCGGCGGCGCCCACCTGCGAGAGAAGATCGTCGCCGCGGCGGCCGAGCGCTTCGTCGTCATCTCCGACTCGAGCAAGCCGGTCGAGACGTTGAGCGCGCCGGTGCCGCTCGAGCTCTTCGCCTTCGGTCTGCGCTCAACCCTGGCGCGGCTCGGCGCCGAGGTCGAGCTGCGCGACGTGCCGCGCAGCCCCGACGGCGGCGCGATCGCCGACTACCGCGGTGAAATTCGCGATCCCGCAGCGCTCGGCGCCCGGCTTGACGCCGACCCCGGCGTCGCCGCCCACGGCCTCTTCCCGCCGGCTATGGTGAGCGCGGTGCTGGTGGGGCGCGGAGGCACCGTCGAACGCTTGATTCTGAGCTGACTCCGAGGAGGTCTTTGAGGGCTGACTTCACCGGGCTGGCGCTCGTCTCGCTGAGCCCGGCCTAGGCACCGGCTTCTACCGAGATGCGGTGGCGGGGAGCTCGATCAGCGCGCCCAACCGCTGAACGGCGGGGTCGTCCTCGCCAACCAGGTCGGCGATCGTCGTCGCCGCCTCTTCGATGTCCTCGGGCGTTGCCTGGGCAATCGCCTCGAGGTCGGCCCAGTCCTTGGTGCGGTCGAAAAACGCCTTGAAGATCGCCAGCGAGGCGCAGTCGAGAACCGGCACCTCGCGGCCCGCAAGCGGCACCCAGACGACCGCCGCCGCCACCGCCTCGTGCAGCGGAATGTTGTTCAGGAAGACGTCGACCGGCGTGCCGTCCCAGTCGAGCCTCGCCTGTCCGTCGCGTCTGACCTTCGCGAGATCCTTCCGCCTGATCCTGATTCCGCTGGGAAGACGGGCGAGGGTCTCATCCGCCTTGGCGGCGTCGACAAAGATGTTGACGTCGAGATCGCGCGTGCCGCGCGGCTCCTCGACACAGTAAGCGAGCGCCACGGCGCCGCCGAAGGCATGCGGGATGCCCGCCTGCGTGAGCGAGTCATGAATCGCGAAGAGCTTGTCGACCAGCTCGCTCACGCAAGTGCTTTCGCGATGCGATCCGACAGCCGGGGGTAGCCGAGCTCCGCCCGCGGCCGAAACGGCAACGCCTCGGCGAGCTCGAGCACCTGGACGAGGATGCGACCAGCTCGCTCGGGATCGACCGGCGGCTTGCGCCGCGTCAGGTCCAACTCGAACCCGCCGGCGGCGGCGAGCCGGGCAAGCGTGTCCGCACCGGGCTCCCGGGTCCCTCGCAGGTAGGCGTTGACGACCGAGCGTGGCAGGCCTGCGCGGCGGGCGAGCTCTGCTTGGGTGAGGCCGCTATCCGTCCGGATGCGCTCGACGAGAGCGGCACCCTGCGTCGTCGCCATCGATGTCGATGCTTGTCTGGGCACTCGTCCATGTTAGCGGATTCGCTAACAACACTATCTGGCTGGCGCCGCGGCCTCGTCAGCGACCACGATCATCGTCTCGTTTGCGACCCGCCCAGCGGGGATCGAGGTATCGCCGGCGAGCAGCTTGGCCAGCGCGTCCTCCTTGCCGGGGCCGGTGACGAGCCAGACGATCTGGCGCGCTTCGTCCAGCGCCGGATAGGTCAGGGTCATGCGGCGGTAACCCTGGTAGGAGGTCTCGGTGATGGCGACGCGGCGGTCGCGCACCTCGAGCACCGGGTCGCCGGGAACCAGCGAGGCAGTGTGGCCGTCGGGACCGAGGCCGAGGTGGATGCAATCGAGCGGCTCAGGCAGCGTGCTTTCGTAGTCGCGCGCCGCGGCGTCGAGGTCGCGCTGGGTGACCGGCATGGGACGCAGCGTGGCCTGGTGGTCCATCGAGAGGCCGAGCACCATGTGGGTCAGGTTGCGGTCCTCGCTGCCCGGCGAAGCGATGCGCTCGTCGACCTGGAAGAGCTCGGTCTCCCCCCAGGGCATCGAGTCGTCCTCGCCCAGCATCGCCAGCATCGCCCAGGGGCTGCGACCACCGCTCATCGCCAGCGAGAACATGTTGCGCTCGGCGACCGCTGAGGCGCCAGCGGTGGCGATCAGCTCCGAAGCGCGGCGCGCGGCCGACTTTTCGTCGGAGAGGACCTCGATTTTGATCGCCATCGTCCGCTCGCGTCCGCTCGCCTAGGACGGCTTCTCGTCGTGGCCGCCGAACTGCTTGCGCATCGCGGAGAGCACCCGGTCGCCGAAGTCGCCAAGGCCGCGCGAGTAGAAGCGCTCATACAGGGCGGTGGTGAGAACCGGCGCCGGCACGCCCTCGTCGATCGCCGCGATCGAGGTCCAGCGCCCCTCGCCCGAATCGGAGACGCGGCCGGCGAAGTCGGAGAGATCGGGGGATTCCTGCATCGCTGTGGCCGTCAGGTCGAGCAGCCAGGAGCCGATCACGCTGCCCCGCCGCCAGACCTCCGCCACCTCGGGCAGGTCGAGGTCGTACTGGTAGTACTCGGGCTGCTCGAGCGGCGCCGTCTCGGCATCGGCTTCACGCTCGACTTTGCCGGCGTTGGCGTTCTCGAGGATGTTGAGTCCCTCGGCGTAGGCGGCCATGAGCCCGTACTCGATCCCATTGTGGACCATCTTCACGAAGTGCCCGGCGCCGTTCGGACCGCAGTGCAGGTAGCCGTTCTCGGCGGGCGAGGGATCGCCGCTGCGACCCGGCGTGCGCTCTGCCGACTCGACCCCCGGGGCCAGCGCGGCGAAGACCGGGTCGAGGCGCTCGACCGCAGCGTCGGGCCCGCCGATCATCAGGCAGTAGCCGCGCTCGAGGCCGAAGACGCCGCCGCTCGTGCCGCAATCGACGAAGTCGATTCCCTGCTCGCGCAGGACGCCGGCGCGGCGGATGTCGTCGCGGTAGTAGGAGTTGCCGCCGTCGACGATCGCGTCGCCGCTCTGCAGCGCCGCGGCGAGGTCGGCAATCGTCCGCTCGGTGATCCCGCCGGCTGGCACCATCACCCAGACCGAGCGCGGCGCGCTCAGCTTCGCGGCCAGCTCCTGCAGCGAGGAGGCGCCCTCGGCGCCCTCGCCTGCGAGCCTGGCGACGGCCTCGGGATCGACGTCGTAGACGACGCAGCGGTGACCGTCGCGCATCAGCCGTCGCGCCATGTTGGCGCCCATGCGACCGAGTCCGACCATCCCCAGCTCCACGGCTGCTAACCCTACGCGAGCCGGGCGATGACCTGCTGCCCAGCCAGCGGTTAGCCTGCGGTCGATGAGCGCAGACGCCAACCGCTCCGCCCAGGCCCAAGCCGACGCGCTGACGATCTTCGGCATCACCGGCGACCTGGCGAAGAAGATGACCTTCCGGGCGCTGTACCGACTCGAGGCCCGCGGCAAGCTCGACTGCCCGATCGTCGGCGTCGCAATCGACGATTGGCCGCTCGAGCAGCTGATCGAGCACGCCCGCGAGGCGATCGCCGCCAGCGTCGAGGACCCTGACGAGGACGTTTTCCGCCGCCTCGCCGCCCGCATCTCCTACGTGCAGGGGGACTATGGCGACCCCGACACCTTCAGGCGCGTCGCCACGGCCGTCGGCGAGGCCAAGCGGCCCATCTTCTACCTCGAGGTGCCACCCTCGCTCTTCCTCACCGTGGTCAAGGGACTCGGCGCGGCCGGGCTGACAAGCAATGCGCGCGTCGTGATCGAGAAGCCCTTCGGCCACGACCTCGAATCGGCGCGGGCGCTCAACGCCGAACTGCACCAGGTGCTGGGCGAGGAGCAGATCCTGCGCATCGACCATTACCTCGGCAAGGAGCCGGTGATGGACATCAACTACCTGCGCTTCGCCAACTCGGTGCTGGAGCCGGTCTGGAACCGCGAGCACGTCACCCACGTGCAGATGACGATCGCCGAGGACTTCGGGGTCGAGGACCGCGGTCGCTTCTACGACGCGGTGGGGGCGATGCGCGACGTGATCCAGAACCACGCCCTGCAGGTGCTCTCGCTGATCGCGATGGAGCCGCCCGCCGGCAACCATGCCGACTCGGTCCGTGACAAGAAGCTGGAGCTGTTCAAGGCGGTGCGAACGGCGGATCCGCAGCGCTACGTGCGCGGCCAGTACGAGGGCTACCACGAGATCGCCGACGTGGCGCCGGACTCGACCACCGAGACCTTCGCCGCGGTCGAGCTGGCGATCGACAACTGGCGCTGGAGCGGAGTTCCCTTCTTCGTCCGCGCCGGCAAGAACCTGCCGGTCAAGGCATCGGAGGTGACGGTCGTCTTCAAGCGACCGCCCCGGCTCGGCGTCGGGCCCGGCAAGCTGCCCGAACCGAACCAGATGACGGTGCGGATCGAGCCCGAGGCCGGCTCGCGCATGCGCCTCTTCGCCAAGAAGGCCGGCGAAGAGGCATTCGAGCCAGCCGACCTCGAGGTGCTCTTCGAGAAGGTGCCGGGGGAGGATCCAGAGCCCTACGAGCGCCTGCTCAGCGACGCGCTCGCCGGCCGGGACCAGCTCTTCACGCGCGAGGACACGGTCGAGGAAACCTGGCGAATCGTGCAGCCATTGCTCGACGAGCCAGGGCCGGTGCACCGCTACGCCCCCGGGACCTGGGGGCCGCCGGAGGCAGAGCGGCTGACACGCGGCGTCTGCCAGTGGTTCCAGCCCTGGCTGCCGAACAGCTCAGCCTGAGCGCCTCGATGTCAGCCCCTCGAGGACGACCTCCACGGGCGAGCGATGCTTGCTGTTGCCGGTGGCCTCGCGACTCTGCTGCAGCTCAGAGGCGAGTCGGCCCATCTGGGCGCCGAAGCTGCCGACCTCCTTCGCCGCCTTGGCGAGGTCCTGCGACTTGACCTTCACCTGGGGTCGTCGCGGCGCGATCGACCTCAGCCCGTGCCGGCGGGAATGCCGGGCACCGAGGGCGAGCCCGCCGGCCGCGCCGGCAAGCGCCGCACCGCCGGCCAGCAGCGGAACCTTCGCCTTGCTCGCCGCGTTGCCGAGCGTGTGGCCGGCGTCCTTGGCCGTGCCCTCGACCGCGTGCAGCGCGGTCTCTACCCGCCCTGACCCGTTCGACGACGTTTTGGCGTTCGACGTTTTGGCATTGCCCGAGCGCGACGTGCTGCCGCTCGCTTTGCGTGCTTTCGCCGTCGACGGTTTGCGCGCTTTGCTCGTCGAGCCGCGCGAACGCGCTTTGGGTTTCTGGCGCGCTTTCGTTTTCTCAGCCATCTCACTCTCCTCCTAGTTGTTTCTGTCGAGCTCCCGCTCACGCTGCTCAGCGCGCTGCTCGTCGAGCTCCGCCTCTACCTGCGCCCGCTTCGCCCGCTCCTCGGCGATCGCGGCCTCGGTGCGGCGGCTCTCCGCTCTCTCGCGATGGTGGCGCGCATCGTCGTGGCCCGCCTCGGCCTGCATCTGGCCGAGTTCGCGCCGGTTGCGGGCGCGCCGGGCAACCGAGACCACAATCGCGACGACGATCAGAGCACCGATGACTATGGCGACGATTGCAAGGGTTGACATCGCTACCTCCTTTTACATTGAGGAACTCTCCTAATTGCCCCTATGTGCGGAAATCGAAACCGCCACCGGTCTTTTCCGCAAAGTCGTCAGGAGAGCGCGCGCGGCATCCACCGCGGCGCATAGCCTCGGCGAATGCTCACAACCGATCGACACGCGGACGGGCTGCTTGCGCAACTGGGCTTCGAGGAGTTCCGGCCCGGCCAGCGCGAGGCGGTGGAGGCGGCGCTCGCGGGACGCGACTCGCTGATCGTGATGCCGACCGGCGGCGGCAAGAGCCTCTGCTACCAACTGCCGGGACTGGCGAGGAGGGACCTGACGATCGTCGTCAGCCCGTTGATCGCCTTGATGAACGATCAGTGGCGGCGGCTGACCGCAGCCGGGCACCCGGTGGCGATGATTTCCTCCGGGATGAGCGCCGAGGCAGCGCGAGCGGCGCTCGCTCAGGTCCGTGACGGCACGGCGCGGATCGTCTACTGCTCGCCGGAGCGCTTCGCCTCAACCGTCTTCCTCGACGCCCTTGCCCAGCGGCGGATCGACCTGATGGCGGTCGACGAGGCTCACTGCGTCTCGGAGTGGGGCCACGACTTCCGCCCCGACTACCTGCGTCTGCCTGAGATCGCCGAGCGGCTCGGCCGGCCGACGGTGATGGCCTGCACGGCAACGGCAACAAAGGCGGTGGCGGCGGAGATCGTCGCCCGCTTCGGATTGCGGGAGCCGCTGCAGGTGCGCTCCGGCTTCGACCGCCCCAACCTCTCCTTCGACGTCGTGCGATTGGAAGGCAAGGGCTCGGTGGGGCGCCGCCTGGCGCTGCTCGAAGCCGGCCTTGCCGATCTGCAGAACCGGCCGGCGATCGTCTACTGCGGGACCCGCCGCGACACCGACGACGTTGCCCAGACCCTGCGCGAGTCCGGCCTGCGGGCGCTCGCCTACCACGCCGGCATGGAGTCGGAGGAGCGCACCGAGGCGCAGCGCCGCTTCATGGCCGGCGAGGTCGAGGTGATCGTCGCCACCAACGCCTTCGGCATGGGCGTCGACAAGGCAGACGTGCGCTCGGTCTGGCACATGGCGATCCCGACCAGCCTCGAGGCCTATTACCAGGAGGCAGGCAGGGGCGGACGTGACGGCCTACCCGCGAAGGCGGTGCTGCTGGCGATGCGCGCCGACCTCGGCCGCCTGGTCCGCTTCATCGAGCAGCGCGACCCCGAGCTGACGATCGCCCGCGAGCGCGGCTGGCGCGACTACCGCACGATCAAATCGTTCATCTACTCGGATCGTTGCCGCCGACGCAGCGTGCTCGACCACTTCGGCGACCGCTCGGCGGGAAGCCCGCTCGGGCGCTGCTGCGACGTCTGCGACGCCGAGCGCTGGCTGCCGGATCCCGAGACGATCGCCGTGCGGCGGGCGCCGCGTGCAAAGGCAGCCTCCGCGCCGCCCGCCGAGCTGAGCGCGGCCGATGCTCCCCTCTTCGAGCAGCTCAAGGCCTGGCGCCTGCGCGCCGCCGCGGGCAAGCCCGCCTACACGGTCGCCCACAACTCGACCCTGACGGCGATCGCCGTCGCCCGACCCGCCGACGAGCAGAGCCTTGGAGCGATTCGCGGCATCGGCCCCAGCTTCATCGCCAAGTACGCGCCGGAGGTGCTCGGCATCGTCGGCGAGCACCGGCTCGCCGCCGCTTGAGCGCCTGCAACTCGGCGCCCGCGGCGAACGCGACGATCCACCAGCGCCCGTGTTTGGCGGAAGGTGACGCGGATGCAACGGTCGAATCTGCCCCGGATGACCCGGGCGACGCGAAGCTCGCTGGCCCTTGCTGCCCTGGCAGCGTGCGTGCTCTGCGTGCTCGCTCCGGCGGGCGCCGAGGGCGGCGCCCTGCTGCCGCGCGGCAAGAAGATCTTCTTCGGCATCAGCGACACGGGCGATCCGGCCGACTTCGGCCAGTTCAGCAAGGACCTGCGCAAGCACCCGGCGCTGATCGAGACCTTCCGCACCTGGGGCTCCGACTTCCCCGAGTCGATCGAACGCTGGCAGGAGGCCCGGGCACGACCGGTTCTGCACTTCACCACCGCCGACAACGACGACGGGCACGAGCTGATCAGCCCGCGGGCGATCGCCCAGGGCTACGGCGACGAGTACCTGATCCGGCTCAACCGGCTCTTCTGGGAGAAGCAGATGCGCGCCTACCTGCGACCGTTGGGCGAGCCCAACCGCTGCCTCAACGTCTACGCCGCCTACGACTGCGCCGGCAACCCGCGCGACAAGGCCCACAAACCCCGCTGGTACAAGCTCGCCTTCCGTCGCATGCACGTGATCCTGCATGGTGGCGGCAAGCGCTCCGCGATCGACCGGCGCCTCGCCGAGGCCGGCGTCGCCCCCCTGCAGAGCGAGCTTGCCGGCCTGCCGCGCGCCCCGATCGCGGTGCTCTGGAGCACCCTGCCGGCCGGCTCGCCGACGGTGCCGCAGAACCGGCCGCGGTACTTCTATCCCGGCGACCCCTACGTCGACTGGGTGGGCACCGACTTCTATTCCGACAACCAAGACTGGAAGTCGCTCAACGGCATGTACCGCCGCTACGCGAGCAAGCCCTTCTCACTGCCCGAGTTCGGCGTCTCGAGCGGTGACGACCCCGCCTACATGCGCAAGCTGATGACCTGGGTCGAGCGCCACCGGCGCTGCAAGATGCTCATCTACTACCAGGACTTTGGCTCGACGAGCTCTTATCGGATCCAGAACTACCCGGCGAGCCTTGCCGTGCTGAGCGACTTCCTCCACTCGCCCCGCTTCCCGCATTTCGCCCCCCACCCGCCCCTCGCCCCGCCGCCCCCGCCCGGCGGACTCGCCCCCCGCGACACCAACTGACCCCCTCGGCTCGAACTGCATCAAATTCTCTACCTGCCAGGCCGAGAATTTGATGCAGTTCGCTTCTGCTTCTGCTTCTGCTTCGGCTTCGGCTTCGGCTTGGGCTGGGGTTTGGGGCTTGGCTTCGCTTGCGGCGCCTCGACGCGGCGGGAGACCCTCGCCTTGTACTTGTAGGGCTGCAGGGCCGTGATGCTCGAGTAGCCGGTCAGGTAGATGCGCCGGCCATCGGAGATCACCGGTGAGTAAGTGCCACGGCGGTAGCGGAAGACGTGCCGACCGCTGCGCATCATGTAGCCGCTGGTCGAGTTGTGGGTGAACTCGGCCGCGTAGACGATCTCGCCAATCGCCGACAGCGAGCCGATCACCTGGCCGCCGGCGGAGCGGCTCCAGCGCAGACCGCCGTCCTTGGCGTCGAGCGCGTAGACGTTGCCGTCGAAGGAGCCGATGTAGACGGTCGGCGGACTGTGACGGGTGTTGGCGACGGTCGGGCCGGAGTAGGCGTAACCACCGGTCGAGTAGCTCCAGGCAAGCGTACCGTCGCGGCGGTCGAAGCTGTAGACGCGGGAGTCGTTGTTGCCCGCGTAGACGCGGCCGAAGGCCACAGCCGGCGTCGAGTAGAACGCCCCCGAGGTGCCGAAGCCCGAGCCCAGCGACGCGGTCTGCCACCTGATCTTGCCGGTCTTGGCGTCTACAGCGTTCATGCTGCCGCCGTAGTCGCCGACGTAGAGGGTGCCGCCGTAGTAGGCCGGAGCGGACTTGACCGGCCCGTTGAGGCTGGTCGCCCAGCGCACGTTGCCGCTGATCGTGCTCAGCGCATAGAGGCCGCCGTCCTCGCAGCCGAAGTAGACGGTGCGGTCGATGACCAGCGGCGAGGACTCGGCGCGACTCGGCAGCGAGCGCTTCCAGACGATCTTGCCAGTGCGGGCATCGAGCTTGACGATATGGCCGGGCACGAGGTTGACGATGTAGAGCCGGTGTTTGTAGTAAGCGGGCGAGGAGGCATTGAGGCGGCCGATGCTGCGTTCCCAGAGCAGCTTGCCGGTGTCGGCGTCAAGGGCGTAGGCGGTGCCGTTGTTGTTGACGAAGTAGAGCTTGCCGCCGACGTAGATCGGCGGGAACTCGAGCAGCGGCCGCTCGGTGAAGCGCCAGAGCTTGCGGAAGGGCGGCTTCACCCCCTTCACCGGCAGGTAACGGGTGCGGGCGGGGTTGAGGCCGAATATCGGCCAGTTGACCGTCTTCGCCCGCTTCGGCTTGGACGGGGCCTGCGGTTCGAAGGGAACGTTGGCGTTGTGGACGTCGGGCGGTCGCTTGAGCAGCTGATAGGCGAGCAGCGCGACACCGCCGAGAACCAGCACGCAACCGACGATCAGCCCGACCGCGATTCCGCGCCGGCTGTGCCAGAAATGGTTAGCCGCCTGGCGCGCCTGACTCGCCATCGCTTTCCAGGGCCTGTTCAGCGGCGCAGCTCCCACATCTCGACGAAGCCGAAGTCGCGGAATCCAAGCCGCTCGTAGAGCGGCGCACCGGCCCGTGTCGCCTGCAGCGAAGCCGTGACCGAGCCCCGGCCGCGGGCCTCGGCGAGGACGTGGCGCAGGAGCCAGCCGGCGATGCCGCGACCGCGGTGCTCGGGCAGTGTGGCAACGCCGGTCACGCAGCAATCGTCGCCGATCTCGATCGCCCCCACGCAGGCGACGGCCTGCGCGCCGGCGAAGGCGCCGCGCCAGCGAATCGACGTCTCGGCTGCCAGCGCCGCGCGAAAGCCGTCGAGTCCGTAGCCGTAGGCGCGATCGTTGAGCTCAGCGCAGATCGCAGCATCGATTGGCCCCGGCGCGATGCCGGCCGGAGCCGCCACCTCACCGGCGAGCTCGGCGAGCTCGAGCGCCATCGCCCGCGGTTCTGCGTCGAGGGCGTGCCCGCGCCTCGCCAGCAGGCGAGCGGTGTCGCGGTCCTCGTCGGGGACCCAGACCGTCCAGGCCCGCACCCCGGCGGCGTCGTAGGCCTCGGCCAGCGCCTCGAGCTGCTCGGCGAGCACGGCAGGATCGTCGTAGTAGACCGAGTTGAAGAGCGAGCGCTGCGGTGAAGTCGGAGTCAAGCAGGCGATCAGGCCCTGGCGCTCGATCAGCCTCGAGCTGGGGGCACCGCTGCCGAAGGCGAGGACCTCCTCGCGCACTCCCTCGATCGCGCGACGCCGCAGCTCCTGCTCGTCGATGCGCGGGCGCATCCGCGCCGGCTCAGCCCCCGGCCGCTGCGCGGCGCTCGGACTCGCTTGCGACGCCGTTGATCAGACCTTTGATCGCCTGCTTGATCGCGGCGACCACGGCGAAGCCCGCGACCGGCAAGGTTGGCTGGGTGCGCACGGCGTAGACCATCTTCGTGCCGCCCTCGTTCGCCGAGAGCTCCACCGTGCCGACATGGTCGCGAACCGGCAACCCGGAAAGCACGGTGTAGGAGAAACGCTTGGGCGCCTCGAAAGCGATCACTTCCTCGCGCATCGGCGGCCCGACCGCGGTCAGGCGGCGGATCGCCCCGACCCCGTTGGGGTCCGCCTCTCCCTCCCGCTCGAGCTCCGCCCTGCGCAACGGCGTCAGCTCGTCGTAGCGACGGTGATCGGTGAGCACCTCGAAGACGGTCTCCGGCGGTGCCGCAATCTCACGCGTGAAGGTGAAGCTGGCCACAGCGGCGCAGCCTACAGAGGACGCGGGTCCCCCTACGTCAGCCCCCACCGCTGCGGGTCGGTTCCATCGACCGCCGCGACCTCGCCGAGGATCGCCAGGTGATCGAGGCAGGAGAGCACGATCTGCAGAACCCAAGCGCTGACCGGAGTGTTGAGGTTCTCGGCTCCGACGATGTCACCGACGACCTCGAAGGCGGGCTTCTCGCCTTCGGCAAGCGACTCGCGCGTCTTGTCGAGCAGCTCATTGACCTGGCGACGGGCCTCGGCGACCTTCGCACCGGGATCGCGAAATGGACGCCCGTGACCGGGCAGGCAGAGGTCGACGTCGAGCGGCTCGACCTGATCCAGGCCGTACAGAAACTCGCCGACCGGGTCGGGGCTGTGGCCGTGGTCGAAGAAGAGCACCGTGCGGCCCAGCAGGTGGTCGCCGGAGATCAGCAGCTTGCGCTCGGGCTGGTGCAGGACGACGTGCGAGGGAGCGTGACCAGGGGTCTCGTGGACCTGCCAGCCGCCGAGGTCGGTCTCGACTTCGACGCCAGGCAGCAAATCGCGGTCGGGCTCGACGATCGCGTCGATGCCATTTTCGTCGTCGCCGCTGCGCGCCTCGCGGTAACGCTCCAGCGCCGCGGCAGGCACACCGCTCTGGCGGGCCACCTCGATCCGGTGCTCGAGGGCTGCGGCGGGATCGTCTGCAAGCAGCCGCACGTGTTCCCAGGCCGGGTGCATCCAGAGCTCGCAGGCGGCACCCTCGACGATCGGCGCCGCCAGCCCGTAGTGGTCGGTGTGCGAGTGGGTGCAGACCAACAACCGCACGTCCTCGAGCCCGAAGCCGGCCTGCGCAAGGGCGAGGTCGAACTGGCGCATCCGGCCCTTGCCGCCGATCCCGGTGTCGAAGAGGACGATGCCGCCGTCCGCGGCGACGGCCCAGACGTTGCCGTGAGGAACTCCCGGCCAGGGCAGCGGCAAGCGCAGCCGCCAGATACCCGGCAGGACCTTCTCGGTGCGCGGCGCCTCCGGCCGCTTGCCCGACTCCATGGGTTGCGATCCTATGCGGCGCGATGGCAGCCGCGAGCGAACGCCCCTCCCGCCTCGGCGCCACCCTGCGCGAAGGCGAGCGGGTGACGCCGCTGGAGCTCTTCTTCGATCTCGTCTTCGTGCTGGCGCTGACCCAGTGCACGGCGCTGATGTCGCACAACCCATCCTGGGAGGGCCTGGCGCAGGGGCTGCTGGTGCTGGGCATGCTCTGGTGGGCCTGGGTCGGCTACGCCTGGCTGACAAGCGTGCTCGATCCCGAGGAGGGCGCCGTGCGGCTGGTCATGTTCGGCGCGATGGCGGCGCTGCTGATCGTCTCGCTCTGCGTGCCAGAGGCGTTCGGCGATCTTGCCCTCGTCTTCGCCCTCGCCTACGGCGCCGTGCGGGTCGCCCACATCGGCCTCTTCATGCTCGCCAGCCCGGAGGACGACAGCCTGCGCCACTCGGTGCTGGGGCTTGCGGCCAGCACCGCGATCGCGGTGACGCTGCTGACCGCCGCCTCGCTCTTCGACGGCGCGGCTCAAGGGGCGCTCTGGGCGCTCGCCCTCTTCCTCGACATGGCCGGCCCCTACTTCTTCGGCTCGGAGGGATGGAAGCTCGTCCCCGGCCACTTCGCCGAGCGCCACGGCCTGATCCTGATCATCGCCCTCGGCGAGTCGATCGTCGCGATCGGCGTCGGCGCTTCGGGCGCTCTCGACCTCGGCATCGGCGCAGCGGCTGTGCTTGGCGTCGCCCTTACCGCGGCGATGTGGTGGATCTACTTCGACATCGTGGCGATCGTCTCCCAGCGCCGCCTGACCGAGGCCGAGGTCGGCTCGGTGCAGAACGAGATGGCACGCGACTCCTACTCCTACCTTCATCTGCCGATGGTCGCCGGCATCGTCCTCGTCGCGCTGGGAATGAAGAAGACGATCGGCCACTTCGACGACCACCTGGACACGGTCGTGGCTTTCGCTCTGCTCGGCGGGCTCGCCGCCTACCTGCTCGGCCTAGTTGCCTTTCGCTTTCGCCACGTCCATACGATCAACCGCCAGCGACTGCTGCTGGCGATCATCCTGCTGATTCTGATCCCCGTGGCAACTGAGATCCCAGCGCTGGCAGCGCTCGCCACCGTCAACCTGCTGCTCTGGGCGATGATCGCCTACGAGACGCGGCTTTACGGGGAGGGGCGCCGCGAGGTGCGTCGCCCGGCGACCGCCGCGGGCTGAGCTCTCAGGGCGAGACGAAGCTGGAAGGGTCGGGCCCGATCCGCTCGCCGCTGTCGAGCTCGGCGAAGGCGGCCACGTCCTCCTCGGAGAGCTCGAAGTCGAAGATCTCGAGGTTCTCGCGAATCCGCGCCGGCGTCACCGACTTGGGGATGACGACGTTGCCGAGCTGCAGGTGCCAGCGCAGAATTGCCTGAGCCGGGGTCTTGCCGTGCTGATCGGCGATCCGGCCGATCGTCTCGTCGTCGAGCAGGTCGCCTTGGGCGAGCGGGCTCCAGGCCTCGGTGGCGATGCCCAATTTGGCATGACATTCGCGCAGCCCGCTCTGCTGAAGGCGGGGATGGAGCTCGATCTGGTTGACCGTCGGCCGAGTGTCACCCTCGGCATCGAGGCGTTCGAGGTCCTCGATACGGAAGTTGGAGACGCCGATCGTGCGCGCCCGGCCCTCCTCGTAGATCCTTTCGAAGGCCTGCCAGGTCTCGACGAAGCGGTCCTCGCTCGGTACCGGCCAGTGGATCAGATAGAGGTCGACCTGCTCGAGGCCAAGGCGGCCGAGGCTCGCCTCGAAAGCCTCCAGCGTCGAGTCGTAGCCCTGCTGGGAGTTCCACAGCTTGGTCGTCACGAAGACCTCCTCGCGGGGTAGGCCCGAGGCGGCGAGCGCCGCGCCGACCCCCTCCTCGTTGCGGTAGGCCGCCGCCGTGTCGACGTGGCGGTAGCCGGTCTCGAGCGCCAGCTCGACCACGCCCTGGGTCTCCTCGGGGGGGACCTGGAAGACGCCGAAGCCGAGCTGCGGAATCCTCACCCCGTCGTGCAGGGCAATGCTCGGAATCGTCGTCAGCTCCGTCATGGACCTCCTTCAGTAATAACTACGGATGCGCTATCGCGTAGGACTACGGTGTCATGACAGATACCCGGTCGGTGGGCCTTTATGCAAAGCCGCCGCTGATTGGTCGCCCTAGGACGTTGCGACGCCGATGGCAAGCAGCGGGAAGGCCAGCATCACGCCCATGTAGGCGCCGATTGCGGCGCCCGTGCGAACGCTCGTCGTGCGTGAGCGGGCGCCGGCGAAGACGCCGATCAGGAAGATCGCGGCGGCGAGGACGAGGCCAATCCAGAAGACATCCGGCATGAGCGGCGCGAGCCTATCGAACGGGGAGGATTCGGGACTCCGGCGGCACGTTGACGGCGCCTCGAAACTACGCCAGCTAAGTTGAGTACATGAGGCTGCTCGCCTTCAGCGACCTGCACCGCGACCTCGACCAAGCCGCAGAGCTTGTCGCGATGGCTGAGGGAGCCGATGTCGTGATCGGCGCCGGCGACTTCGCCTCGGTGCACGAGGGCCTCGGCGAGACGATCGAGGCGCTTGAATCGATCGAAGCGCCGACCGTGCTCGTGCCCGGCAACAACGAGACCGATGAGGCGCTGCGCGAGGCAGCGGCCGGCTGGGGTGCAGCGACCGTCCTGCACGGCGCCGGCGCGACGATCGCAGGGGCGACGTTCTATGGCCTTGGCGCCGGCGTCCCGGTAACACCCTGGGAGTGGAGCTTCGACCTCGACGACGAAACGGCCGCCGAGATGCTCGCCGATTGCCCCGAGAACGCGGTTCTCGTCCTCCACTCCCCACCCCATGGCCACTGCGACGCAAACGGCTCCGGAGACCACTTCGGCAGCCCGGCGCTGGCGCAGGCGATCGCGGAAAAGGCGCCGCGGCTCGCCGTATGCGGCCACATCCACGAGTCCTGGGGCTGCGAGAGCCAACTCGGCGCCACGCCGGTTCGTAACCTGGGCCCGACGGGCGCCTGGCTCGAAATCTGAGTCGCCTCCCACGCGGCATCACCGCTGTAGCCGCCTGAAGCACAGGCCTTATTTGACGATCAGTTATTTCTGATTAATATTTTCGACTTTGATTTTGCCGGGGAGCGACGCCAGCGCGTTGCGCCGGCGCGGCCACAACTCAAACGAGGAGGAAACATGACGAGGAAAAGGCTTGCTGCCTTCGTGTCGCTGATCGCGGTCTGCCTCACGGGCGCAGCACTTGCCCCCGCATCCGCACTTGCCGTCGACCCGATCCTGTTCGTCCACGGCTACGCGCGTAGCGCGTCGGACTGGAACACGATGATCGGTCGCTTCGAAAAAGACGGCTGGCCGAAATCGTACCTCAGCGCCTACAGCTACGACACCTCGCAGTCGAACGTCGTCGACGCCGAAAAAGAGGTCAAACCGCGCGTCGAAGCCCTGCTCAAAGTGACCGGCGCCTCGAAGGTCGACATCATCGCCCACTCGATGGGCAGCCTCAACAGCCGCTGGTACGTCAAGTTCCTCGGCGGCGAAACGAAGGTCGACGAGTGGGTCTCGCTCGGTGGGCCCAATCACGGCACCGACTTCGCCAACTTCTGCTTCAGCACGTCCTGCATCGAGATGCGGATCGGCTCGAAATTCCTCGCGGAACTGAACGCCGGCGATGAGACTCCTGGGGCCGTCAATTACGGCACCTGGTGGTCACCTTGCGACTCGATCATCAATCCCGACTCGAGCGTCCCGCTCGCAGGCGCAACCAACACCGAAACCGCCTGCATCTCGCACCTCGCTCTGACGAGCGACGCGACCGTGTACTCGCAGGTGCGCGAATTCGTCAAATAGAAGATGGAGAGGACGGCGGGACGTCGCGAGGCGTCTCGCCGTCAGCCGCGGCCGACGCGGTACTTGAGGTGCACGACACCCGGCGCCTCGAGGGCCGCCACCTGCTCGAGAGCGACGTCCACGTCAGCGAGGCCGTCGAAGAGCCGCGTACCCGCCCCGAGCAGGACCGGCACGACGTTGAGCAGCAGCTCGTCGAGCAGGCCCGCGGCGAGGTACTGCTGAGCGACCTCGGCGCCACCGCCCAGCGCGACGTCCCTGCCGCCGGCCGCCTGCTTCGCCTGCTCCAGCGCCGACTCGATGCCGTCGGTGACGAAGGTGAAGCTCGTGCCGCCCTCCATCTGCAGCGGCTCGCGCTCGTGGTGGGTGACGACGAAGACCGGATGGTGGAAGGGCGGATCGTCGCCCCACCAGCCGCTCCAGGGATCGTCTCCCCAGGGGCCGGGACCGCCGCCGAACATATTGCGCCCCATCACCGTGGCGCCGATGTTCTCGAGCGACTCGCGAACGACGGCGCTGCTGGCGTTCGTCTCGCCACCCTCTCGCCCGTGCGGCTCGCGCCACTCCTTGAGCTTGATGACCCACTCGTGGAGCTGCTCGCCACCTTCGCCGAGTGGATGCTCCTCGCTCTGGCTCGGTCCGGCGACGAAGCCGTCGAGCGAGATCGAGATCTGGCAGCGGAGCCTGGCCACCGGGCTAGGCGTCCGGAGCTGTCTCGCCGGCGCCCTCGAAAAGCCTGCCCCCGCGGATCCGCTGGGCCATCTCCTTCGATTCCTCGCGATAGGCGCGGCCGTCCTCGAACTCAATGGTCGGGTACTTGCGCTGCCCCGAAAGCTGCTCGAGCTCATCGCGCTTGCTCGGTCGCAGCGGACCGGTGACGACCTCGTACTCGATCCCCTGCTCGTCGAGGGCCTTCTGAACTCGCCAGCAGGGATGCGCATCGATCTTGACCCACTGGGTGGAGCAGCGATGGAGCTTGACTGGCATGGGGATCAGCCTAGACGAAGGGGCTGCCCGAGGGCAGCCCCTTCCAGGTGCTCAGGAAGCGAGCGCGAGAACCCACGACCGGGTGGGACAAAGCCCTGTCTCCCTTTGCTCGCCGGTGCCCGGGTTGGATTCCGCCGGGCCGAAGCAGCGGCCTAGCGGCCCTGCACCTCCAGGGTCCCCAAAAGCATGTGACTCAAAATAGGACCACCTCCTTTCTCTGGTGATTCGATTGAAGCAGAAGCAAAGGCGCGACTGGAGGCGGTCAGCCAGCTAGTCGCAGCCGTAAGCCAGAGATCGGACAAATTAGTATCGCGATGTTTATTAATCATGACAACTTGTGAAGCTGTCATGATAAGAATGAACACCCCCGAATGACAGTCCCAAGCCTCAGCCTCCAGCACGCCATTGAGATACCGCAGCTCGGCTTCGGTGTCTTCCGAGCGCCGCCCGAGGAGACCCAGGAGGCCGTCGAGGTGGCACTCGACGCCGGCTACCGGCACATCGACGTCGCGGCCGCTTGCGGCAGGGAGAAGGAGGTCGGCGCAGCGCTTGCCGCCTCAGGCCTGCCCCGCGAGGACTACTTCATCACCACCAAGCTTTGGAGCTCGCAGCAGGGCCACGACTCGGTGCTGATCGCCTTCGAGGCGAGTCTCGACCGCCTCGGGCTCGACCACGTGGACCTCTACCTGATCCATTGGCCCCTGCCGACCGAGGGTCGGTTCGTCGATGCCTGGCGGGCCTTTGAACGGATCCACGGGGAGGAGGCGGCGCGCACGATCGGCGTGTCCCACTTCCGTATCGAGGATCTCGAGCTGCTCGAGCGGGAGGCGGAGACCCAGCCGACGATCAATCAAGTCGAGCTGCATCCGCACTTCCAGCAGGCCGATCTGCGCTCTTGGCAGGCCGAGCACGGCATAGCCACCCAGGCCTGGAGCCCGCTCGCGCAGGGTGAGGTGCTCGACGACCCGACGATCGTCCAGCTGGCCGAGGTGCGTCGGAAGACTCCAGCGCAGGTGGTCCTGCGCTGGCACCTGCAACTCGGCAACGTCGTCATCCCCAAGTCGGTGACGGCGGAGCGGATTCGCGAGAACATCGACCTCTTCGACTTCGAGCTCTCCGACGAGGAGATGACAGCCATCGGGGCCCTCGACCGCAGCACCCGACGCGACCCCCACCCCGCCGCCTTCGTCGCGCCCAGCTGACACTCGGGCTCCACCACTCAGCATTACCTGGGCGGTTTCGGCTGCTCAGGTAATCTCTCTGCATTGTCCTCAGGAGGTCGTGTCAGCTGAAAATCCGCCATCCCTTTGCACAGTCGCTGCTCGCCTTGCTGGCATTCGCGCTGACCGTCCTGGCCGGCTGCGGCGGCAGCGGCGACTCGACCGCGTCTTTCTCTAACGGTCTGCCGAAAGAAATAGTGATTGGCGCCGCGATCGCCAAGACCGGCTATTTGGTGCCCTACGACGCCACCTTTGCCGCCGTCGAACAGCTGGTGAAGGAAACCAACGCGCGTGGCGGGATCAAAGGGCACAAGGTGCGGGTGATCCAAGCCGACACCCGTTCGGACCCTCAGCAAGCCGTCTTGGCGGTTCAGAAGGTGATCGAAGAAGGGGCCGACGTCCTTTTCTTCAGCGGTGAGGCGCTGACCGCGGCAGCCGGCTCGCCACTCGCCGAGGAACACGACAAACTGAACTTTTCCATCGCCAATGAACCCGGCTGGGGACCTCCGACGACCGGTCGCCTGTCCTTCAGCTCGAATCCGAGTCTCCTCAGCGAAGCCAGCGGCGGGGCTTCGTTCCTGAACGACAGGGGCATCAGGCGTCCGTTCCTGTTCCGCGACACCTCGCTGATCTACGGCAAAGTCCACTGCTCGGCCTTCGAGCAGACCTGGGAGCAGCTCGGCGGCACGATCGCCGGCTCGGTCGATTTCGAGAACAGCGACGAGTCGATCGCGAGCCAGGTCAGCGAGTTGCGAAGCGCCGACGCCGACGCCGTGGTGATGTGCTCATATCCACCCGGAGGCGCCGCGGCGATCAAGCAGATCCGCGCTGCCGGCATCGACGTCCCGATCCTCGGACCCGCCGCCTTCGA
>DATNHC010000032.1:0-3631 GCA_035605155.1 Solirubrobacterales bacterium
ACCAACAGCTTGCGGCTATTCGGGCAGGTGCGGGCGTTAGCGTGGATCTTCATCCGGTGTCCTCCTTGTTGGGTGGTGGCTTCGACACCCCCAGCCTTCAAGGAGGCCCGGATGAACAACGTTGTTAGGAACTACAGCTAGACCGCCATTAGGCAGCAAGGTGACGGCGGCTGATCTGCTCGACGGTGTCCTTGGTGCGCATCGTCCAGGGGCCGAGCGTGGCTTCCAGCTGCTTGAGGTCGAGATCGGATTCGGAGATGCCGCCACTGGGCAACCAGTAGAGCTCGCGGCCTCTGAGGACCAGGAGATCATCGTCGGATGCCTGGGCCAGCGCCGCTTTGCGGGCCGCGGCCTTCGGCGCGGCAGATAGGAAGGCGATCTGCGGCTTTCCCTTCGAAGCGGCAACCCGATCGGCCTCGAACGGCTCTTCAGCCGCCACCTCGCCCAGCTCGATCGCACTGCGTAGGAAGACTGGCACTGGGTAACCGAGCGCTTTCTCCAAGCCCGCTTCGATGCGCTCGCCCAGCTTCTCTTCGCTACCGCCATCGACGGTGAACACCACGTTGCCGCTGGCGCGGAAGCAGGCAACCTCGGCAAGATCAAAACTCTCGAAGTTCTTGCGCAGCTCGTCGTTCTTGATTCGCCGGTTGCCGAGATTCATTCCCCGCAGAAAGGCAACGTAGCGTTCCACTCACCCAAGAATACGAGTGTTGCAAAGCCTCCTGCGACGATGCCGAGATGAGCGCCGACTACAGCGAGCTACCCGCAGGCCTCCCGGTTCCGCAGGACGATGGCGCCGCCGACCACCTCATCGGCACACCAGTCCCGGCGATGTCGCTGCCCTCAACGCTGGGTGGAGCAGGCAACCTTGTCGAGCTCGCCGGCAACCGTCTCGTCGCCTACGTCTACCCCCGCACCGGCAGGCCCGGCCAGTCGCTGCCGGCCGGCTGGGACGACATCCCCGGCGCCCGCGGCTGCACACCGCAGAGCTGCGCCTACCGCGACGCGCTGGCCGAGTTCGCTGCCCTCGACGCGACCGTCGTCGGTATCAGCGCCCAGAGCCCGGAAGAACAGAGCGAGTTCGCCGAGCGCGAGCAGATCCCCTTTCCACTGCTCAGCGATGCCGACCTGCGACTCCGCGACGAGCTGCGCCTACCGATCTTCGAAGTCGATGGCATGACCCTCTACAAGCGCCTCACCCTCGTCGCCGAGACCGGCCGCATCGTCAAGGCGTTTTACCCCGTCTTCCCGCCCGACCGCGACGCCGAGACGGTGCTCGCCTGGCTGCGCGGTCGTCGAAATGATGGAGGCGCCGAGAATTGAACTCGGGTCCGAGGTCGTAGCGCGAAGGCATCTACAGGTTTAGCCGGCGCTTGGTTCTCGTCTCCCGGGGTCCGCGCCGGCGGGCACTGCGGGAGACAGAGCCCTCTGAAATGTCCCCTGGCAGACGGGGCGATCCGCCTGGGTAAGCCCGCATTCTGAAGCCGGCTGCCCTCCCCGCGGGCGGGAGAGGACCGACTCTCATCGCCTAGGTTCTAGCTAGGCAGCGAGGGCGAACTCATGGTCCGCACGTATTGGTTGGTGCCGGTGTTTTACGAGGCCTCCGGCAACCTCGACCTGCAACCGTTCGCACGGACCGACCACGTCGAAGCCTGTCGCCCCCGTGCTATGTCTTGATCGATTGTACGGTGTCCCCATGAGCGCGGAGCGAGCAAGCGTGCATCTCTGGTTCTTCGCGCAGTGAGCGAAGCGCGAGACCATGTGTCGGCCGACCGCCAGTTCGACGCAATCGTGCTCGGCGCCGGGGCGCCAGGCGAGGTTTGCGCCGGACGCCTCGCCGATGGCGGTCTGTCGGTGGCAATCGTCGAGCAGCACCTGGTCGGGGGTGAGTGCTCCTACTACGCCTGCATGCCCTCCAAGGCCCTGCTCCGCCCCGCCGATCTGATCGCCGAGGCGCGCCGTGTGCCGGGCGTCGCCGAGGCGGTGAGCGGTGAGATCGACGCCCAGGCGGTGCTGAGCCGCCGCGACGAGGTGATCCATGATCTCGACGACTCCAGCCAGCTCCCTTGGCTCGACGAACGTGGAATTGAGCTCTTCCGTGGCTCCGGGCAGCTTGACGGCGAGCGGCGGGTTCGGGTGGGCGAGGACCTGCTCGTCGCCAACCGGGCTGTGGTCGTGGCCACGGGCAGCGGCGCGGCGATGCCGCCAATCGATGGGCTGGACTCGGTGCAAGCCTGGAACAACCGCGAGGCAACGACCGCGAAGCGGGTGCCGGCGAGCCTCGCGATCCTCGGCGGCGGCCCGGTCGGCGCAGAGCTGGCCCAGGCTTGGGCCAGCCTCGGCGCCGAGGTGATCCTGATCGAGGGTGGCGAGCGCCTGCTCCCCCGCGAGGAGCCCTTTGCCGGCGAGGAGGTCGCCACTGCGCTGCGCGAAAGACACGGCGTCGGGGTCCGAACCAGCGCCCTTGCCGAGGAGGTCAGGCGGAGCGATGCCGGCGTCCGCGTGGAACTCGACGATGGCAGCCTGGTCGAGGCTGCCGAGTTGCTGGTTGCCGTCGGCCGCAAACCGCGCACCGCCGAGATCGGCCTCGAGTCGGTAGAGGTCGAGCCCGGCGAGGATGGCTTCCTCGACGTCGATGACCGCATGCGGGTCGCCGACCGTCAGTGGCTCTATGCCATCGGCGACGTCAACGGCCGCGCGCTCTTTACCCACATGGGCAAGTACCAGGCCTGGATCGCGGCCGAGAACGTGCTCGGGCGAGGGGTCGAGGCGATTGCCGAAGGCATCGGCTCCCCACGGGTGACCTTCACCGACCCGCAGGTTGCGGCCGCCGGCAAGACCCTCGATCAGGCGCGGGAGGCAGGCATCGACGCGGTCGCCGTCGACGTGCCGACCGACGGCACCGCCGGCGCCAGCTTCCAGGGCAAGGACACAGGCGGCACCTCGCGGATCGTCGTCGACCAGGCCCGCCAGGTGATCGTCGGCGCCACCTTCACCGGCTTCGAGACCGCCGACTTCCTCCACGCGGCAACCATTGCAATCGTCGGCGAGGTGCCGCTGCCCCAGCTACGCCACGCTGTAGCTGCATATCCGAGCAGGAGCGAGGTCTGGCTCAAGCTGCTGGAGGCCTACGGCCTGTAGAGCGGTGTCGGCAGGGGTGAAGCGTCTTGTACTTTTCCGCCTGCTACCCCTCCGCGAGAGCTGCCCTCTCGCTTGCGGAAAAGTTAAGCGGAACCCCTGCCGGGATCGCGCCTAAGGGTCAAACCCGCGAGCGACGCTTCAGGTCTTCGAGCGCCTCCTGGGAGAAGCCCGGCACGTCGTTGAGGTCCTCGACCGAGCCGAAGCGTCCCAAGCGCTCGCGATGCGCGAGCAGGCGGGTTGCTTGCGTAACCGAGAGACTCTCGGCACGGAGCTGCTCGAAGGTGACCGAGTTGAGCTCGATCAGCCCCCCCGCGGAGGCGGCCGGAGGCTGTGGCGAGGTCGGCGGCTGCGGTTGCGGCGGTTCGGGCACCGGCGGCTGCGGTGGCGCCGGGGGCTCGGGCGGAGCGGGCGGGCCGGGAACAGGCTGCGGTTGGGGTGGCTCTGGCGCCGGGGCCGGTGGCGTTGGCTGAGGTGCTGGGGCTGGCGCAGG
>DATNHC010000033.1:0-13451 GCA_035605155.1 Solirubrobacterales bacterium
TCAGGCCGGGGTGATCGGGTTGCGCCGCTCGGCGAAGGCGCGATCCTTGCCCGCCACCAGCGCGAAGCGCCCGATCAGGTCGGCGCGCAGGTCGGCCGGCTCGACCACGGCGTCGACGACCAGCTCCGAGGCGAGATGGAGGATGTCGATGTCCTCGGCGTACTCCTCGCGCTTCTGCGCGACGAATGCCTCGCGCTCGGCCTCGTCGGCGATCGCCTGGATCTGGTTGTAGAAGACGGCGTTGATCGCCGCCTGCGGACCCATCACCGCGATCGAGGCGCTGGGCAGGGCGATACAGCAGTCAGGCTCGAAGGCTGGCCCGGCCATCGCGTAGAGGCCGGCGCCGTAGGCCTTGCGCACGACGACCGAGATCTTCGGCACGGTCGCTTCGGAGACGGCGCTGATCATCTTCGCCCCGTGGCGAATGATCCCCTGGCGCTCGACCGCGGTGCCAATCATGAAGCCGGGCACGTCGGCAAGGAAGAGCAGCGGCAGGTTGAAGGCGTTGCAGGTCTGGATGAAGCGCGCTGCCTTGTTGGCGGAGTCGACGAAGAGCACGCCGCCGGTGTGCTTGGGCTGGCTGGCGACGATGCCGATCGCCCGTCCGTCAAGCCGCCCGTAGCCGACGATCAGCTCCTTCGCCCAGCGCTTGTGGACGTGCAGGAAGCTCTCGGCGTCGAGCAGCGAGTCGAGCAGCAGCTGCATGTCGAAGGGCCGGTTCTCGTCGGCGGGCACGATCTCGGCGATTGGCGTGTCGGAGGCGGGCGCGACCGGCGTCGTGGAGGGCGGCTGCTCACGCCAGCTCCCAGGCATGTAGGAGAGGTAGCGCTTGGCGAGGTCGATTGCCTCCTCGTCTGACTTGACCAGGAAGTGACCGCATCCCGAGACGCCGGTGTGCATCTTGGCGCCGCCCATCTCGTCGAGGCTCACCTTCTCGCCGATCACCATCTCGGCCATCCGCGGTGAGCCGAGGTACATCGAGGCGTTGCCCTCGCGCATGATCACGACGTCGCAGAAGGCGGGGATGTAGGCGCCGCCGGCGGCGCTCGGCCCGAAGAGCAGGCAGATCTGTGGCACCTGGCCGGAGAGCCGCACCTCGTTGTGAAAGATGCGCCCGGCGCCGCGACGGCCGGGGAACATCTGCACCTGGTCGGTGATCCGCGCCCCGGCCGAGTCGACCAGGTAGAGGATCGGCGCCTGCAGGGAGAGCGCCCGTTCCTGGATGCGGAGGATCTTCTCCACCGTCTTCGGTCCCCAGGAGCCGGCCTTGACGGTCGGGTCGTTGGCCATCAAGGCAACGCGGCGGCCGTCGATCGTGGCCAAGCCGCTGACCACGCCGTCAGCGCCCAGGCCCTCCTTCTCCCAGTTGGCGAGCGCCGCCTCCTCGGAGAAGGAGCCCTCGTCGACGAGGCGGGCGACCCGCTCGCGGACCGGCAGCTTGCCCTGCTCGGCCGTCTTCTCGTGGTGGCGCTGCGGCCCGCCAGCGAGGGCGGCCTCGAGCGCCTGCGCGAAATCAGTCACGCCAAGAGCCTATTCGGCAGACGCAATATCGAACTGCATCAAATTCTCGGTCTGGCAGGTAGAGAATTTGATGCAGTTCGGGCTCAGCGGTGCCAGTCCACCGGGCCGGCGCGCATCACGTGCGAGCCAAGGGGACGCCCCAAGACGTCCTGCGCAGCCCGCGAGGCAGCGACAAGCGCCGCCAGGTCGACGCCCGTCTCGACCCGCATCTCGTGCAGCATCGAGACGACGTCCTCGGTGGCGACATTGCCGGTCGCCCCCGGAGGGACGGGGCAGCCGCCCAGCTCGCCGAAGCTCGACTCGAACGATTCGACTCCCTGCTCCAACGCCGCCAGCACGTTGGCAAGTCCCTGGCCGCGCGTGTTGTGGAAGTGGGCGGTCAGCTCGACGCCGGCAAGGCGCTCGCGAGCGGCGGCGAAGAACTCGCCCACCTGTCGCGGGTTGGCCATCCCGGTCGTGTCGCCGAAACCGACCTCGGCGCAGCCGGCGGCCGCCAGGGGCTCCGCGATCGCGAAGACGCGCTCCGCTGGAACCTCCCCCTCGTAGGGGCAACCGAAGGAGACCGAGATCACGCCCTCGCAGCGCAACCCAGCCTCGCGCGCCCCGGCAAGCGCCCGCTCCAGCCCCTCGAGCGACTCCTCGATCGAGCGGTTGACGTTCTTGCGATTGTGGGTCTCCGAGGCGGAAACGAAGACGTTGATCTCGTCGAAACGCTCGCGCAGCGCCAGCGCCCGCTCCAAGCCGCGCTCGTTGGGGACCAGCACCGAGAACGAGACGCCCTCGCGCCGCTGCACTCCCCCCAGGACCTCCTCCGCATCGGAGAGCTGCGGGATCACCTCCGGCCGCACGAAAGAGGTCACCTCGATCCGCCGCAGCCCCGTCCCGGAGAGCATGTCGATCAGCCGGATCTTCTCTGCCGTCGGAATCGTCTCCGGCTCGTTCTGAAATCCATCGCGAGGCCCAACCTCACGGATGCGGACGCTGCTCGGCAGTGCGATCATGAGCGCAGCTTAGGCGGCGCGCTCTCCTTCGAGTCGCCGGGCAACGGCGCGCAGTGTGGATCGCACATGGTCTGCCTCGTAGCGCACCTGCTCATGGGTGAAGCGGAGGTGCGTCATGCCAGCAGCCGCGTGGGCCTGGTCCCGCCGCCGGTCTCGCGCTTGCTGCGCTGGCGTACGGTGGTAACGCAACCCGTCGGTCTCGACCACCAACCGCAGATCCGGCCAGTGGAAATCGACCTCGAACCCGTTGACCCACTGTTTCGTCAGAGGCATCGGCAGGCCAGCCTCCCCGGCAATGGGGATGAAGAGCCGCTCGAGCTCCGAGCGGGTCAGGCGGAACGTCCGCTGATCGAGCAGGCCACGGAGCGGCCTGACACCCGGCTCGCCGCGGTATGCCTGCAGCTGGACACGGAGCGCCGGAGGATCGATCAGGTCGAGCCGGTCCGCCTCGTTCACGGCCCGCTCGACGAAGCGCGGCCCGCGGATCGCCGCAAGGTCGACGAAGGTCCGCACGAGGCCGGTCACCGGAATTCCCTCGCGGGCGGAGACATCGCGGTCGGCCAGCGTTGGGCGACGGTAGACGCAGATTCCTGGCCGCCGATGCGGCGATGCGGTGCGGACCGTGATCTCGGTCTTGCCGCCTTCGACCGCGATGCCCCAAAGAGCGGCGGCACTACGGTGGCTCAACATCGCCTCGGGACCAACCGCGAGAACCGCCGCCATCCACCGCCCATGTTGCGTCAAGTCGGGACGCCCGACCGCATAGACCCCGCCGGTCACCAAATGGAGCCTCCCGCGCGCTAGACGATGCTGAATCGCGCGACGACTCAGCCCCGCATCGAGCAACTGCCTCCGCGACACCACCCCGTGCTGCCTCTCGGCCAGACTCCAGACCCCCTTGCCACCCGCCGCTTGATCGATTGAACACACTCTGGTGTGTTCAATGCATCGAGCGGCGTGATCTCTCCCCCTTCGGGGTGGCTAATCGCGGGGTTAGACCATGCCTAGGCCGCCGCTGACGCCTAGGGTCTCGCCGGTGACGTAGGTGGCGTCGTCGGAGACCAGGAAGGCGGCTGCGGCCGCTACCTCCTCGGGCTGACCTAGGCGGCCCATCTGGGTCGAGGAGCGCATCGTCTCGATCACCTTCTCGCCGATCTCGCCGAACTCCTTGGCACCCATCAGCAACGGGGTCTCGATCGGGCCGGGGGCGATCGAGTTGGCGGTGATCCCGTAGCGGGCGTTCTCCCGGGCGATCGCCTTCATGAAGGCGACGATGCCGCCCTTTGTGGCCGAGTAGACGGCCGAGCCCTTGGAGCCGACCCGTCCCGCCTCCGAGGAGATGCTGAGGATTCGGCCGTACTTCGCCTGCTGCATCGCGGGAAGGACGGCGTGCGTGCAGTTGAGCACGCCGAGGAGGTTGATGCCGATCACCCGCTGCCACTGCTCAGGCGTGGTGTAGGTGAAGAAGCCGAACTCGTCGGTGCCGGCGTTGTTGACGAGAACGTCGAGCGTGCCCGCTGCCTCGACCAAGGCACGAGCAGACTCCAGCTCGGTGACGTCGAGCTCGAGCGCATGGCCGGCGATCTCGCCGGCGACCCGTTCGGCGCCCTCGACGTCGATGTCGCCGACCCAGACCTCGGCGCCCTCGGCCGCCAGCCGGGCGGCGATCGCGGCGCCGATCCCGCTCGCCCCGCCGGTGACCAGCGCCTTTCGTCCCTCCAGTCGCATGCGCCGGGCAGCATAGACTGGCGCGCTCGTGGCAGACCTGCCCACCATCCCGATCGTCGGCGGCACCGGCGCGCTGGGCGCGGGCCTGGCGTTGCGCTGGGCACAGGCGGGCGCAGCGATCGCGATCGGCTCGCGATCGGCCGAGCGCGGCGAGGAGGCGGCGGCGAAGCTGCGCGAGCAGGTGCCGGACGCCCAGGTCGAGGGGCTGTGCAACGAGGACGCGGCACGGCGGGCCGAGATCGTCTTCCTCACCGTCCCCTTTCGCGCCCAGTCGGAGAACCTCAACAATCTGCGCGAGGCGCTGCAGCCCGGCCAGATCCTGGTCGACTGCACCGTCCCGCTCGCCGCCGCAGTGAGCGGCAAGGCGACTCGCTCGCTCGGCGTCTGGCAGGGCAGCGCCGCCCAGCAGGCGCAGGAGATGGTCCCCGAGGGCGTCACCGTCGTCGCCGCCCTGCATACCGTCGGCGCCCCAGCGCTCGCCGACCCCGCAGCCGAGCTCGGCGAGGACGTGCTCGTCTGCGGCGAGCGGAAGGCCGACAAGGCGCGGGTGGCGCGGCTGCTCGAACTGATCCCGGGACTGCGCGCGGTCAACGCCGGGCCACTGGAGATGGCACGGATCGTCGAGCAGCTGACGCCACTGCTGATCTCGGTCAACGTCCGCTACAAGGCCCACGCAGGCATCCAGCTCACCGGCCTGCCGGACGGCGACCACTGGGCATGAGCGCGGAGCGAGCCCAATGAGGCATCTCCGGTTCTTCGCGCCGCGAGCGAAGCGCGATTGGGTGCTCCGGCGGCCGCAGTGAGGATCGCTCTGCTCGCGGGCGGCACTGGCGGCGCCAAGCTCGCAGCTGGGATGCAGGAGGAGATCGGTCCCGACCTGACAGTGATCGCCAACACCGGCGACGACATCGAGACGCTCGGCGTTCACGTCTCACCCGATCCCGATCTCGTCACCTACTGGCTCAGCGGCGAGATCGACGAAGAGCGTGGCTGGGGGCTGCGCGACGACTCTTTCACCGTCTTCGAGCGGCTGACCAAGCTTGGCGCGCCGAGCTGGTTCGGCCTTTCCGACCGCGACCTGGCGACCTGCCTCTACCGGCGCCAATTCCTCGAGGAGGGCGGGCGGCTGACCGACGCGCAGGCGCAGATAGCCCGTGCGCTTGGCGTCGAGGCACGGGTGCTGCCGATGTGCGAGGAGCCGGTGCGGACGAAGGTGCTCACCGCCGCGGGGCCCCGCGCCCTGCAGGAGTACCTGATCGTCGACCGGGGCGAGCCCGCGGTGCACGGGGTCGAGCTCGACGGTATCGAGAACGCCGAGCCCACCCGCGAGGTGCTCGAGGCGCTGCGTGCCGCCGACGCGATCGTGCTCGGCCCCTCCAACCCGGTGATCAGCATCGGCCCGATCCTCGCGGTGCCGGGGATGCGCGAGGCGATCGCTGGCGCCGGCGCTCCGGTCCTCGCGGTCAGCCCCTTCGTCGCCGGCCAGGTGGTCAAGGGTCCCACCGAGCCCTTCATGCAGGCCCTGGGCCGGCCCTCTACTGCGGCCGGTGTGGCCACGCTCTACACCGGCCTGATCGAGGCGATGGTCGTCGACGAGGGCGATCCCGATCCGCCCCCCACAGACACACCCACGCTTGCAACAAGAACCCTGATGGAGGGCGCCGCTGGCCGAGCGCGCCTGGCGCGCATCGTCCTCGACTACGCCGCTAGCCTCGTCGAAGATGACTGATTCCTTCGTCGCCCTTTGAAGGCCACCGCCGTCCTCCCCGTGAAGCGCTTCGCCGCCGCCAAGCAGCGGCTGGCGGCGGGCATCGACGACGAGCGACGTGCGGCCATTGCGGCCGCGATGCTCGAAGACGTGCTCGAAGCGATCGCCGGCGCCCGATCGATCGAGCGCACGATCGTCGTCACCAGCGAGCCGCGAGCGGTGCAGCTGGCGGAGGCCGCAAGCGCCGCGATCGTCGGTGACCCCGGTGAGGGAGGCCATTCCGGCGCCGCACTGGCCGGAATCTCCCGTGCCCGGGAGCTCGACGCCAGCTGTGTCGTACTGCTCGCCGGTGACTGCCCGCTGCTCGAGCCGAAGGAGCTCGAGCGACTGCTGACCGGGCTCCCCGAGCGATTCGTCGCCGTCGTGCCAGATCGGCACGGGACCGGCACCAACGCACTGGCGCTGGCGCCACCGGGTGTGATCAAGCCAGCCTTCGGCGAGGGCAGTTGTGCACGCCACGTGGCCGCAGCCCGCGAGGCCAGCGTCCCCCATGTGGTCGAGGAGCTGCCCTCGTTGGCGCTTGACCTCGACACTCCGGCCGACGTCGTCGCACTCACACGCGCCCTGGAAGCGAACCGCGGCCGGGCACGGCGCACCGCCAAGGCGCTGGGAATATGAGCCACGACAGGGAGCTTCGCGCCCTGCCGATCGTGGGCTTGCCTGAGATCGGGCCGGGAGCCGCGCTGGGAGAGCTGATCGCAGCAAGCGCCTCACTCCAGGAAGGCGACGTGGTGGTCATCGCTCAGAAGGTCGTATCGAAGAGCGAGGGTCGGATCCGTCGGCTCGCTTCGGTCGTCCCCGGCGCTCGGGCTCGCCGCCTGGCGACCGAGCTTGGCAAGGACCCGGCCCTGGTCGAGCTGATCCTCGCCGAGAGCGCCGAGGTGCTGCGCGCCGAGCGCGGCGTGCTGATCGTCGAGACCCACCACGGGTTCGTCTGCGCCAACGCTGGCATCGACAGCTCGAACCTGCCGGAGGACCGGACGGTCAGCCTGCTGCCCGAGGACCCCGACGCCTCCGCGCGCCGAATCCGCGCCGAGATCCGTGAGGCCGGCGGTGGCGCGCCCGCCGTAATCGTCGCCGACAGCTTCGGACGTGCTTGGCGACTCGGCCAGAGCGAGGTGGCGATCGGCTGCGCCGGCTTCACGCCACTCGACGACTGGCGCGGGCGCTGGGACGCACACGGCCGCGAGCTCGAGGCAACCTTGATCGCGGTCGCCGATGAGGCCGCCGGGGTCGCTGACCTGGTCCGCGCCAAGGACAGCCAGGTCCCCGCGGTTGTCGTCCGGGGCCTCGGCCACTTCGTCACCGTCGAGGACGGTCCGGGCGCAAGCCTGCTGCGCCGCCCCCGTGTCGAGGACCTATTCCGCTAGCACGACCGCCTCGGTCGCTTCGATCTCGACCCTCAGGGACCGTCTTCGACGGGAGCTCCCGCCGACGTGTCAATAGGTCTCGACGACCTCGTACAGCGTCGTGCGCTGGACCGGCTCACGACCGGCTGCCCGGGCAGCGCCGATCAGCTCCTGCGGCTCGAGCCGCACGCCGTGCTGCGAACCGGCCATGCGCGAGATGTTCTCCTCCATCAGCGTGCCGCCGAGGTCGTTGACGCCCCAGCGCAGCGCCTCGGTCGCGGCGCCGAGACCCATCTTCACCCAGCTCGCCTGCAGGTTGGGGATCGTCCTGCCCAACGCCAGCCGGAAGGCCGCCGTGTGCTTGAGGTTCTCCGCCGCCGAGATCTCTTCGATCCCGTGCGTGCGGCCGAGCATCGTGTTGAAGGGGATGAAGCTGAGCGGCACGAACTCGGTGATGCCGCCGGTGCGCTCCTGAAGGGCGCGCACCACGCGCATGTGGCGGGCGAGCTCGCGCGGCTCCTCGATGTGGCCGAACATCACGGTCGAGGTCGAGCGCAGGCCGGCCCGGTGCGAGGCCTCGACGATCTCGACCCAGCGCTGCGCAGGCAGCTTGTTGGGCGAGATTCGCTGGCGGACGCCGTCGTCGAGCACCTCGGCGGCCGTGCCAGGCGTTGAGCCCAGGCCGCACTCGATCAGATAGTCGAAGACCTCATCCGGCCCCTTCCCCGAGCGCTCGCACATGTAGTCGACCTCCATCGGCGAGTAGGCGTGCAGGTGCAGCTGCGGCGCGACCTCCTTGGCGAGTCGCAGCCACTTGCCGTACTCCTCAAGCGTCAGGTCGGGATGGATACCGCCCTGCATGCAGATCTCGGTCGCACCGAACTCGACCGCCTCGCCCACCCGTGCTGCGAAATCTTCCTCGGAGACCTCGTAGGCGTCCGGCGAACGTCGCCCCTGCCCGAACCCACAAAAGGCACAGCCGACCACACAGATGTTGGTGAAGTTGATGTTGCGGTTGACAACGAACGTGACCCGGTCGCCCGCCAGCTCCGCTCGCAGCTCATCCGCCGCGACCCGCATCTCCTCGATCACCTCGGGCCGCGTCTCGGCGAACAAGGCCGTCAGCTGGTCCTCCGTAAGCTCCTGGCCGTCGCGGCCCCTTTCGATCGCTTCGGGAGCGAGATCGCCGTCGATCGTCTCTTCGCTCCTCCGCCCGGACCCCCGCCGCGGAATGAAGCTCCAGTACTTGAGCTTGACCACGTCGAGCACGCCCTGCTCCATCCACTCCGAATCCATGTACTGCGGGTAGACGCAGAGCCGCTCGGTCAGCGCATAGCCCTTTGGCGCCAGCTCCTTGCGGACCTCGTGTGGCGAAGGAAACGGCTCCTCCGGTGAGATGTGGTCCCCGTTCGCCGACAGGCCTCCTAGGTCCGTCGCTCCCGCCTCGACCAACTCGGGCCAGCTGTCCGACAGATTCGGCGGCACCTGCACCCCGACGTCCGGCATCAACCGCCTGCACTCCCGGATCAACCGCTTGATGTCGTCAACGCCAACTGGAGTTGCCCAGTTCGGCAGGGAGGGTGGGGGTGTCCCTTCGCTTGCTGGGTTTTTCGCCAGTGGCGTTGGGCGGTCGTCCGCGGGCGTCGAAGGGGCGAAAAACGGGACGCCGCTGCGCGAAGGGACACCCCCGCCCTCCCTCCACCTAGCGCGTGCCGCCTCGTCGGCAATGTCGGCCACTTCGGCGCCGTAGTACTTCGGGTGCGGAACGAAGTTCTGGAGGATTACCTCCTGGATGTGACCGTAGCGATCGTGCAGCCCAGCCAGCGCTTCAAGCGAGGCGACCTGCTCGTCCTCTGTCTCCCCGATGCCAACGAGGATGCCGCTCGTAAACGGGATTTTCAGCTCACCGGCAGCTTCGATGGTCGCCAGGCGCTGAGCAGGATGCTTGGTTGGGGAGCCGGCGTGAACCGTGTCCATCAAGCGCTCGGAGACCGACTCGAGCATCAAGCCTTGAGAGGCGGTTATCTCGCGAAGGCGGGAAAGGTCGGCATGGTCCAGCACGCCGATATTCGTGTGGGGAAGCATCCCCCGCTCAAGCGCGCGTTCGCAGCTCCAGACGACATAGGAGGTGAAGTCGTCGTGGCCCCACTCGGCGAGCTTGGCGGCGACCACGGGGTTGATCTCGGGCCGCTCACCGGTGAGGACCAACAGCTCCTTCGCGTTGCGCTTTAGCGCCTCGTCAAGGAGCCTCTCGACCTCCTCGGGAGAGCGAATATGCGCCTGGTGAGTCGCGAAGGCGCAGTACTTGCAGTAGCACTGGCAGGTGCGCGAGAGGGAGAGCGTGTAGTTCCGCGAGAAGGTGACGCGCCGCACGCAGCCAAGCTACTGCAAGAAGACGCCGGGCCGGCACAAGGTCGGCCCGGCGGTCAAGCAGGTCGAATCGGAATCAGCGAGCGCCCTCGGAGTACTTCGGCACCGGGGGCCTGACCGGCTCGGCCGGCTCCGTCGGCGGCAGCTTGGCCGCCTCGAGCACGAAGCGGAAAACGCCCGCGGCAAGCAGCGAGCCGACGATCGGGCCGGCCAGGTACGGCCAGACGTCGCCCCACTCGCTGCTGACCAGCGCCGGGCCGAACCAGCGGGCCGGATTGAAGGAGCCGCCGTCGAGCGGTCCGCCGACCATGACGATGAAGCCCAGCGTGGTGCCGATCGCCAGCGGCGCCCACTCCTTGAAGCTCTTGCGCGAGAAGACCGCAGCGAGGATGACGAGCACCAGGCAGAAGGTGCCGATCGCCTCGATGATCGCCCCCTGAAAATTGCCGCCGAGGATGCCGCTCACGGTCGCCGCGCCGTAGTCGGTGGCGCGCCCCTCGTCGAGCAGCAGCCCCTTGCAGAGCAGGGCGCCGAGCACGCCGCCAATGAGCTGGACGATCATGTAGATCAGCGCGTCGACGTTGGAGATCCGTTTGATCGCCCAGGCCGCCAGCGTCACCGCCGGATTGAAGTGCCCGCCGCTGACCACGCCGAACATGACGATCAGGCCGAAGAGCAGAAAGGCGTGGACGAGACCGATGACGGCGAAGTCGGAGCCGAAGCTCGCCTGTTCGCCCGTGGAGACGAATAGCACCACCACGCTGGTGACGAAGAACACCAGCAGAAAGGTGCCGATCAGCTCAGCAAGATATGCCGCAAGTCCTCGTTCCTGCACTCTCTCCTCCTAGCTCCCGAATTCGACTGGGCGGGCGCCAGTCTACCCATACTGAGCGAACGATTAAGGTTCCCCACCAATGTCAAGGGTTGTCGCGCTGCTGGCGGCCGCCCTGCTGCTCGCCGGCGCGGCCGGCTGCGGCGGGAGCGGTGCTGAACCGGGCGCGCCGCAAGGCGCGACGCTGGTGCTCGATTTCGTCCCCAACGCGGTCCATGCCGGCATCTACGCGGCAGAGGAGGAAGGCTTCTACAGGGATGCGGGAATCGACCTGTCGATCCGCCAGCCCGGCGAATCGAGCGACGCCCCGAAGCTGCTCGCCGCAGATCGCGTCGAGTTCGCGATCCTCGACATCCACGACCTCGGTATCGCCCGTGAGCGTGGCCTCGACCTGGTCGGCACGATGCCGCTTGTGCAGCGGCCGCTGGCGGCGGTGATCGCCCGTGCCGGAGACGGCGTCAGCCGGCCTCGCGACCTGCAGGGGCACACCGTGGGCGTCACCGGCCTGCCCTCCGACGAAGCCGTGGTCGACTCCGAGGTCAGCGCCGACGGCGGCGACCCGAATGCGGTGAAGCGGGTGACGATTGGCTTCAACGCCGTCTCCGCCCTGGCCGCCGGCAAGGTCGATGCCGCCACCGGCTTCTGGAACGCGGAGGGGGTGGCGCTGCGCCGCCAGGATGTCCCGATCCGCATCTTCAAGGTCGACGAGTACGGCGCCCCGCCCTATCCCGAGCTGGTCCTCGTCGCCTCGCGCCGCATGATCGAGCGCAATCCGGAGCTCGTGCGCTCGCTCGTCGAAGCCACCAGCCGCGGCTACGCGCTCACAGTGCGCGATCCGCGGCGCGCCCTCGACGTCCTGCTCACCGCCGTGCCCAACCTCGAACGCGCCGACCAGCAGGCCCAGCTCGACGCCCTGCTGCCCGATCTCCATCCCGTCCCCTTCGACCCCGACACCCTGCGTGCCTGGGCGCGCTGGGATCTAGAACACGGCCTGCTCGAGCGCCCCCTCGATGTGCGCGCAGCCTTCGAGCTAGGCTTGGCGCCGTGAGCCTCGCCGCCGACTTCCAGCAGGTGCTGGACTCGATGCCGCCGGACTGGACCGACCTCGAGCTCGACCTGCGCATCGACGAGGAGAGCCGCTACCTCGACACCGCGGTCGCCCTCAGTCAGATCAACGCCCAGCCCTACTCGCGGGCGGAGTGGGATTGGCGATTGATCGTCGCTCACAACTTCGGCCACGCGGCCGCCGCGGAGACGGTCAAGGGGGTGCTGGCGAAGCTCGACACCGACGGCGTCAGCGGCGAGATGCAATTGCGCGAGGTGCGCGAGGGCCGCGCTGAGGTCATCCCGATGTGGGGCCGCCCGGAGAGCGTTCGCGAAGAGTTCCGCAAGCGCCGCTCGCTCTAGTGGCGAAGATCGTCGCCATCGTCACCGACCTGATGCTGGCCAGCCGCGTTCAGGAGAGCCTCCGCGCAGCGGGTCACGCAGTCTCCGTCACCCCCACCCTGCCCGACCCCCTTAAAGCCGACGCAATCGTCTGCGACCTCGACAGCGCCGACATAGATGCCATAGCAGCAACCCCCGTCCCCGCCCTCGGCTTCTACTCCCACGTAGACGTCAACACCAAGCAAGCTGCAGAGGCTGCCCGTATCGATCTCGTCGTTCCCCGCTCCCGCATGTCCCGCGAACTCCCGGACCTAGTGGAGGGGCTGCTGCAGAGCCGTTCCTGAGAGGGCGTGCGGGTGCCACGCCTGTGCGCGGCGGTCTCTTTTTCGCACTGACTCCTCAGCGAGAGCCACAACGCGCCCGGCGAAAAAGGCAGCGCCTGGACACGACCCCTGACCGACCATCCCCGCCCCGAGCTAATCAGCAGGCGGCAACAAATCCGGCCCGGGAATCGGCGTCCCATGCGGATCGTGGCTCGGCTCCCCCAGCTTCGCCGCAATCAACAGCTCGAGGTCCTCGGAGATGTAGTGCTCGAGCACCTCGGCCTCCTCGTGCACGCGATCGTCCGGCATGCCCAGCGCCTCCGAGAGGTAGGCCTCGAGCAGGCGGTGATGGCGGATGACCTCGAGCGCCACCTTCTCGCCGGCGGGAGTAAGGGTCGCTCCCTTGTACGGCAGGTAGTCGACCAAACCGAGGTCGTCGAGCCGCTTCAGCATCGAGGTTGCCGTCGCCGGCGTGACGCCAAGCCGCTGAGCAAGCTCGCCGTTGGCGACCGGACCGGGACGCTTGCTCGAGAGCGAGTAGATCGCCTTCGCGTAGTCCTCGATCGCCTCGGTTCCCGGCATCCGCCGCGCGTTGTCGCCCACGGTCGCCATCAGACCGAGACCAGCAGACCGGTCACGTAGAGCAGGGCGATGCCGGCCAGCATCCCGGTAACCGAGAGCGGGTGCAGGAGGTGGCCTTCGCCGTCGCGCATCGAGGGCGCGATCTGCACGATCACCCTGGCGATCGCGCCCACCCCGACGCCGAAGAGCAGCGCCGCCAGGCTGGGATTAAAGGCCGCCGCGCCGATCCAGGCGCCGAGCACCGCCGGGGCGCCGGCTATCAGCCCCAGCGTCACAAGGTGCCCGAAGCGCGCCCTGGCGCTCGGCCCGGCCCCGTCGCGCAGCGGCGCGACGATCGCCAGGCCCTCGGTCGTGTTGTGGATCGCGAAGCCGACGACGAGAAAGGCGCCGAGGGCAAGCGCGCCCGTTGCGTAGGCAGAGCCGATCGCCAGGCCCTCGCCGAGGTTGTGGAGGCCGATCCCGATCGCCACCAAGAGCGCCATGTAGAGACCCCCCTGAGCTGCCCTCCCGGCCGGCGAACTCTGCGAAGCGGCCGTGCGGCCGTCGCGGCGGCGCGTCAAATAGACGTCGATCGCAGCCAGCACCAGATAG
>DATNHC010000034.1:0-26025 GCA_035605155.1 Solirubrobacterales bacterium
GCACTAGTTCTGCACCAGTTCCGCTATGACCAGAAGGTCTTCTGGCGCAATCCTGCCTCGGTCTTCTTCACCGTTGCCTTCCCGGTGATCCTGCTGCTGATCTTCGCGACGGTGTTCGGCGACCAGAAGGTCGAGGTCCGCGGTGGGATCGAGACCACCGCCTACTACGTGCCGGCGATCATCACCCTTGCGGTGATTTCGGCGACGATGCAATCGCTGGCGATGTCACTCGTGATTGCCCGTGAGGACGGCCGGCTGAAGCGGGGTCGCGGCACACCGATGCCGGCCTGGGTCTTCATCGCCGGGCGAGTCGGTAACTCGGCCGTCGTGGCGCTGCTGATGCTGGCGCTGATTGCCGCGATCGGCCGTGCTTTCTACGGCGTCGACATCCCCTGGGGCGAGCTGCCCCAGGTGGTCGTCACCTTGCTGATTGGCGCCGCCACCTTCTGCTGCCTCGGCATCGCCCTTACCGCGGCGATCCCCTCCCAGGACGCCGCGGCGCCGATCGTCAATGCCCTGCTGCTGCCGCTCTACTTCCTCTCCGGGGTCTTCATCCCCGACGACCAGTTGCCCAGCGGCGTCATCCATTTCGCCGACCTCTTCCCAATCCGCCACTTCTTCGAGGCCTTCTTCGACGTCTACGAGGCCGGCAGCGGCGCCGGGCTGCAATGGGACAACCTCGCGGTCGTCGGGCTTTGGGGCATCGGCGGGCTGCTGCTCGCTATCCGCTACTTCCGCTGGACCCCGCGCGGCGGCTGATCCGCTCGCCCATATAGCCTCTCGGCCCAATGCTGCACCACGTTCTCCTGGAGGTTTCGGACCTTGAGCGGAGCGCGTCGTTCTACGACGCGCTGCTCGCGCCGTTGGGCTGGCGGCGTCATTTCGAGGAGGACGAGACGATCGGCTGGGGGATCGCCAAACCGGTCTTCTTCATCTCAGCTCACCACGACCCCCAAGCCGGCTTCGGCCTGATCAGCTTCTCAGGGCTGGGAATCGTCGCCGTCAAGGCCGCCTGGGAGGCCGGCGTCGGCGCCGGCGGGGTCAGCGTCTCGGATCCGGGCGACCGCCGTTCCTACGGCTCCGGCTCATACTCGGCTTTTCTCAAGGATCCCGACGGGTACGAGATAGAGATCACGATCGGGTCCGACTAGGACCCCGACAACCAGGAGGATTTGAGGCATGGCTGTGAAGGTCGGAATCAACGGCTTTGGGCGGATCGGGCGCAACGTCTTCCGGGCGGCGCACGCGGCAGGGGCCGATCTAGAGTTCGTCGCGGTCAACGACCTCACCGATCCGGCGACGCTCGCCCACCTGCTCAAGTACGACTCGATCCTCGGTCGCTTTCCTGGCGAGGTCACGGTCAGCGGCGAGGAGATCTCGGTCGACGGCAAGCCGCTCAAGGTGCTCTCCGAGCGTGATCCCGCGGCGCTGCCCTGGGGCGACCTCGGCGCCGACGTCGTGATCGAGTCGACCGGCTTCTTCACCGCCCGCGACGACGCCGCCAAGCACCTCTCGGCTGGCGCCAAGAAGGTGATCATCTCCGCCCCGGCCAAGGAGCCGGACGTGACCGTCGCGCTCGGCGTCAATTTCGACAGCGACTACGACCGCGATCAGCACGAGATCATCTCCAACGCCTCCTGTACGACCAACTGCCTGGCTCCGCTGGCCAAGGTGCTGAACGACTCCTTCGGCATCGAGTCGGGATTGATGACGACGATCCACGCCTACACCGCCGACCAGCGCCTGCAGGACATGCCGCACAAGGACCTGCGGCGGGCGCGCGCCGCGGCGCTCAACCTGATCCCGACGACGACCGGCGCCGCCAAGGCTGTCGGCCTCGTCCTGCCGGAGCTGAACGGCAGGCTGAACGGCTTTGCGATGCGGGCCCCGGTGGCGACCGGCTCGGTCGTCGACCTCGTCTTCACAACGCCGAACCCGGTCGAGGTCGACCAGGTGAATGCCGCGGTGAAGCAGGCTGCGGACGGCCCGCTGAAGGGCATCCTCTCCTACGCCGAGGACCCGATCGTCTCCACCGACATCGTCGGCGACCCGCACTCGTCGATCTTCGACGCCGGCCAGACGATGACGATCGGCGACGGTCGGCTGGTCAAGGCGGTCTCCTGGTACGACAACGAGTGGGGCTACTCGAACCGCTGCGTCGAGCTGGCCGGCAAGGTCCTCTGAGCGGGCCCGTGAGGGCGCTGTGAGCTTCGGCAAGGCAAGCGTCCGCGACGCCGACGTCGCCGGCAAGCGCGTCCTCGTCCGAGTTGACTTCAACGTGCCGCTCGATGGGGGACGGGTTGCCGACGACACGCGGATCGGGGCGGCATTGCCGACGATCGAGCTGCTGCGCGAGCGGGGCGCCGCGCTGATCCTCGTCTCGCACCTCGGCCGCCCCGGGGGCAAGGTCGACCCGGCGCTGTCGATGCGACCGGTCGGCGAGCGCCTCGCCGAGCTGATCGAGACCGAGGTCATACAGGCGCCGGCCGTGGTCGGCGAGGAGGTCGAGGCGCTGGCGGTGGAGCTCGAGCCCGGCGAGGTGATGCTGCTCGAGAACGTCCGCTTCGAGCCAGGCGAGACCGACGACGACCCGGTGCTGGCCAAAGCGCTCGTCAGGCTGGCCGATCTCTACGTCAACGACGCCTTCGGCGCTGCCCACCGCGCCCATGCCAGCACTGCCGGGGTGGCCGCCATGCTGCCCGGCTACGCGGGCCTGCTGCTCGAGCGGGAGGTGACCGAGCTGACACGCGTCGTTGAGTCCCCGCACCGGCCCCTGGTCGTCGTGCTCGGCGGCGCCAAGGTGAGCGACAAGGTCGGTGTCATCGATCGCTTCCTCGAAGTCGCCGACGAGATCCTGATCGGCGGCGCAATGTGCTTCAGCTTCCTTCGAGCTCAAGGGATTTCCACCGGTAGCTCGCTGGTCGAGGAGAGCGGGGTGAAGTTGGCTGAGCAAGCTCTGCGCCGAGCCGAGACCTCCGAGTGCGAGCTGCGCCTGCCGGTCGATCTCCTGCTGGGCGAGCGCTTCGCCGCCGACGCCGAGCCGGGCGCGATCGATGGGGTCGAGGTGCCCGACGGCTGGATGGGGCTCGATATCGGCCCGCGCAGCGCTGCGGCCTATGCCGAGGCAATCGCCGCGGCCGGGACCGCGCTCTGGAACGGACCGATGGGCGCCTTCGAGTTGCCCCCGTTCGCCGCCGGCACCCGCACCGTGGCCGAGGCCGTTGCCGCGGCGCCGGGCACGACGGTGGTCGGCGGCGGCGACTCGGTGGCGGCGCTGCAGCAGTTCGGGCTCGCCGACGAGGTGGACTGGCTATCGACCGGAGGAGGAGCATCGTTGGAGCTGCTGGAGGGGAAGAAGCTGCCCGGGGTGGAGGCTTTGCGCGATGCCTGAGCGCACCCCCTACATCGCTGCCAACTGGAAGATGCACAAGACCGTTGCCGAGGCGAGCGAGTTCGTCGACGCGCTGCTGCCGCAGATCGCGGCGACGCAGAGCGACGTCGTCATCTGCCCGCCGTTCTCGGCCCTGAGCGCGGTGGTCGAGCGGCGCTATGGCACCGCCGTCAAGGTGGCCGCCCAGAACATGCACGAGGAGGATTCGGGCGCCTTCACCGGAGAGGTCTCGGCGCCGATGCTGGTCGAGCTCGACGTCGAAGCCGTCGTCCTCGGTCACTCCGAGCGGCGCGAGCTCTTCGGCGAGACCGACGAGGCGCTGGCGCGCAAGGTGCCCGCCGCCCTCGCCGCCGGGTTGGAGCCGATCCTCTGCATCGGTGAGACCGAGGAGGCTCACGACGGCGGTCAGACCGAGGCGGTGCTCGAGCGCCAGCTTCAGGCGGACCTCTCCGCGGTCGAGGGCGGCAGGCTGAGCGAGGTGGTGATCGCCTACGAGCCGATCTGGGCGATCGGCACGGGGCGAACCGCCACCCCCGAGCAGGCCCAGGAGGCATGCGCCTACATCCGCGACCTGCTGCGGGTGCGCGGCGCCGCTGCCGATGCCGTGCGCATCCTCTATGGCGGCTCGGTCAAGCCCGACAACGCCGCAGAGCTGATCGGGCAGCCTGACATCGACGGCGCCCTCGTCGGCGGCGCCAGCCTGGATCCCGATGACTTCGCGGCGATCGTCAAGGCCGCATGACGGCCCCAGGGGTCGCACCATGAATCCCACTGTCCCCTCTCTGGCGTTGGTCATCCTCGACGGCTGGGGGCTGGCCGAGCCTGGCCCGGGCAACGCGATCTCTCTAGCCAAGACGCCTGTGTTCGATCGCCTCTGGGCCGACTTTCCCCACGCACAGCTCTCTGCCCAGGGCCGCGACGTCGGCCTGCCCGACGGGCAGATGGGCAACTCCGAGGTCGGTCACCTCAACCTCGGCGCCGGGGCGATCGTCAAGCAGGACCTGGCGCGGATCGACGACGCGATCGCCGACGGCAGCTTCTTCGAGAACGCGGCGTTGCTCGCTGCCTGCGATCGCGCCCGGCGCAGCCCGCGCGGGCGGCTGCACCTGCTCGGCCTCGTCTCCGACGGCGGCGTGCATTCCGGCTGGGAGCACATCGAGGCGACGATCGAGCTTGCCTCTCAGGAGGGCGTTCCCGACGTCGTCTTCCACGCCTTCACCGACGGCCGCGACACCTTGCCGCACGGCGGCCGCGGCTACCTGACCGAGCTGGAGCGGTGGCTTCGGCAAGCCGGTCGTATCGCCACGGTCAGCGGTCGCTACTACGCGATGGACCGCGACACGCGCTGGGAGCGGACCAAGCTCGCCTACGACGCGATCGTCCACGCGCAGGGACTGCGCGCGGCGAGCGCCGAGGAGGCGATCGCCGCCTCCTACGAGCGCGGTGAGACGGACGAGTTCGTCAAGCCGACGGTGATCGGTGACTACGACGGTGCCACGACCGGCGACATCGCCCTCTTCATCAACTTCCGCCCCGACCGGGCGCGGCAGTTGACCCGCGCGCTGGCCGAGCCGAGCTTCGACGAGCTCTCGCGATCCGGCGGCCCCTTGCTCGATCTGACGACGATGACCGAGTACCGCAAGGGCTGGCCCTACCGGGTCGCCTTCCCCGAGGAGCGGCCGCAGACGACCCTGGCTGAGACGATCGGCGCGGCGGGTGGTAGGCAGCTGCACGTCGCCGAGACCGAGAAGTACGCCCACGTCACGTACTTCTTCAACGGCGGCCGCGAGCAGGAGCTGGAGGGAGAAGAGCGCCATCTGGTCGGCTCGCCGCGCGACGTCCCCACCTACGACCATAAGCCCGAGATGAGCGCTGGCGCTGCCGCCGACGCCTTCGTCGGGCACTGGAGCGAGGGCGACTACCGCTTCGGGATCATCAACTTCGCCAACCCCGACATGGTCGGTCACACCGGCGTCATCCCCGCGGCCGTTGCGGCCGTCGAAGAGGTCGACGGGTGTCTCGGCGACGTGGTCGAGGCGGTGACTGCAAAGGAGGGCGCCTGCATCGTCACCGCCGATCACGGCAATTGCGACCACATGCTCGAGCCGGACGGCTCGCCCAACACCGCGCACTCCCTGAACCCGGTGCCGCTCATCGTTACCGCGGAGGGGCTCGAGTTGCGCAACGGAGGCATCCTCGCCGACGTCGCCCCGACCGCGCTCGAGCTGCTCGGCATCCCGCAGCCCGGTGCGATGACCGGTCGCTCCCTAATCGTCTCCCAGGCGTAGATGCACCGCCGTTCGATGCATTGAGCACACTCTGGTGTGCAAAATCGATCGCACGGCGATGAGGATCGACGGGAACAGGCTCAGCTTCGAGATCGGGGCGCGGGACGGCGCGGCTCGGACCGGCGTTCTCCACACCGCGCATGGTGAGGTTCGGACCCCCGCCTTCATCCCCCTGGCGACCAAGGGAACTGTGCGCGGCCTCGAGGCTCGCGAGGTGGCCGGCCTCGGCTACGAGATGGTGCTTGGCAACACCTACCACCTGTTTGTGTCTCCGGGGCAAGACAGGATCGCCGCCGCTGGTGGGCTGCATGGGTTCATGGGCTGGGAGCGGGCGTTGATCACGGACTCGGGCGGGTTCCAGGTCTTCTCGTTGGCGCATGGCGGGGTCGCCAACGAGATCAAGGGCAGCGGCAGGAAAGGTGGCGAGCATGGGTCGGTGGTCTCGATCGGCGAGGAGGGGGTGCGGTTCCGGTCTTACCGGGACGGGGCGTCGTTGTTCATCTCGCCAGAGGTCTCGATGCAGGTGCAGGCGGCGCTGGGTTCGGACATCGCGCTGGTCTTCGACGAGTGCACGCCGTTCCACGCCGACCGCGAGTACACGGCGCGCTCGACCGAGCGCACGCACCGCTGGCTCGATCGCTGCCTCGCCTGGCACGAGCGCGAGGGACCGGAGCGGCAGGCCGTGTTCGGCATCGTCCAGGGCGGGGTCCACGAGGACCTGCGCCGCGAATCTGCCGATTATGTGAGCGCTGCTGGCGTCGACGGCGTGGCGATTGGCGGAACACTGGGCCGCGACAAGGACGAGATGCGCGAGGTGCTGGCGATGACCGCGCCGCTGCTGCCCGAAGCGGCGCCCAAGCACCTACTCGGCATCGGCGAGGTCGACGACCTGCTGGCCGGCGTCGCACTCGGCCTCGACGTCTTCGACTGCGCCGTGCCGACACGGCTTGCCCGCCACGGCGTCGTCTTGGTCCCCGATCCCCAGAACCGCTTCCGCCTCGACCTGCGCAAAGCGGGTCACGAGGGCGATCGCGATCCAATCGCCGACGGCTGCCCTTGCCCGGCCTGCCAGAACCACGATCGCGACTACCTCAGCTACCTCTCCCGCGCCGAGGAGCTGACCGCCGTCCGCCTTCTCTGCCTGCACAACCTCACCTACCTGCAAGAGCTGATGAAGGGCGCCCGTGCCGCTATAGCAGCCGGTTGCTTCTCGGCCTATGCCAGCCACGTCGAGGAAGGAAGGACGCCGTGGGACGCCTCTCGCTGACAGGACCCGCTCGCCAAGGCGTCACTCGGTGTTCTTCTTGACCAGGTCCTTGAGTTCGTCCACTACCCGATCGATTGTGTTGCCGGCGACTTCCGTCGCTCGGACTCCGCTGGCCTGGTCTGTGGCGTAGATAACAGCTGCGGCGACGGCAGCTGCGATCAGGACGAGGGCGACCAGCGCCATTACGAAGCGGGCGAAGCGGGAGAAGGCGCTGCGCCTTCGTGGCGGCGCCGAGGGCGGGGGGGCGGAGGGAGGAGCGGCTGGGTGGCGCACGGGGCGCCTACTCGGCGAGGGGGCTGGCCGGTACTCGGTCTGGGCGGTGCGGTCGAGCCGGCGGGTCTTGGTCTCGCCGTCGCCCAAGACGCGCGTCGCGGCCGTGCTCTCGCCCTCCGGCAGGGTCACGTCCTCGCCCTGCATACCGAGCTCGAGTCCGCCGGCCAGCTCGCTGGCGCTGGCATAACGGCGGTCGGGATCGCCCTCGAGAGCTCGCAGCACCGCCGCCCCGAGCGTCTCGGGCACATCGTCGTTGTAGGTGCTGGGCGGCAGCGGGCGCTCGTTTTGCTGGCGCACCGCCAGCTCGGCGAGGCTCGAGCCCTCGTAGGGCAAGCGGCCGGTGAGGAACTGGTAGAGGACGACGCCCAGCGCGTAAACGTCGGTTGCCGGCGTCGCCTCCTCGCCGCGCACCTGCTCGGGAGAAAGGTAGGCGGCCGTGCCGACCACCGAGCCGACCTGGGTGATGCGGGTCTGTTCGGCTGCTCGCGCGATGCCGAAGTCGGCCAGCTTGATGGTCATCTCGCCGCCACCCACCGGACCGCCGACCACCATCAGGTTGCCGGGCTTGACGTCGCGGTGGATGATGCCCCGCCGGTGGGCATAGTCGAGACCGGCGCAGGCCTGGGCCCCGATCTCGGCGGTCTTCGTCGCATCGAGCGGCCCCTGTTGCTGGAGGATCTGCGCTCCTGAGCGGCCCTGCACGTACTCCATGACGATGTAATGGCGACCTTCGTCGATGCCTGTGTCGTAGACCTGGACGATGTTCGGATGGATCAGTTTCGCCACTGCCAGGGCCTCGCGGCGGAAGCGAGCGACGAAGCGCTCGTCGTCGGAGAGGTGCTCGGCGAGGATCTTCACCGCGACGGTGCGCTCGAGCGTCAGGTCGGTTGCCATGTGGACGCTCGACATCCCGCCGGAGCCGAGCCGATCGCCGATCTCATAACGGCCAGAGAGGATTCCGGAAGCCATCATTCTTCTCCGGGAGCAGCCGGTTCGCTGGGAGCGATCCCGCCGGGTGTGCCGGTCCCTCCGTCTTCGCTCGGCGGGGGGCTCGTCGGCGGTTCGGCCGGAGTGGTTTCGGTGGGGGTCGTCGGTGGCAGGTCTGCTTCCTTTTCCGCTTGCTTTTCTTCCTTTTCGCGTTCCTTTTCGGCCTTCTTTTCCTGACCGGGGGGTTCGGTGCGCTCGGTCATCGTCTCTTCCGTGTCCGGCTCGATCGCTTCGGTTGTCGTTTCTTCACAGGTGGTGACCACTTCGGCCAGCCGCGCGACGCCCTGCTGCAGAGCCTGCTCGAGCTTCGGATCCACACCCTGCAGCGATTCGACCTGGACGCTGACCTCTTCGGCAGCTTCGGCAGCCCCTTCGCATTCACCTTCGCTCGCCAGCTGCTCGACCGTGTTGAGGTTTTCGGTGATCTCCTGCGCGGTCGAGCCGGGCAGGAGCTTGGCGTCCTCGCCGCCGCAGGAGGCAAGGCCGACAGCGGTCAGCGCTCCCAGGGCGAGGGCCAGCGCGAATGCTGCGGGTCGACGCATCCGTGCGAGTCTAGAGAACGTCCCCTGGGGCGGATTTTCCCTGCAATTGAGCGTCACTGGCCAGTGTAGAGGCGGTTGGCGAGGCGGCTGGGCAGGCCGGCGTCGGCGATCGGGGCTGCCGCCCGTTCGATGTCGTAGGCGACCCGGTGAAAGCGCGCCGTCTGTGCCTCGGTGTCCAGCTCCAGCCAGGCGGCACGGGGGTCGCCGTCGCGCGGCTGCCCGACGCTGCCCGGATTGACCAGCCACTCGCCTTCGCCCAGGTCGAGCAGCGCGCCGTCGCTCGCCTGGGCCCCGCGCGTCTCGCTCGTGTTGCCTTCTCCGGGGCGGTGGAAGAAGAGCGCCACATGGGAGTGGCCGATCAGCGCAACACGCTCGGGGTGCGAGTCCATCGCCGTCTCGGCTTGATCGCTGGAGAGCACGTACTCCCATACCGGGTCGCGTGGGGAGGCGTGGAAGAGGCCGAAACCGCAAGTGTTGACCTGCGGCTTCAGCTCGCGCAGGAACTCGAGCGTCCGCTCGGCGACGTTGCCGCGCGTCCACTCGACGGCGACGGCCGCTGCCTCCGAGAAGGAAGCGATGTCAAGACCACCGAGCACGGCGATGTCGTGATTGCCCACCAGGCAGACATCGCAGCGCTCACGGACCAGGTCGACGCAGGCGTCCGGCTCGACTCCGTAGCCGACCACGTCGCCGAGGCACCAGATCTGCTCGGCGCCGGCCGACTCGCTGGCGTCGAGAACTGCCTCGAGCGCCGGCAGGTTGGCGTGCACGTCGGTGATCACGGCGACCCTCACGCCGGCCAGCGTACTCAGGTGCAGGCTCGGCAAGGGAGAAGCACCTCGACCGCCGCCCCTCCATACGATGGGCGCGACGATGGCGACCAGCGATCCGATCGCCGAGCTGCATTCGGCCATAGACCGCGCCGCTCGCACGCTGCGCGGTGGCGAGCCGAGCGGCCCGGAGTTCTCCCTTGAGCGCCCCCCGAAGTCCGACCTGGGCGACTACAGCTCCAACGCGGCGATGCTGCTGGCGGCGCCACTGGGTCAGAGCCCGCCGGACGTCGCCGCTCGTCTCGCAACCGAGTTGAGCAAGCAGCTCGGCCCAGACACGATCGAGCGGGTCGAGGTGGCCGGTCCCGGGTTCGTCAATCTGTTCCTCGCCGATGGCTGGTATCGGCGGGCGATGGCCAGCTTGGCCGCGGCGGGTGAGCGGCTGGGACCGGAGACGAGCGAGGCGCCCGAGCGAGTGCTGGTCGAGTTTGTCTCGGCCAACCCGACCGGGCCGCTGCACGTGGGGGGCGGCCGGCACGCCGCCTACGGCGATTCCCTCGTCCGCCTGCTCGAGGCGATCGGGCACGAGGTGGAGCGCGAGTTCTACGTCAACGATGCCGGTGGGCAGATCGAGCGCTTCTCTGCCTCGATCGCCGCCCGCATGCGCGGCGCCGATCTACCCGAGGACGGCTATGAAGGCGCCTACGTCAGCGAGCTGGGCGAGCAGATCGCCGCCGAGGGAATCGACCCCGATGACCTCGACGCGGTCGGCCGCCGGGGGGTCGAGCTGGTGCTCGCGAGCGTGCGTGCCACACTCGACCGCTTCGGCGTGCGTTTCGACAACTGGCTATCGGAGCGCGACCTCTACAGTCGCGGGGAGGTCGACGAAGCTCTCGCCCAGCTCGAGCGCGAAGAGCACACCTACCGCAGCGAAGGAGCGCTCTGGCTGCGCACGACCAGCTTCGGAGACGACAAGGACCGGGTGCTGATCCGCGCCAACGGCGAGCCGACCTACCTGGCGGCCGACGTCGCTTACCACTGGGACAAGCTCGAGCGAGGCTTTAACCGGCTGATCGACGTCCTTGGCGCCGACCATCATGGCTACGTCGCGCGACTGCGGGCGGCGATTGCCGGACTGGGAGCCGACCCCGATCTATTCGAGGCGCAGATAATGCGCCTCGTGCACATCGTCGAGAGCGGGGAGCGAGCGCAGATGTCCAAGCGCAGCGGTGACTTCGTCGGCCTCGACGAGCTGCTCGACGACATCGGCGCCGACGCCACTCGCTGGTTCATGCTCTGGCGCAGCCACGACACCGAAGTCGACCTCGACCTCGAGCTGGCCCGCCGCCAGTCGAACGACAACCCCGTCTACTACGTGCAATATGCGCACGCCCGCATCGCCAGTATCCTGCGCAAGGCCGGGGGAGACCCTGAGCAGATTGCCGCCGGCGCCGGTGCCGACACCCCCGACACGCCGCTCGAGCCAACCGAGCGCGAGCTGGTCAAGCGCCTGTTGGAGTTTCCCGCAGAGGTTCGCGAGGCCGCCGAGCGACGGGCTCCGCACCGGCTCTGCACCTACTCGACGGCGGTTGCCGCCGACTTCCACGGCTTCTACCGCGACTGCCAGGTCCTCGGCGCCGAGGGCGAGGGCGTTGAGGGTTCGCGATTGGCGCTTTCCCTGTTGACCAAGCGCACGATCGCCCGCTCGCTTGGACTGCTTGGCATCTCGAGCCCGGAGCGGATGTGATGCTGCGCCGCCGGAAACAGACCCCGGTCGTCGCTGAGATCCCCGCCCCGAATGGGGCCTCGGCAAGGCTCGGTGCGCTCGGTCGCGCCGAGCTCAAGGCGTATGCCGAGCTGGCGCAGACGCTGGGCGAGGCGCGCGCCGTGCTGCTCAGCGGCCCGGCAAAGTCCGAGGTGGCGCTTGGCATCGCCGCTGCGGCACTCGCCGAGGGCTCGCGGGTCGCCCTGCTCGAGTGCGACCTGGCAGCTCCCACCCTTGCCGGCACGCTCGGTCTCTCGCCGGCCCCCGGCCTGCACGAGCACCTCAGCGACTCGGTTGCCGCAGCTGAGATCCTGCAGCCGCTGGTGCTCGCGGGACCGGCCTCGGGCGGCGCCACCGACCCGCTCGTCTGCATCGTCGGAGGGGAAGCGGAGCTGGCGCCAGTCGCCCTGCTCGACTCCGACCGCTGCGACCGGGCGATTGAGCAGCTGCGGCGCGCTTACGACCTGCTCGTCATCGACGGCCCCCCGCTCGACGAAGATCCCGACGCGCTGCTGGCGCTGAGCGAACATGCCGGAGCGACGCTGGTCTGTGCTGAGCGCGGGGAGACGCCGAAGCGCCTGCCGATCCGGGCCAGCGGACTCGTCCTCCTCGGCTGAGGGCTCTGCTGGCTAGAGGTCGTAGCGGGAGAGGTCTGCATCGAGCCGCTCGGCCTGCTCCCCCCGGGGTGCGGCGGGGGGCGGCGCCCGCTCTTCCTGCTTGGTTGTGCGGCGCCAGCGCAGGACGCCGAAGGCGAGCGCGGCTGTCGCGATCAGGAAAGCGATCACCGGCACCAAGTAGGCGGAGAGCTCGAAGCCGGAGTCCTCGGGCACGGCAAGGACCTCTTGGCCGTACTGGGTGACGAGGGCGTCCTTGATCTGGGCCTTGGTCCTGCCCGCGGCAATCAGGCCCTCGATGTAAGCGCGCTGGCGCTGAGCCTGGGGCGCGTCGGAGAGCTCCAGCAGCGTGCCGCAGATCGGGCACATGACCTCGTCTTCGACGTCGTTGAGGGTGGTCTGCGGCACCGCAGCCGCCCCGACCGGGAGGGTGAGCAGCAGGCCGAGCGCAAGCAGCAGCGCGCGGGGCATCAGGCGCCGGCCTCGATCAGCGGAGCGACCCGCTCGCGCAGGAAGCGGTCGTCAACCGGACCGCGCCAGATCAGCGCAAGCCGACCGTGCGGATCGACGAGAAAGTTCTCCGGCACGCCGGTCGAGCCAAAGGCATCGCTGCGCTCGTCGCCGATCGAACGCAGCTGCGGATACGTGGTCGGGTAACTGCGCAGGAAGGCAAGCGCGTCGTCGCGGTTGTCCTGTACGTCGATGCCGACGACGGTCACGTCCCGGTCGCGCTGGCGACGGTAGAAGCGCTCCAGGACCGGTGCCTCCTCGCGGCAAGGCTCGCACCACGATGCCCAGAGGTTGACCAGGACCCAATCGCCGCGGTGCATGGCGATCGAGCTGCTGCCAGGCCCCGGCAGCTCGGGCAGCGCACGATCGGGAACCGGCTCGCCGACCGCGATCTGCGCCCCGCCCTTGCTGAGCAGGCCGAAGGCGAGCAGTCCGACGACCGCCAGCACCGCGAGGAAAGCTAGGAAGGAACGCGCGCCCACGGTGTCGACTCTAGTCCGCGCTCGCCTCCGGCAACCTCTCTGCGGCCGTAGAATCAGACCGCTGCGGACGTAGCTCAGCTGGTAGAGCGCGAGCTTCCCAAGCTCGAGGTCGCGGGTTCGAGACCCGTCGTCCGCTTTTGACAAAGGCGGCCAAAGCCCCCAGCACCGGCCTGGCTATGGGGGTGGCCGCGCTCTTCGCTTTCGTCTTCGCGGGAGGGACCGCGGTTGGGGCTGGGGGCATGCCGCTCGCCGAGGATTTGCCGGAAGGCACCATTGCGGTCGTCGCCTTTGTGCGACCGAGTTTGGGAAGAATCACCAAGGCCGAGCTGCAGCGAGCGTTGGTCCAGGCCGCGGCGGGCGCCGGCCGGGAGGGGCTGCCCAAACGCGGAGGACGGGCCTATCGGCGGCTGGAGAAGACGGCCTTCGGGGAACTGCTCGACGCGGTCTGGATTCGCGGTCAAGCCGCTGAAATGGCGATCGCCGTCTCACCTCGTCAGGTTTCGCGCGAACTGGCCCGGCTCCTCAAGCAGAGCTTCGAGAACAGGGCTGAGTATCACCGCTTTCTCAGGGAAGCTCACTACTCGCGCCGCGACGTACGCGAACGGGTTGAACTGCAGATGCTGGGCGTCAGAATGCAGGAACGAATATCGCGCGGCGTCGACAGCAGGGCTGAGGAACGCGACGCTTTCGCGAAATTCGCCGAGGCATACTCGGACCGATGGCGCTCGCGGACCTTTTGCGCCCCGCCTTATGCGACCGAGCGCTGTGTAAACGGACCGCCTCCGTCCTGAGCGTCAACGGTCCCGCGGCTGAGCTCCTCAGCCGCGGGAAGCGGCAGCCGCCCGCCTGAGGCCCGTCCTCTTTCCAGACCGCCGCCGCCCGTTGTGGGAGTGGTTACTGCGGCGCTCGACGCTCTTCGCCTCGCGGTAGAAGTGCTCGGTGGCGCCGCGCACAGGGCGTTCGCCTGCCAGCTCCACGAGGCCTGTCCGCAGCAGCTCGGTGACGTGGTAGTTGACGTTGCTGAGCGGCATGCGCAGCTCGTAGCTGAGATCGCTGGGGGAAAGCGTGCGCCCCCCATCCATGCCTAGAACCTCGAGGATTGAGATTCGCAGCGGGTGGGTATTTGCCCGGGCCAGAAGCTGCCAGTTCATGAGGATCCTCCATCGTTTGGGATTGGGGCCTACCGAGTTCTAGGTATTGATACCAAAAAATGATGGTCTAAATCACGAAAAGCGGGTAAGATCATCATATGGGCTTTGGGAAGGAGACTTGGATGGGTCGCAGAGCGGGGATTTCCGCGGCGGCCACGGCTGTTGCAGTGACGGCCGGGCTCATGGCGTCGGTGGCGGGGGCGAGCACGGCCGACATCATTGCCCCCAGCGATCCGAACAACCCCAAAGTCGACAGTGGCTGGCAAGCGGGCACCTGCACGGCAGACCCGCCTCCGCCGGGGCAGTGCTCGGTTGCCACGCCACCCCTCTTCTTCGAAACTGCGGCTGGTCATCCGCCGAAAGGCTTCACCCAGTTCATCGTCAAGCACACGACCGAAGCAATCTTGGAAAAACCGGTTGGGGAACTGAAGACGGTGCGCGTCGATCTTCCCGTGGGCCTTAGCGTCAACCCCGGCGCGCTCAAACAATGTCCTTTGGAGAAATTCGAAGAAAACCCAGCCAACTGCGCCGGGTCGGAGGTGGGCGAAAGCAAAGTCACGGCGGCGCCGCTCGGGGTCCCCGTCGAAGCGCCTCCCGCCACCGTCTACAACCTCGTGCCGAAAGCCGGCGAGCCCGCGCTGTTCGGCTTCGAACTGGTCGGCAACGACGTCTTCCTGGAGGCTGACGTCGCCTGGGATGGGGACTATCACGAGGGATTTACTATCCACGTGCCGCCGGCGCCAGATCTAGGCGGCGTGCTCAAACAGGGGCTCATCCTCAAAAACCGGCTTGCCTTCAACGGCCGCGCTGGAGATGGCACCTTCATCACCACCCACAGCACCTGCTTGGGACCGGCGGTTGCGCCGTTCCAGAGCGTCTACTCGACCTGGCTGCTTGCCAGCTCGGTTGCGGAGGAGGCAAACCCCGGGTACCGGTTCCCCGCGGACGCGCGTCCGCCCTTCGAGTCGAGGATCCCACCGGGAACGTCCCCCAAGAAATGCGACAGCATCCCATTCAAACCATCGATCTCGGCCGACCCGAATACCGCAGTGACCGACTCGCCCTCCGGCGCCACGGTCGAGGTCAAACTGCCTCACCAGACCAAAAGCGGCGGCGCCGACCAGGAAACCTCCCACCTGAGGACCGCGACGGTGAGCCTGCCGGCGGGGATGGGGCTCAATCCGTCCGCGGCAAACGGCCTCCAGTCATGCGCCGACAAACAGTTCGGCAAGGGAACGAGGAACCCCGTCGCCTGTCCCGCGGCCTCGAAAGTCGGCGCCGTCTCGGTTACGACCTCGCCCCTGCCCGAGGGCCCGCTGACCGGCAACGTCTACGTCGGCGAGCAGCTCAGCCGCGATCCGGCGTCGGGGCAGGCCTACAGGATCTTCGTCGAGGCCGGGTCGACCCGGTACGGGATCTCGGCGCGGCTAATCGGCAACGTCAGCGCCGATCCGCAGACCGGCCAGCTGAGGACGACCTTCGCTGAGAACCCGCAAGTGCCGTTCGACTCCTTCCGCCTCAAGTTCGACGGCGGCCCGCGGGCGCCGCTGACCAGCCCGCCGATCTGCGGTCCGCACACGGCGACGGCGCAGATGACGCCGTGGTCGACCGCCGTCGGCTCGGTCTCGCCGGGGCAGACAGGCGGTCCGTCCACGGATCCGCCGGCCGCACCCGCAGATTCGTTCGGCCTCACCACAGCCCCCGGCGGCGGCGCCTGCGCTAAAACCATGGCCGAGCGTCCCTTCGGCCCGAGCTTCGCGGCCCGTACGACGAGCCACAAAGCGGCTGGTCATACCCAGGTCGCCGTTGACGTTGGGCGCTCCGACGGCAACCAGGAGCTGAAGGGCGTCGACGTCAACCTGCCTCCCGGTCTGACCGCCAAGCTCGCCGGCGTCCGCTACTGCCCGGCGGCGACGATCGCCGCCGCCGTGGTCAACAGCGGGAAGGCCGAGGCGACCAACGCCAGCTGCCCAGGATCTAGCCTCGTCGGCAGCGCCTCGGTCGCCGCGGGAAGCGGTCCCAGCCCGTTCCACCTAAAAGGCAAGGCTTTCCTCGCGGGGCCCTATCGGGGGGCCCCTCTCTCCTTGGCAGTGATCACTCCCGCCACCGCCGGTCCGTTCGATTTCGGTGCGGTCGTGGTGAGGGTGTCACTGTTCGTCGATCCCGCCACGGCCCAGGTCCGAGCCGTCTCCGATCCGATCCCGCACGTCTTCGGCGGCGCGCTGCTCGACATTCGCTCGGTATCGCTCAAGGTCGATCGGCCGAAATTCGCCCTCAACGGAACCAGCTGCTCGCAGCTGGCCTTCGGCGGCGCCCTGCGCGGTGGTGGCGCCAATCCGCTCGACCCGGCCGCCTTCAGTGCCCTCCCGGTCTCGACTCCCCACAAACTCGGCGGCTGCGAGGGACTCGGCTTCCAACCGAAACTCTTCATGCGCGTCTTCGGCGGCACCCGGCGCGCGAAAAGCCCGAAGCTGCGCGCAGTCCTGCTCGCCCGCGAGGACGATGCCAACATCGCCCGTTCGGCGGTGATGCTGCCCAAACCGCTGATCCTCGAACAGAGCAGCCTCTCGAACGTCTGCACCCGGGTCCAGTTCGCCGCGCACGATTGCCCGAAGGACTCGATCTATGGTTACGCGGAAGCGTTCACCCCACTGCTCGACGGCCCCCTGAAAGGGCCGGTCTACCTGCGCTCGTCCGACAACCTCCTGCCTGACATGGTCGCTGCGTTGAACGGCCAGGTCGACATCGCCCTCGCCGGTCGTATCGACAGCGTCAAAGGCCGCTTGCGCACCACCTTCGACGTGGTGCCCGACGTGCCGGTCTCGAAATTCATCCTCACAGTCAGGGGCGGGAAGAAACGGGGCCTGCTCGTCAACTCGAGGAACCTCTGCGCCCGCAAATACAAAGTCATCGCCAGGTTCAAAGCCCATAACGGCAAGAAATCGAACCAGCGGCCGAAGCTGCGCACGCCGTGCCGGAAAAAAGGCAAAGGCGCAAAAGGGCGCGGCGCGCCCAAACGCTAGCTCCGTCGCGCCCGTCCAGATCGATTTCCCCGCTCGAGGGCGTCCGATCAGATCAGATTGGCTGGCTGGTCGGCCGGATGAGGATCTCGTTGACGTCGACGCCGGGGCGCTGTTCCAGGGCGAAGAGCACCGCCTTGGCAATGTCTTCGTCGCGCAGCGCCCAATCGCCAGGACGATTGTCGAAGAACGGCGTGTCGGTCATGCCCGGCTCGATCAAGGTGACCTTGATGTCGCGGTTCTCGTGCATCTGCCGCAGCTCTGCCCGCAGCGCCTCGCCGATCGCCGTCGCTGCCCACTTGGTCGCTGAGTAGAGCGAGCCGGGCAGGGCCCGGCGTCCGGCCACCGAGCTGGTGATGAAAAAATGCCCGTCGCCGCGCTCGAGCAGGTGGGGAAGGGTCGCGCGGATCGTCAGCGCCACTCCGTAGACATTGGTCAGGACCATCGAGCGCCAGTGCTCGACCGACTCCTCGAGGAAGCCGCGAGTGGCGCCGAATCCGGCGTTGGCGAAGACAGCGTCGATGCGGCCGAAGTGGCCGAGCGCGGCGGCGGCCATCGCCTCGACCTGCTCCCACTCGGTCACGTCGCAGCGCACCGCCAGGACGCGCTCCTCGCCACCGAGCTCGGCTGCGAGCTCCTGCATCGGCTCCAGCCGCCGCGCTGCGAGGACCAGCCGGCGCGTCGGGGCCGCGGCTCGCGCTGTGGCAGCGCCGATGCCGCTGCTCGCCCCCGTGATCAGCAGTACCGGATCGGCCATAGCCCGATTCTCCCAGTTGCGTTCGCTGTTTGTCAGCCATAGCCCGACAAACAGCGAACGCACTCTCCTTAGGCGGGGCACCTTGCGATAATCCGCTGCTCGTGGATCCACAGCGCAAGCGGAAGATCCGGCTCGTGGTCGCCCTTGGTGTCGCCGTCCTCCTGGCGGCGGCGCTCGTCTACACCTCGTTCAGCGCCTCGACCGAGGCCAAGCAGCCATCGCAGCTGCTCGGTGCTGCGCCCGGCACCAGCGCCGACCTGACCGGCCGCGTCGTGCAGGGCTCGATCGAGCAAGAGGGAGAGGGCCTCCGCTTCCGAGTCGCTGACCGCGATGGAGGTGGTGAGAGCATCCCGGTGACCTACAGCGGCACCGTCCCGGATCCCTTCCGCGGTGGGCGCGAGATCGTTCTCACCGGCGAGGTCGAGAACGGGGTCTTCGTCGGCGAGCGCGACACTCTGGTCACCAAGTGCCCGTCGAAGTTCACCACGAATGACAGCTAGCCTCGGCGGCGTCGCGCTGGCGCTCGCCTTCCTCGCCGCGCTCTTCGCGGTGGTCGCGGCGCTCGCCGCGCGCAAGGGCGATAGGCGCTGGGTGCTCGCTTCGCGCCGCGCGGTCTACGCCACCTGCGCGTTGCTGACGCTCTGCGTCGCCCTGATCGAGATCGCCTTCGCCAACGACGACTTCTCCTTCAGCATCGTCCAGCAGCACTCCTCGATCCAGACACCGGCCTTCTACAAGCTGGCGGCGATGTGGTCGAGCCAGGAGGGCTCGCTGCTGCTCTGGGCCTGGGTGCTATCGATCGCCTCCTCGCTGGCCCTCTACGCGACCCGCGACAGGCTGCGCGAGATCGTCCCCTACGCGACCGCGGTGATGGCCGGCGTGGCGAGCTTCTTCACCGGCCTGATGCTCTTCGCCGGCGGCGTCAACCCCTTCTCGACGCTCAGCCCGGTGCCGGCCGACGGGGTCGGGCTCAACCCGCTGCTGCAGCACCCGAGCATGATGATCCACCCGCCGATGCTCTACTCGGGATACGTCGCCTTCACGATCCCCTTCGCCTTTGCGATCGGTGCTCTCGTCACCCGCCGGCTCGACGCATCCTGGATCCGCGCCACCCGGCGCTTCGCCCTGATCGCCTGGGCGCTGCTCGGCTTCGGTCTGCTGCTCGGCGCCCGCTGGTCATACACCGAGCTCGGTTGGGGCGGTTACTGGGCCTGGGACCCGGTCGAGAACGCGGCGCTGATGCCGTGGCTGATCGGCACCGCCTTCCTGCACTCGATCATGGTCCAGGAGAAGCGCAGCATGCTGAAGGTCTGGAACGCCTGCCTGATCGTCGCCACCTTCGCGCTGGCGCTGCTCGGCACCTTCCTCGTCCGCTCCGGCGTGCTGCAGTCGATCCACGCCTTCGGCGACAGCACGGTCGGTCCCTACATCCTCGGGCTGATTGCCGTGGTGCTGATCGGCTCGACCGCACTGATCGTCTCCCGGCTCGACGACCTGCGCTCGCAGAAGCGGATCGACTCGCTCGCATCGCGCGAGGCGGTCTTCGTCGTCAACAACCTGCTGCTCGTAGGGCTCTGCGCGACCGTCTTCTGGGGCACCTTCTTCCCGCTGATCGCCGAGCTCTTCACCGGCGAGCGCGCCTCGCTGGCGGCGCCTTGGTTCGACCGCTACACGACCCCGCTGGCGATCGGCCTGGTGCTCTTCACCGGGGTTGGCCCGCTGCTCGCTTGGCGCCGGGTCAGCTGGGCGTCCGCCAGGCGGGTCTTCCTGGTCCCGGGCGCGATGGCCGTGGCGCTCGCCGTCCTGCTCGTCCTCTTCACCGACGCCGCTGCAGAGCAGTGGGCGTTTGCGCTTTTCGTCTTCGCCGCCTTCGCCCTGGTCGGCCTGGGGCAGGAGTTCTGGCGCGGCGCGGCGGCGCGGCGCTCGCTGCGCGGCGGCTCGCTGCCGGCGGCGCTGGTCGGCATCGTCACGCGCAATCGCCGCCGCTACGGCGGCTACGTCGTTCATGTCGGGATCGTGATCCTGCTGATCGGGGTCGCCGCCTCCTCCAGCTTCCAGACCAACCGCGACGTACGGCTGGCGCCGGGGGAGAGAGCGACGGTCGACGGGCGGACCGTCACCTACGAGCGCCCAACGGTCGCTGTCGACGAGCAGAAGTTCACCCTCGGCGCCGTGGTGCGGGTGGGGCAGGACGGCAAGAGCTTCGTGTTGCGCCCAAGCCGGCGCTTCCTCCGGCCCACCGGCACCTCGGGAGGCACGATCTCGAGCTTCTTCGACGGTGAGGCGACTACGGAGGTGGGCCTGCAGGCCGGTCTGGGGAGCGATTTCTGGATCGCGATGCGCCCCGATGTCACGGCGGTTCTCGGCCAGGCCCAAGCGGCCGACGAGGGCTTCCGAGCCTGCGTGCGCGGCGCCCCCGGCACACCGCCGCAGTGCCGTGCGGTCTCGCAGCTGATGCGCGCAGCTGCTGCCGATCCGGCCCTGCGGCCCAGCGCCGCCGCCCAGATTCAGGGCCTGCAGGAGGCAACCGCGGCCCGCATCGCGAAGACCTATTTGGAGGACGGGACGCCTGCCACCTTCCGAGTGATCGTCGACCCGCTGGTCACCTGGATGTGGATCGGCGGTCTGATCGCGTTGGCAGGGGCGCTGATCGCGATCTGGCCAGCGCGCCGGCCGCGGCGCGCACCGATTGCCGACAACGAGCTGGAGGCGCTCAAGGAAGCCAAGTACCGCGAGATCCGCGACGCTGAGCTCGACCACGCCGCCGGCAAGCTCTCCGACGAGGACTACGCTCTGCTCGACGCCGAGTTGCGCAAAGAGGCTGTCGAGATCCTCGATTCGGCGAATGGAAAGCCGCAGAAGGTCGTCCAGAGCTAGAATCGCGCGACCATGTCCACGTTTCTAGGCTTCGTTCAGGTGATCATCTCCGGGGTTCTGATCTTCCTGATCCTGCTGCACTCCGGCAAAGACACCGGCCTCTCCGGCGCTTTCGGCATCGGCGGTGGCGGCAGCTCCTTCGGCGGTGGCTCGATGGTCGAGCGCAACCTCGACCGCGCCACGGTCTTCTTCGCTGTGATCTTCGTGCTCAACACGATCGTCCTGCTGAAGATCTGAAGCGCAAAGAAAGCGCAAAGCGGCTTGCCCGAATCCGGCTCCTGGTCCGCTTGACTAGATGCAGCGCGCGACGGAAATCCGCCGCGCGCTGCTCTTGGTCGTTCGAGCTCTAGTAGCTAAAAGCTACGGGTAGACCGTGCTCTGGAGCGTGAATTCAAAGCGGTCGACGTGCTGTTTGGTCTCGTTGGTGCCGGCAGCGGCAGGCAGGCCGGATTGGGTGTTGACGAGCCCGTTGATGCTGATCGGAATGAAGCCGAAGAGCGTCAGCACGCAGCCGCTGGCGCCCGGGGCCGCAAACGAGTTATCGACTAAGACGCCGTTTTCGAACCGTTCCACCAGGGGCAGGTCCGATTCGCCTTGCGTCGGGAATTCGCCGGAGATCGGCGTGTTCGGCGGCGGCGGGCTGGTGGTGCCGTAGGTCAAATTGAGTTTGATCGGATTCGTGAAGGAGCCGACGTAGCAGTTTTTGCCCAGTGCGGTGTTTTCGAGGTGCACCCTGATCGGCAGTGAGACGGTTTCAAGGCCTGCGCCGACTTGGGGCTGACCGGCAATCTCAGTCACCGCCCAGAGGGTCAGGGCTTCGCTGCCGAGGAACTCAGCAAGCCAGGTCAAGCCGGTCAGGCCGATGACCCCGCCAGGCACTTTCTGTTTGGCGGCCGACATGCCACCTTGGCTGTTGGCGAAGATTTTGCCATCGAAGGCAACTCCGCCCGAGAGCGTGATGGGACTGGTGATCGGTACGTCCTTGCTGCCCATCTGGAAGTGGCCGCCGTCAATGACCGTTCGCTGGCAGACAAAAAGCCCCGGGACTTCTGCGGGGCTGGGACAGCCGGCGAAGCGCTCATAACCTGGTTTGGTGGGCGTAGACATTGCCGATGGGGCAAGCAGCCCAATCGCAATGAGGGCTGTGCCGATCGTCGAGATGAGCATGCCCAGTGCGCATATTGGCGCATTGCCTTTGATAAAGCTGAGTAGTTGACAAACCGTGACGAACGTGGAGGGTGGGGTCGAACCGATCTGCCCATGTTGCGTTGCTTAACAAAAGCAGCTAACATGTCAACAACAAAGACATAGCTCTGCTGTTTGACAAGGAGAATGCCGATGGAGGCCCTCACCCATAGCCACGACCACGGGTCGGAGATCGAGCTCAATCCAGCTACCTGGCGCGATGGCAAGCGCTACGCCTGGCTGCTCGGCTTGATCGTTCCCTTCGCGCCCTTCCTCGCCTGGGGCAGCGTCGAGCTGACGGGGCTCGACGCCTTCTGGTTCTTCGGGCCGCTGCTCGTCTTCGTCGCCTTCCCGATTCTCGACATCGCGATCGGGTTGGACGCCACCAATCCGCCCGACAGCGTCCTCAAGTGGCTCGAGCAGGACCGCTATTACCGCTGGTGCACTTATCTCTTCATCCCGGTTCAGTACGCGGGGCTCGTCCTCGCCTGTTGGCTCTGGTCCAGCGGCGACCTCTCCGTCTTCGAGAGCCTCGGGCTGGCCCTGACGATGGGCGTCGTCGGCGGCATCGCGATCAACACCGCCCACGAGCTGGGCCACAAGCGCGATGACCTGGAGCGTTGGCTCAGCCGGGTCGCCTTGGCGCAGACCGGCTACGGGCACTTCTTCATCGAGCACAACCGTGGCCATCACGTCCGGGTGGCCACCCCCGAGGACCCCGCCAGCTCGCGACTGGGGGAGGGCTTCTGGGCCTTCCTGCCGCGCACCGTCGTTGGCAGCCTACGTTCGGCGTGGGGCATCGAGTGCGCCCGCCTCGACCGCATGGGCAAGCCTCACTGGACGCTGGGAAACGACATCATCGGCGCCTGGGCGATGACCGTGGCCCTGTTCGCGGCGCTGGCAATCGTCTTCGGCCCAGTGGTTCTTCCCTATCTGCTGATCCAGGCGGTGCTCGGCTTCTCGCTGCTGGAGGTCGTCAATTACCTCGAGCACTACGGTCTGCTCCGCCAAAAGCGCGAGGACGGCCGTTACGAGCGCTGCCGTCCCGAGCACAGCTGGAACAGCAACAACGTCGCCTCCAACGTCCTTCTCTACCACTTGCAGCGCCACAGCGATCACCACGCCAACCCGACGCGGCGCTACCAGGCACTGCGCCATGTAGACGAGGCGCCGCAGCTGCCCACTGGCTATGCGGGGATGATCGTCCTTGCTTGGTTCCCGCCTCTGTGGCGGCGGGTGATGGACCGTCGTTTGATCGAGCACTACGGCGGCGACCTCAGTCGCGCCAACATCCAGCCGCGCGCCCGCCGCCGGGCCCTCGCTCGCTATGGGGTCTCGGCCTCATGAGCCGCTGGCGCTGTCCTGGCTGCGGTTACGTCTTCGACGAGGAGCAGGGCCATCCCCGTGAGGGCTTCCCGGCGGGCACGCAATGGAGCGAGGTCCCCGACGAGTGGGCCTGTCCGGATTGTGGTGTGCGTGACAAGGTCGACTTCGAGCCCGTAGGGCACGGCGACGAGACCACGGAATGACCGCTTCCACTACGACCATGGGGGCGAAGGCGACTGCTCGTACGCGCTTCCAAGAGGCAGCGCGCCAGCTCCTGCGCGAGACGCTCTTTGGCGCAGCCCGCGACGAGCTGCAGCACCGATCGTGGTCGGACATCACGATGTCCGACGTCGCCGGCGCCGCCGGCGTCAGCCGCCAGACTCTCTACAAGGAGTTCGGCAGCCGCGACGAGTTTGCTCAAGCGTTCGTCATCCACGAGGGGGAGCGCTTCCTCGACGCAGTCGACGAGGCGGTCCGCCAGCACCTCGACGATCCCCACGCCGCGGTCGCCGCCGCCCTGGAAATGTTCCTGCGCAGCGCAGGGGACGACCCTCTGGTCCGCATCCTGCTCAGCGATGACGGCACCGGGGGCATGCTCCCCTTCGTCACGACCCAGGGCATGCCCGTGGTCCAGTGGGCCACGGCTCGTCTGACGAGGACAATCGAAGAGGGCTGGCCCCAGGCCCCGCCGCCGAAGGCCGCTCTGCTTGCCGAGTCCCTGGTTCGCCTCGCGATCAGCTACATCACCGCCCCCACCGGCGGGCCCGAAGAGACCGCAGCCCAGGCTGGCGAGTTGCTCGCCCCCTTTATAGACAAGGCGCTGGGCGCCTAGCAGCGACCTGCGTTACGCCGACCGTTCCAGGCGGCGTTCGAGGTTGGACTTGACCTCCGGCCACTCGGAGTCGATCACGCTGAAATAGGCGGAGTCGCGCAGGCCGACGTTGGGGACGATCATGTGGTTGCGCAGAATGCCCTCGAACTGCGCGGGAAGAGCGGCCAGCGCAGCCGATCTCGACCACGCGATCGACTGGCGCACGTTGAGGAAGCGCGAGCTGCCGACGATCGTGCCGCCCTGAATCAGCCGCGTTGCAAAAGGGGCCCTCGCGCCCCGAGGCGCCGCTTCGAGTGACATCTCGAGCCAGCGGTCAAATACCTCGCGGCTCTCGCCGAGGTGTGCGAGCCAGGTCCAGATCTCGGGCGCGCCTGTGCCACTTCCCAGAGCGCTTCGGCATGCTCCTCCCGCAGCGGCTCGAGCACGACGATCGATCCCTCCAAGCGATCGGTCAGCTTCACCACGCGCTCATTCTCGCGACCCGAAATCCGTCTCGAGCATCAACGTGACCGGACCGTCGTTGACGAGCGCCACCCCCATGCTGGCGCCGAAGACCCCCTTGGCAGCCCCAAGCCGCTCGCAAAAGCGGTCGTAGATCGGCTCGGCCTCGGCTGCCGGGGCCGCCTCCATGTAACTGGGACGGGTGCCTTTGTGAGCGTCGCCATAAAGCGTGAACTGGCTCACGCAGAGCACCTCGCGTTCACCAAGTGGCTCATTCATGCGGCCGTCGGCGTCGTCGAAGATGCGCAGCGCCCGGACCTTGCGCGCGAGCTGGTCAGCCTGAGTGGCGGAGTCCCCACGCCGAATCCCCAGCAGGACGAGCAACCCAGGTCCGATCTGGGCGACTCGTTCACCGTCGACGTCCACCGCCGCTTGGCTGACCCGCTGCACGAGCGCCCTCAAGTACTGCCACCGGTCATTGCACGCAAGGTACCTGCGAGCGATGCGGCGAGTGAAGCTGGACGCACCACTCCGGTTGCAAGACTGACGCACGATGAGTACCGAGATCGCCCGTTCGAGGCCGAGAAGAAGCAGCTGCTCGGCATCTAGCTGCTCAGTGCGGCTGAGAGGAGTCGAACCTCCACGGGTGTTTCCACCCACAAGGCCCTCAAGCTGAAAGTACGCCGCTTGCTAGAGCGGAAAACGGCTTGTAGAGCCAAGTCGGTTCCGGTTGTCTCCGGCTGAAGCCGTCTGTTTCGGGGGCGCACTGGCGCACCACTGGCGCACGGGTCGCCCTGAGCTGCGATCAAGCTCAGCCAGGGACTCGGCCGCGTCTTCAGCTCGCTTCCGCCGTTCCCATGGCTCCAGGGATCGTGGGGTATTTGGGCGGACGCAACCGGGACGCTAGCGCCATTGGCGGTAGGGCGACGTGCGGATGCTCTGAGCCGAGCCACGAACTGCGTTCGTAGGGGAAGCCGCGCAGGCTCAGATCGAATCGGCGGCAAGCTCGCCAGTGGCGCGCCCTACTACGGCAGCGAACCCGACGTAAAGGTGGCCCAGTTGAACCGCGACGCGGATCGTGTCGAATCGTCGTTTCATCGCCCAGAAATAGTGCTCCTGATCCCATGCATCAACCACGGTCCGCTGGGTGCCCCAGTGGATCGCGTCGCCATAGAAGATCGTGGAGAGCATCTGCTGCGGTGACATGTGGACTCGATCTGGATGCCACCCGCTGTTTTCGGCGGTTCCCTTCCGAATCAGGTCCAGTTCGGCGGCGCGGGCGAGAATCAGATAGTCGAGATGACTGCCGCGCATTCGATTGTGCGCCCCCGTCCACGCGCGCAACGTCTCCAGTGGCAACCCGGCTCTGTGGGCCTCCCGACCGAGCAAGTCGTGAATGCGCTTGAAGGAAGCATTCTCGTCCGGCGAGTAGCACTGGCGGAACATGGCGAGGAAGCCCGTCTCGGCGTCCTGCGCGACCGTGTCCCACTCCTCAATCTGCCACAGGCCCGTCGGGATCGGGAATCGAAACCTCGTAGCCGGTTTGT
>DATNHC010000035.1:0-3932 GCA_035605155.1 Solirubrobacterales bacterium
CATCGGCTTCCTCGGCGAGCCCTCGCTGGCGGCGTTGCTGGAGCCCGTCTTCGGCGGCCTCTCGCACGGGGTCGCGGTCGGCATCTCGGTGGCGATCGCCTTCACGCTGGTCACCGCGCTCCACATCAGCGTCGGCGAGCAGGTGCCGAAGATGCTGGCAATCGCCCACGCAGAGCGCACGGCACGGCGCGTCTCCCGTCCGCTCAACTGGTTCCGCATCGCCACCGCGCCGGTGACCTACGGCCTGAGCGCGGTCTCCAACGCGATCGTCCGTCTCTTCGGCGTCGACCCGACCGACATCGAGGTGCGCCACACCGCCGAGGATCTGAAGCAGATCATCGACAGCTCGCGGATCGGTGGCACGCTCGATCCGGGCGAGGCGGGGATGCTGGGCGGCGTCTTCCACCTGCACGAGCAGGAGGCCCGCGAGGTGATGACGCCGATCCCGGCGGTGGTCACCGTCGACTTCTCCGAGGCGGTGGAGACCGCGCTGCGCCGCTGCGTCACTTCGGGCCATACCCGGTTGGTCGTGATCGAGGATGAGAACCCCGACCGGGTCAAGGGAATCGTCCACAACAACAGCCTCGCCCGTCTCTACATGAGCGACGGGCCCGAGGCGGAGATCGCCCCCGCCGTTCGCGACGCGGTGATCGTTCCCGAGACACGCCCGCTCGACGACCTGCTTCACGATCTTCAGGTCCAGCGGACCTCGCTCTCGGTTGTCGTCGACGAGTACGGACGCACGGTCGGCATCGTCACGGTCGAGGACATTCTCGAGGAGGTGGTGGGGGAGATCGAGGACGAGACCGACCCGCGTGCCGCTGCCCTGCGTCAGCTCGCCAGCGGCGAATGGTTTGTGCGTGGTCACGTCTCGCTCGGCGACCTATCCGACGCCGGGATCGAGCTGCCGGTCGACACCGACGCTTACAACTCGGTCGGCGGCTACGTGTTCGGCGAGTTGGGCAGGCTGCCGAAGCGGGGCGACACGATCACCGCCAACGGCTACACGATCCGGGTCGAGTCGGTGCGCGAGAACCGCATCGAGGCGGTGCGGATCAGCGGCCGCGTCCGTTAGGTGATCGCACCCCTGGCTACGGCCCAGGACACGTCGCGGATTCGGCCCCGTCGCGAATCCCACATGGCGCTGCCATGCGGAATCCGCGCCATGGCCGCCCCGCTTGGTCCTGAACCGTCCCAGTGGCACGCCCCCCTAACCGGACGCGGCCGCCCGGTTCCGTCCGCCAGTCGTCCTAGTTTCCCCGGGCAACCCGCGTCCTACCGAACCCTGGAGGTATCGCATGTGGGTTGTGCGTTTGAGCGACAAGCAGCTCGAGGTCCTGCGAGCGCTTCTGCGCTCCGAGGAACATCTGGGCCCGGCGCTCAAAGGTGCGGTCGAGGCCCTCGACCTGGCCCGTTGGGACGACCTCCCCGAGGCTGAGCTGCCCTGGGACGAGATCGAGTCCAGGGCCCGCCAGCAGGGAATCTCCCCCGCTGACGTGATCTGGGACCTCTCGGGCCGTACCTGCGACTAGACCGGCGCATTTCGGCGTCCTCGGTCGCTCGCGTGCAGGAGCACGCCACGCTCCCTGCGTCCTTGAACTGCTTGGTCTATTCGCAGCTGCGGGAGACTCAGTCGTAGGTGTAGAAGCCGGCGCCGGACTTGCGGCCAAGCTTCCCTTCCTCGGCCATCTCGACCAGGAGCTTGGGGGGTTTCTGGTACTCCTCGTCAGAAGCGGCGTAGAGGGCGTCGCCGATTGCCTTGCAGACGTCGAGGCCGACGAAGTCGAGCAGCGCGAGCGGGCCCATCGGGTGGCCGGCGCCGAGCTTCATGCAGGTATCGACCTCGCCCGACTCCATACCCGTTTGTTCCATGAAGCGGACGGCGTCGAAGAGGTAGGGGAAGAGCAGGCGGTTGACGACGAAGCCGGCCTGGTCGGGCACCTCGACCGCGGTCTTGCCGAGCGCCGCGCACCAGGCAAGCGCCGCCTCCCGGGCGCCCTCGGCGCCGTTCGGGAAGCAGACCTCGACCAGCTTCATGCGCGGTACGGGGTTGAAGACGTGCAGGCCGAAGAGGCGGCCCTCAATGCCGCCTGCCCTGGCGATCTCGGCGATGCTGAGCGACGAGGTCGTCGTCGCGAGGGCGGCATTGGGGCACGCGGCGGCGATCGTCGCCAGCAGCTCGCCCTTCGGGGCCACCTCCTCGACGATCGCCTCGACGATCACGTCGCAATCCGAGAGGTCGGCCGGGTCGGTCGTTACCCGCAGTCGTGAGGGCTCCGCCCCCTCGATCTTGGCGCAGGCAGCGACGACTTTCTCCTCAGCTCGCCAGGCGGACGCCTCGCTGCGCGCCAACAGGATCGTGTCGGCTGTGGTCGTGGAAACAGCCGCTAGACCTGTAGCGATGGCGCCGCTTCCCGCGATTCCCGGACTCTCGTACCCCGTGTTTGCGTTCATGGTCGGGTTCCTATCAAGCGCGGGTGGGGGAGGTCGGGCGGCCCACCTATAGCTGTTGGTTGACTGACCAGTCAATCGGTGAGCTATCGTCAGGGCAGGCGTAGAGAACTAGAACTGGAGGCTGTCGTGGCGGAGAACGGAAGCGGCAAGTTTGGTGGTCGTGAGGTTGTGATCGTCGAGGCGGTGCGTACGCCGATCGGGCGTGGGCACGAGGAGAAGGGCTACTACAAGGACGTTCACCCCTCGAACCTTCTTGCCAAGGCCTTCAGCGAGCTGTTCGAGCGCTCTGGCGTCGACCCGGCAGAGACCGGCGACGTGATTGCCGGTTGCGCCCAGCAGTTCGGCGAGCAGGGGGTCAACATCGGCCGCAACGCCTGGCTCGAGGCCGGCCTGCCGATCGAGACACCGGCGACCACGATCGACCGCCAGTGCGGCTCCGCCCAGCAGGCAGTCAACTTCGCGGCGACGCTGATCGCCTCCGGTGTCCACGACGTCGCGATCGGCGGCGGCGTCGAGCACATGGGCCATATCTCCTTCGCCGACGGCTACTCGGTCATGGAGCAGCACGGTATGCCCTTCTCGCCGCAGCTGATGGAGCGCTACAACCTCGTGCCGCAGGGGATCTCGGCCGAGATGATCGCCGACAAGTGGGAGATCCCCCGCTCAGAGCTAGATGAGATCGGTCTGCGCTCGCACCAGCTTGCCGCCAAGGCGACCGAGGAGGGTCGCTTCGAGCGGGAGATCGTGCCCTTCGCCGTCAACGGCGATACCTATGCCACAGACCAGGGGATTCGCCCCGACACCTCGCTGGAGAGGCTCTCGCAGCTGAAGCCCGCTTTCAAGGAGGACGGCAAGATCACCGCCGGCAACTCCTCGCAGGTCTCCGACGGCGCCGCCGCCGTCCTGTTGATGACGCGCGAGAAGGCCGATGCGCTGGGACTGAAGCCACGCGCTCGCATCTTCGATCAGACCACCGTCGGCGTCGACCCGGTGATCATGCTCACCGGTCCGATCCCGGCGACGCAGAAGCTGCTCGAGCGCAACGGGATGACGATCGACGACATCGACCTGGTCGAGATCAACGAGGCCTTCGCCTCCGTCCTCGCCGCCTGGCGCCGGGAGCTCGATCCTGACATGGATCGGGTCAACGTCAACGGCGGCGCGATCGCCCTCGGCCATCCGCTCGGCTCGACCGGCGCCCGTCTGATCACCACCCTGCTGCACGAGCTGGAGCGCACCGACAGGGAGATGGGCCTGGTGACGATGTGCTGCGGAGGCGGCCTGGGCACCGGCACGCTCATCCAGCGTATCTAGACAGGAACGTGTAAATTCTCCCTACCAGTCAAGGAATCTGGAGGGGAGAGGGAAGTGAGCAAGCAACTGATTGCAGTGGTCGCCGGGGCGCTGGCGCTTGTCGTGCTTGTGGCGGGTTGCGGCGGTGGAGACGATGCCGAAGGCGAGGTGACCACGGCCTCGAT
>DATNHC010000036.1:0-3821 GCA_035605155.1 Solirubrobacterales bacterium
CGCCCAGCGGCGAATACGTCACCCACTTCGGTCCCGGCCAGCTCTCGACCGCCGACGGGATCGAGCTGGCCCAGGGCGGCAACGTCATCTACGTCACCGACGAGGACGCCGAGAACAGTCGCGTGACCAAGTGGTCGACCCTGGTCCCCGACCCCATCACCAACCCGGCCTCGGGGATTACGCAGACGGTGGCGACCCTGAACGCCAGCATCAACCCGAGCGGCTATGCAACCACCTACCAGTTCGAATACGGCAAAACCACCGCCTACGGCACCAGCGTTCCCATTCCCGCCAAAGAAATCGGCTCCGGCGGCGCCCCGGTCTCTGTGAGCCAGTCGATCAGCGGCCTCACGACCGGCACGACTTACCACTTCCGAGTCGCCGCAACGAACAAAGAAGGCACCGTCGCCGGCGGGGACCTCACCTTCACCACCGGCATCGCGCCGCCGACCTACCAGAGCGCCTTCGGCAGCTCAGGCTCCGGCAACGGCCAATTCAAAGTGATGACCAACATCGCCGTCGATCCCGCCGACCAGTCCCTGTGGGTCACCGATGACGAGAACGATCGCCTGCAGCACTTCAGCTCCGCGGGCGCCTACCTGGGCCAGTTCAAAACCTGCTACGACCCGGCTGCGGTGGCGGTGAAATCGGCAAGCGCGATCTACGTCGCCTGCGCCTCTGGTCAGCAGATCCAGAAGTACAACTCCTCCGGGCAGTCGCTTAAACAGCTGGCCAGCTGGGGCTCTGGCAACGGCCAGGTCGTCTTCCCGCTCGACCTCACGTTCGACGCGCAAGGAGACCTTTGGGTCGCCGACACCGAAAACGACCGCGTTCAGGAGTTCGACTCCGAAGACAAATTCTCCAAAGCGATCAGCCTTGGAGCCTGGAGCAGGCCCTGGAGCGTGGACGTAACCCAGACGGGCAAGATCTGGGTCGCCGAACCAAACCACAGCCGCGTCTCTGCCTTCGACCAGGCAGGAAAAGTGCTGCTGCGCTTTGGCACCTACGGCACAGGGGCCGGCCAGTTCAACCGACCCACCGACGTTGAAGTCGATGCCAACGGCTTCCTCTGGGTGACCGACGCCGTCAACGATCGCGTTCAGGTCTTCAACGAAACTGGCGGCTACATCACCCAGTTTGGCCAGAGCGGCGCGGGCGCTGGGCAGATCGAAACCGACTGGTGGCTGCGCGTCGCCTTGGGCGCCAATGGCGTGGTCTGGCTCACCGATCAGGGCAACTCGCGGGTACAGCGCTGGCAAATCGGGAGCTAGGGAGTTAGGGTCACCGCACGCCTTGCCCAGAAGGAGGCGAATGATGCCAGGCGCCTACACGATCAAGCATCGCGACGAGTTCGAGACGATGGAGGGCTCGGGCGACGCGACCTGGCGCTTGGCCCGCAAGGCGCTAGGAACCTCGGCGTTCGGCTTCAACCTTGTCGAGATCGGACCCGGCGGACAGATCCCAGAGCACGACGAGTCCGAGAGCGGCCAGGTGGAGCTTTTCATCATCCTCGAGGGCGATGCCGTGATGCGGCTCGACGGCACCGAGCACGAGGCGCACGCCGGCACCTTCGCCTCGATCGAGCCGCCGGCAAAGCGCACGATCCTCAACCGCTCGGACGGCCCGGTGACCGCGCTCCTGATCGGCGTCCACCCGAGCGGCGAGTACACCGCTCCGGCTTGGGCCTGAGCGCACAGAGGCGCGAGATTTCGGCGCTATTTGCGGGGAAACGGCGATTCGTGCGGTTGGGCTGCCGACCGCCCCTATAATTCGGCGACTTGTCAACCCGTCGCGCGCCCGCTCGAAGAAGGCGTGGATACCGGGAGGTCAGCAGTGTCCGATACCCAGTCCCGTGAGCTTCACGGCGAGCGCGGCCCCGTCCGCTACTCGCCTGAGCGTGCCTACCGGCCGCTTGTCTCGCCGCCCAGCGTCGAGGACAAGGACGCTTGTGCGATCTATGCCTCGGTACGCAAAGACGCGACCCCGAGCCATGCGCCGATCGAGTTGGCGATCCCCGCGCTGCAGAAGATGCTCCACCGCGCCGGCAACGTCGACGGGGAGGGGGATGGCTGCGGCGTGCTGCTCGACCTGCCGCGCAAGATCTGGGCCGAGGAGGTGCGCAGCGGCGGCCACGACCCCTCGCTAACCCTCGACGACGCCTTCGCCGTCGCCCACGTCTTCATCGAGCGCTCGCAGGATCGCGAGCGGATCCAGCACGACGCCCGCGAGCTGCTCGGGCGGGGGGGCTTCCGCATTCTCGCCGAGCGGGTCGGCGTCGTCGACTCGCCCGCGCTTGGGCCGACCGCCCGCGAGGAGGAGCCGCACTTCTGGCAGCTCGCGGGTCTCGTCGCAGACGTCTCGCGCCGCGACCGCGTCCTCTTCGACCTGCTGATCGAGCTCGAGCAGCGCCTCGGGGTCCATGTGCCTTCGTTCTCGGCCACCACCTGCGTCTACAAGGTGATGGGCGCCCCCAAGGTGCTCGGCGAGTACTACCCCGACCTACGCGACGCGCGCTTCGAGACGATCGGTTGCTTCGGGCACAACCGCTACTCGACCAACACCTGGCCTTCGTTCAAGCGCGTCCAGCCGTTCTCGGTGCTGGGCCACAACGGAGAGATCAACACGATCGCTCAACTGCGCCAGGAGGCGCGCATGCTCGGTGTGCCGATCCAGCCCGGCTCCTCGGACTCGCAGGACCTGGACCGCACGATCGACACCCTGGTCAGCCGCGACGGCCTCAGTCTTGCCGAGGCGATGGAGATGATCGTGCCGCCGATCGTCGACCAGATCCGCTCGTTGCCCGAGGACCTGCATCCCTTCTACATGTACCTGCGCCAGGCGATGGGGCCGTTTGCCCAAGGCCCCGTGGCGCTGATCGCTCGCCACGCCTCCGAATGCGTCTTCTCCTCCGACGCTCTCGGCCTGCGACCGCTCTGGCAGGTGGAGACCAGCGACGACTTCGTCTTCAGCTCCGAGCCGGGCGTGGTTCCGGTCAGCGCAATGGTCGCCGAGCCCAAGCCGCTCGCGCCCGGTGAGAAGGCGCTGGTCCTGATCGATCGGGCCGCCAAGCGCTCGGTACTACACGCTCACGACGAGATGCTGCGCATCGTCCGCAAGAGCTGGCTCGCCCGCAACGGCGCTGAGGAGGTCGCTCCCTACGATCGGGCCCTGAAGGCTGGCGGCCCGCTGGAAGGCGGCGAGGTGCCGGGTTACTCCGATGCCGGGCCCGAAGAGCCGGTCAAGGTCGCAGACCGCGTGCTCGCCGGCTTCGGCTGGCAGCGCGACGACGTCAAACTCGTTCAGCAGATGGCGTCAAACGGCTCCGAGCCGGTCGGCTCGCTGGGCTACGACGGGCCGCTGGCAGCGCTCTCGCCGGAGCGCCAGAACCTTGCCGACTACTTCAAGGAGACGGTCGCCGTGGTCACCAATCCGGCGATCGACCGCGAACGCGAGATGGAGCACTTCTCGACCCGGGCGGTCTTCGGCCGTCGTCCCTCGATCGACGCTGTCGATCGGGACACCGCCACGGTCGAGACCGCCTTCCCGGTGATTCTCGGCGGTCATCACGAGATGGCACCGCTCTCCGACAAGACCTACCGGGCGATCGCCCGCAAGCACCGCACCTACCTGCTCGAGGACCTCTGGGAGGAGTTCCGCGGGCGAGCCGGCGCGGTCGACATCTCGCTGCTCGAGTCGGAGACGACGAAGGGCGCGATCGAGCGGGTCAAGCAGGAGGCCGTGAAGAAGGTCCGCGACGGGGCCGAGCTCCTGGTCCTCACTGACCGCACCGTCTACGACGCCGAGCGCCGCTACCTCGACCC
>DATNHC010000037.1:0-25698 GCA_035605155.1 Solirubrobacterales bacterium
CGAGAACTGCAGCGAGCCGCCGGCCGAGCCGGTCGCGGTGAAGCCGCTGACCGTCTGGTGGGTGATGCCACCGGTGTCGAACAGCGTCCAGCCCTTCTCGTTCGCCAGCTGCCCGAGCAGGCTGGTGTCGAGGTCGGCGCCGCCGGTCGGATCGCTGGGATCGGGACCGAGGTGGATGCCGGCGTCCGCCTCGACCAGCTTGCGACCCTCGTCGCGCACCCGCCAACCGCGGTAACGATCCAGCATTACGTCGATGCCGTCGCCCCCGGGGGGTGACTGCTGGCCGACGTGATTGCGCCGACCGCCCTCGGGGTCGGTGTAGATCGCGTGCGAGATCGAGTGGCAGGCGCCGCGCACCCGCAGCTGGCGGCCCTGCCGGTAGGCGGCCTGGACAAGGGCGACCAGCTCCCCCTCGCCGGCGGGATGATGGAAGCCGTCGGCGGCGGGAGCGGGGTCGGTCATGCCCGCGCGGGCCCAGACCACAACCTGCGGAGGACCCGCAGCGCGTTGCCCGAGGTCATCTTGTCGGTTGCCTCGTCGCCGTACTTCTCCCGCAGAGCCGCGTCGAGGGCGGCTAGGTCCGACATCTTGTCGAGGCCGCCCATCGTCGGCTTGATGAAGCCGTCGAAGTCGCTACCGAGGGCGATGTGGTCATAGCCACCGGTGATCTCGGCGATCTTGTCGATGTGCGCACAGATCACCTCGAGCGATTCGGCAAGGGTCTCGGTGAAGTCCCTGTGCTTGCGGAGGCCGTCGTTGAGCTGGTGCTGGGCCATGATCAAACCGATGACGCCGTCGCGCTCGGCGATCTTTTCGACGATCCCGCGATCGCACATGTACTCCTGCTTGCCGAAGCGATACCCCGTGTGGGTGGAGAAGACCGGGAACTCTTTTCCAGGGTCGAGCTCTTTGTCGAGTAGGTCGAAGACCTCGGCGATTCCGCCCGGGTCCATGTGGCTGAGGTCGATCAGGATCCGGTTGTCGACCAGCGCCTTGATCACCGCCTCCCCACGCGGGGTCAGGCGATCCTTGCCGCGCTGAGGAAAGACGAGGTTGTAGAGCCAGTCGGGGAGGAACGGCAGAGCCGGCGCGTTGGTCGCGACCTGGCGGAAGAAGAGGTGAGCGACGGTCACGTAGCCGACGCCTTTTTCGGCGAGCGTCTTGCAGTTCTCGGCGATTTCCTCGTCGCTGTCACCAAGGTGAAAGCCGCCCTCGACCGCGTGGATGAGGCCGATCGCATCGCTTTTCAGGCAGGCGTCCAGCTGCTCGCGATTCCTGACGATGCGGATCACGTCTTCACTGTGGGTTGCGACCTCGGCTTCGACTTCTTCCATTTCCGAGATCAGGCCCTGGAAGTAATCGGGTGTTGGCGGCGCCCCGTAGCGCTCGCTCAGGTCGATCTCCTCGAAGGCCTGGAACAGCATCGACATCGCCAGGCGCACGTCGCCTTGCTGCATGCCTTCGATCGAGATCCGCGGCCCGCTGTCGAGCGTCTTGTCGTTGGCGAGCTTCATCGCGCCCCAAAGAATCACCCCCTGGATGCGTCCCCAGAGCCCGCGGCGCTTTCGCACTTTGCGCATCAACTCCAGACTCGGCTCGCGCCCCGTATCCGCATCGAGGTCACTGGTGATGTGCATCGGATAGTGCGCGTGCAGATCGAACCACATACGCGCAACTGTACATATTCCTGACTATTTGAGTTAGTCTCGATAGCTAATGCAGTGTGTACGAGCTGCGGCAGTCGGTGCGCTGGTCCTCTGCGGGCTGTACGGAGTCGCGGACGCGCTCAACGTCTGGGTCGCGCTGGGCGTCGGCGCCGTGGCGCTGCTCGCGGTGTGGCGTTACTCCTGGCGCGGCGTGACTGCGGTCGTCCTGCGAGTGATCGGCGCGACGCTGGTCGCCTTCCTGGCGATGGTCGGCGTGGCGCTGCTCCTCAACGTCCTGCTCGACCTCATCCACCAGATCCACCCGCTCCGTCACCTCAAGGTTCCGATCGCGGTCGGGTTGCTGATCGCGATGGAGGCCTTCGCGCTGGCTGCCTACTGGTATCTGCGGCGCGCCGGCTGGGAGATCACGTGGTCGGCGCTGGTCGCCGTCGAGCTCGCGGCCCTTGTCGTGTTGGCGGCGCCCTACGTGGCCGGTCGCCTGAGCTCAGACACCGCCCAGGTCGCCGACGCACACCTTGTCCCTTCGCAGCTCGACGTCCTCATCGTCACCGACGGCAGCCCTCACCGGGCAGAGGTGAAGCCGCCGCCGAGCCCGGCGCTGGGCGAATTCAACGTCACATACTCGGTCGGCTACGCGGCCGGCGACCAGGTTCGGTGGACGCTGCTGGACGGCAAGGACCCGGCGGCCGCGCTCGACGCGATCGCCGAGGGTGGGCAACGGCCGCCGCAGACTGGACAACCGACCGCGCGGCCCGAAGCCGACCACGTCCTGCTGCTGTACGTCGACGGGACGCCGCCGGTGGTGGTCGGCAACCCGGCGAAGCTGCCGAACGTGACTGCTCGGGAGGGCGAGGTGGAGCGCTGGCGCCGGGTGGCGAAGAACGTCGCCCTGCAGGCCGGGAGCCGCCTGCCGACCTTCGCGCTCCTGCAGACAACCGCGAAGCAGCGGCTCGCCCATTGGAAGGACTTCGCACCGTCGAACGGGCCGGTCTCAGTGCAGGCACTCGGCAGCCAGACCGCCGCCGACGCGGCGGTCCGCCTGGCAATCGCCGCGCCGACCGCGCAGCAGGACCTGGCGCTGGCGATGCAGTACCGGCCGATCCTGCTTTTCGACAGGCGCGAGACGGCGCCCCGGCCACTCTCGATCGCGGCGCTGTTCAACGAAAAGAGAGTGCGGCTCTGCCACGACCAGGGGGTGAGGACGACCTGCGACGAGCCGAGCCCCGACCCGCAGCAGCTGGAAAGCGGCGGCACCCACCTGCGCCTCGACCTCCCAGAGGCCGAGGCGCTGCATCGGCTTGCGCTGGGAGAGGCCGCTGCCGAGACGACGAGCGCGGCGAAACCGACGGCGGAAACGGGCGCGGCCGCCGTCGCGACGCTCCCCGAAGGGCTGCCGCCGACCGGGACCGTCGCCGGTGGAGAAGACGAGGGGGTCGCCTCTCAGAGCGCGATCTACGTCCACCCGGTCTCGGTGTCTCGCGAAGGCAAGGAGCTGCTGTACCTCGACTACTGGTGGTACCTCCCCTACAACCCGGTCAAGCTCGGCGGCGGGGCGCTGTGCGGCGCAGGCCTGGTGATCGCCGGTATCACCTGCCACACCCACGAATCCGACTGGGAGGGGATCACCGTGGTCGTCGATCGCACCGGCAAGGTGCCGCAGCCGGTCGCCGTGCAGTACGCGCAGCACAGCAGCGTCGTTCGTTACTCCTGGTCGCTACTGCGGGAAGCATGGGACGGGAACAGGGAAGTGGAAGGCCGGATCGCGGGGGTCGGCGACGCCTCGCAGCGGCCGCTCGCCTTCGTCGCCGTCGGCAGCCACGCCAGCTACCCGCTGCCCTGCAACCGCTGTCGCCAGTTCCCCGACCCCCGTCTCCCGGAGGAACCCCACCTCGGCGACCTCTCCTGGAGCGGCAACGACACCAACGCCTGCGGCAAGTCGAGCTGCCTGCAGATGATCCCGACCCATGAAGGGGGCCGGCGGCCGGCGCTGTGGAACGGCTACGACGGCTCCTGGGGCGAGCTCCACTGCTTTCTCACCTATTACTGCGACTCCGGCTCCCCGCCGAAGTCGCCCGGGAACCAGCGCCGCTACAAGCACCCGACCTGGTTCGACGGCTACGCCGGCACCGACTGGCGCTTCCATGACGCCCCCTCGGCGGAATAGACGCTGCGCTAAAGGTGTGCGCCCGGCGCAGATCGAGGTTGTGGGGGCGACGGGTCGACCGATAACGATCTCGCTTCGAAGGTCTATGAGTCTGATAATCTGATTCTATGAAACAACTAAGTGCCACCGACGCATCTCGCCGATTCTCGGAGGTGCTGGACGAGGTAGAGCGCGGGGGGGAGTCCTACGTCGTGGTCCGCCACGGTCGCGCTGTGGCGACCATCGGTCCGGCGAGCGGCGGAACTGGGAAAGCGCTCAAGGAGACGCTTCGCGCCAATCGCCCCGACGATGCCTGGGCGGATGAAGTGCGGGAGCTTCGCGAGGGCATGGAGCCAGTAGCGGACCCCTGGCACGACTGATCCTTGACACCACGGTCTTGGTTAATGCCGAGCGCGGGGGCGAGGTGCTGGGCGCAGCGATCGATGATGGCGATGATGTCGCTATCGCGGCGATCACCGTAGCTGAGCTGAGGGTCGGCGTTCAGCTGGCAAAGGGGCGCAGGCGGGACAAGCGCGAGCGCTTCGTCGCGGCGGTTCTAGACGCCGTCTCGGTTGAGGCCTACGACCTCAAGGTGGCCGAAGCACATGCCGCTCTGCTGGCACACGTTCGGCGGACAGGAACGCCACGTGGCGCCCATGAGCTCATCATTGCTGCGACGGCGCGAGCCCGGGATCGGCAAGTCGTGAGCTTCGACGGAGGCTTTGCCGAGCTCCCCGGCGTCTCGCTGGCAGGCCGTGCTGGCTAGCTGCAGGACGAATGTGGCCGCACACCTGCGCACGGGGCGCTGGCTCCCTAACGTGGGGGCCATGAATCTCACTCTCTCCCAATGCTTCGTCCTGGTCCATGATCCCGATCTCGCGCTGGCCTTCTACAGCGACACGCTCGGCCTCGAGCTGCGCAACGACGTCGCCAAAGGGGACTTTCGCTGGATCACCGTCGGCGCCGCCTCCCAGCCCGGCGTTGCGATCGTCCTCACCAACTATCTGAACGGCAGCCCCGCGGACGGCGATACGCTCGCCGCCCTCGTCGCCAAGGGCGCCCTGACCGGCGTCCACTTCCACGCCGACGACCTCGATGCCACCTTCGAGAAGGTGCGCGGCTCGGGCGCCGAGATCGTGCAGGAGCCGACCGATCAGCCGTGGGGCACGCGGGACTTCGCCGTGCGCGATCCGTCTGGCAATCTGGTGCGCATCGACCAGCCGCCCGCCGCGTAGAGCCAGTGAGCAAGGCCAAGGGGAAGGACGCCCGGCCCGCGCTGCACGCTGCCGACAGCCACGAGGTGATCCGCGTGCACGGCGCGCGCGTCAACAACCTCAAGGACGTCAGCATCGAGATCCCGAAGCGCCGGCTGACGGTGTTCACCGGCATCTCCGGCTCGGGCAAGAGCTCTCTGGTCTTCGGCACGATCGCCGCGGAGTCGCAGCGGCTGATCAACGAGACCTACAGCGCCTTTCTGCAGGGCTTCATGCCCACGCTGGCACGGCCCGAGGTCGACGTGCTCGACGGGCTGACGACCGCGATCCTCGTCGACCAGGAGCGGATGGGCGCCGATGCCCGCTCCACGGTCGGCACCGCCACCGATGCCAACGCGATGCTGCGCATCCTCTTCAGCCGGCTCGGCAAGCCGCAGATCGGCTCCCCCAACGCGTTCTCCTTCAACGTCGCCTCGGTGCGGGCGAGCGGTGGGATCACGGTCGAACGCGGCGACAAGACCCAGACCAAGAAGGCGACCTACAGCCGCACCGGCGGCATGTGCACGCGCTGCGAGGGCCGGGGCTCGGTAACCGACTTCGACCTCACCCAGCTGTACGACGACAGCAAGTCGCTCAACGAGGGTGCGCTGACGATCCCCGGCTACAGCATGGATGGCTGGTACGGCCGCATTTTCAGAGGCTGCGGCTTCTTTGACCCCGACAAGCCGATCGGCAAGTTCACCAAGAAGGAACTGAACGACCTGCTCCACAAAGAGCCGACGAAGATCAAGGTCGAGGGCATCAACCTGACCTACGAAGGCCTGATCCCGAAGGTCCAGAAGTCATTCCTCTCCAAGGACCCGGAGGCGATGCAGTCTCACGTCCGGGCGTTCGTGGACCGGGCGGTTACCTTCGCCACCTGCCCCGAGTGCGACGGAACCCGGCTCAGCGAGGCGGCCCGCTCGTCGAAGATCAAGAAGATCAGCATCGCCGACGCCTGCGCGATGCAGATCAGCGACCTCGCGGAATGGGTCCGAAATCTCGACGAGCCGTCGGTGGCGCCGCTGCTCGAGGCCCTGGGGGAGACCCTCGACTCGTTCGTGGAGATCGGGCTGGGCTACCTCTCGCTCGACCGGGCGTCGGGCACGCTTTCGGGTGGCGAGGCGCAGCGCACCAAGATGGTCCGCCAGCTCGGGTCGTCGCTGACCGACGTCACCTACGTCTTCGACGAGCCGACGGTCGGGCTGCACCCGCACGACATCCAGCGGATGAACGAGCTCCTGCTGCGGCTGCGCGACAAGGGCAACACCGTGCTCGTCGTCGAGCACAAGCCCGAGGCGATCGCGATCGCCGACCACGTCGTCGACCTCGGCCCGCGCGCCGGCAGCGAGGGTGGAGAGGTGGTTTTCGAGGGCAGCGTCGAGGGACTGCGGGCCAGTGACACGATCACCGGGCAGCACCTGGACGACCGCGCTTCTCTGAAGCCTGCGGTGCGGACCTCGTCTGAGGCACTGGAGGTGCGCGGCGCCGCCACCAACAACCTGCAGGACGTCGACGTCGACATCCCGCTCGGGGTGCTGGTCGTGATCACCGGCGTGGCGGGCTCGGGCAAGAGCTCGCTGATCGACGGCTCGGTGTCCGGGCGGGACGGTGTGGTGACGGTCGACCAGGCCGCGATCCGCGGCTCGCGGCGCAGCAACCCGGCGACGTACACCAAGCTGCTCGACCCGATCCGCAAGGCGTTCGCGAAAGCCAACGGGGTGAAGCCCGGGTTGTTCAGTGCCAACTCCGACGGCGCCTGCCCCAACTGCAACGGCGCCGGGGTCATCTACACGGATCTGGCGATGATGGCCGGCGTTGCCACCACCTGCGAGGAGTGCGAGGGGAAGCGCTTCCAGGCCGAGGTGCTCGAGTACCGCTTCGGTGGCCGCGACATCAGCGAGGTGCTGGCGATGTCGGTGACCGAGGCCGGGGAGTTCTTCGGCGACGGCGAGGCGCGCACGCCTGCCGCGCACAAGATCCTCGGCCGGCTCGCCGACGTCGGGCTCGGCTACCTCAGGATCGGCCAGCCGCTCACCACGCTGTCGGGCGGTGAGCGGCAGCGGCTCAAGCTGGCCACCCAGATGGCCGAGAAGGGCGGCATCTACGTCCTCGACGAGCCGACCACCGGCCTCCACCTCGCCGACGTCGAGCAGCTGCTCGGATTGTTGGACCGTCTGGTCGACTCCGGCAAGTCGGCGATCGTCATCGAGCACCACCAGGCGGTCATGGCGCACGCCGACTGGATCGTCGACCTCGGCCCCGGCGCCGGCCACGACGGCGGCCGGATCGTCTTCGAGGGCACGCCGGCCGACCTCGTCGCCGCCCGTTCAACCCTCACCGGCGAGCACCTTGCGGCGTACATCGGCACCTGACCCGAAGGCGTCGCTAATTCCCGCCGAGCGGGTAGAGGAAACGCGTGGCCGGCGCGATCGCAAGTGGAGGACGGCTGAAGGACCGCTACCGGCTCGAGCGGACGCTCGGGCGCGGCGGGATGGCCGCCGTTTGGCTCGGGCACGACGAGACGCTCGATCGGCCGGTCGCGGTGAAGGTGCTCTCCGACACGATCGCCTCCGATCCGGGCTTCGTGGCGCGATTCCGGCGTGAGGCGCGCACGGCGGCGGCGCTGTCGCATCCCAACCTGGTGGGGGTCTACGACTTCTCCGACGAGGGGGAGCGGCCCTACCTGGTGATGCAGCTCGTACCGGGGGAGAACCTCGCTTCTCTCCTCGAGCGGGGGCAGCGGGTCGACCGCGACCGGCTGGCGCGGGAACTGCTCGACGCCCTCTCCCACATCCACGAGGTCGGGATTCTGCACCGCGACATCAAGCCCGCCAACATCGTCATCGAACCGAACGGGACCGCGAAGCTGATCGACTTCGGGATCGCCCTGCCCCGCGACGCGACCTCGCTGACGAGCACGGGCCTCGTGCTCGGGACCGAGCGCTACGTTGCGCCGGAGGTGATGGAAGGTCGGCCGGCGACTGAGCGATCCGACCTCTACTCCTGCGGCCTGGTGCTGCAGTTGTGCGAGGGGGAGTGCTCGCGGGCGCTTGCGGCTCTGGTCGCCGCGATGACCAGCAAGGACACCCGTGACCGCCCCCTCTCCGCGGCGCAGGCGCTCGAGCAACTCGAACAGCCGAACGTCGTCGTCGAACAGGCGACCGAGGTCTTGGATGTATCCATTGCCGGTGGGCGCACCGAGGGGGTGCTGCGGACCGACCACATCGCGCCGCCGCCAACGCCGCCTGCGTACGCGCGCTCCGGCTCTGCAAGCAACCGCCGGAAGGTCGCCGCGACGATTCTCGGCGCGGTTGCAGCTGCGACGATCGTCGCCTTGGTCGCATTGAGCGGTGGCGACAGCTCTTCAGGCGGCAGTGGCCAGCAGGTGGCGCGAGGCGCGGGGGAGTCCAACTCCGCGGCCGCCGCCAGCGAAGCCGCTGGCTCGCCGGAAGCCGATGAGTCAGAGCAGCCCGCCCCGCCATCCGAGGCGACTGGGGGGACGGATGGCGCTCTACCGCCGGAGCCGACCGGAAGCGACCCCGCAGGCGGCGCCGCCCTCAACGAACAAGGCTTCGCGATGATCCAAGCTGGCGAATACGAGGCGGCGGTGCCGATCCTCGAAGAGGCGGTCAGCTCCTTCCCGGAAGGGACAAGCGACCTCAATTACGCCTATTCGCTCTACAACCTCGGCAATGCCCTGCGCCTCAGCGGCCAGCCCGAAGAGGCGATCCCTGTCCTCGAACGACGGCTGGAAATCCCCAACCAGGAAGGTGAGGTGCGCAAGGAGCTGGAAGCAGCCTATGCCGAAGCTGGCGAGCCGACCTCCTAATCAAAGGGTCGCGGCGTCGGAACGCAGCTAGTTGTTGCCTCAGCGAGCCTGCCGTGGCCGATCAAGATGATTCACTGCTAACTGTGTGCACGATGGCTCCGGGGACCTGAGCATGCCGGGCGAGGAGTGGACTGCCGATGAGCAGAAAGTCCAGCGTTATCTGGACCGGGCGGATGAGTTTCCGCATCGCGCCGAGGGAGAGAGCGTCCTGCTCGAACAGGTGCCCCGTGACGCTCGTCGAATTCTCGACCTCGGCACGGGCGATGGCCGTCTGCTCGCCCTGCTCCAGGTCGATCGCCAGGAGATGCTTGGCGTTGGTCTCGACTTCTCCGAGATCATGCTCGAGGCGGCGCGCAAGCGCTTCGCCGAAGACGGGCGCGTCGAGCTTGTAAGGCATGACCTCGCCGAGCCGCTGCCCGAGCTCGGAGGCTTCGACACAGTCGTCTCGTCGATGGCCATCCACCATCTCGAGCATGGGCGCAAGCGCGCGCTATATGGCGAGGTGTTCAACTTGCTCGAGCCCGGCGGAGTCTTTGCCAACTTCGAGCATGTGGCGTCGCCCACCCATCGGCTCCATCTGGCCTTCTTCGCTGCGATCGGCGAGCCGCTCGAGAACGAGGATCCGTCCGACCGCCTGCTCGACGTAGAGACGCAGCTCGGATGGCTGCGCGAGCTCGGCTTCGACGAGGTCGACTGCTACTGGAAGTGGCTCGAGATGGCGCTTCTCATCGGAGTCAAGCCGTCCGACCCCCACTGAGCCAGGCATGAGAATCGATGAGCTTGGTGGCCTCAATGCGTCCTGCTACCTTCATGTACATGAGCGAATCGGTCGGCGTTGCGGAGTTGCGGCAGAACCTCAGCCTCTACTTGCGGCGGGTGAGCAGGGGAGAGCGGTTGATAGTTACCGATCGCAATCGGCCGGTCGCCGAGCTGGGGCCCGCGCCGAACACGGGCCCCGATCTCGATCGGCTGATCGCCGAGGGGCGGGTATCGCGGCCGGTGCGGTCGGGCCTGCCAGGGCCGTTGAAGTTGACGGGCGATCCGCGAGCTTTGAGCCGCGCGCTCGACGAGATTCGCGGCGATCGCTGAGTCGTGGCGGTCTTCTACGTCGACGCTTCGGCATTGGTCAAGCTCGTTCGCGAGGAGGAAGAGTCGGATGCCTTGCGCGCATATCTCGATGGCGCCGACCTCGTCAGCAGCGAGTTGGTCCTGACCGAGATCCCGCGGGCAGTGCGCCGTGCGGTCGCCCGGGAACCCGCGCTGCCGCTTGACCTGTTGCTGACGCGCGCTGGGGAACTGGTCGATGTGCTCGCGTTGCGTCCCCTCGATCGCGCTCTGCTTGCGGGCGCGGGGGCGCTTGCCGAGCCGGCGCTGCGGGCCGTCGACGCGATTCACGTCGCGTCCGCCGTCGCTCTTGATCCCACCGAGGCGTTCGTGACCTACGACGAGCGCCAGGCTGCGGCTGCGCGTCTCGCTGGATTGCGGACGATGGCACCTGGCACCTGACTGAGGAGTCGCCCGGATGCAAGCGGGAAGGTTCCTGCCAGAATCGCCGCGCCATGCGGCCGACTCAGCTCACTTCTGACGGGCCGCTTGCGCTCACCCCCAGCCCCACCGGCGACTCTCCGCGTTCGATCTTCCTGCGCTTCCTCAAGTTCGGGGCCCTGGCCTGGGGTGGGCCGGCGGCGCAGATTGCGATGATCAAGCACGAGTGCGTCGATGAAGAGGGCTGGGTCGGCGAGGAGACCTTCAAGAGGACGCTCGCCGTCTACCAGGTGCTTCCCGGCCCCGAGGCCCACGAGCTTTGCGTCTACTTCGGCCGGGTGCGCGGCGGCAAGCTTGGCGGGTTCCTCGCCGGGCTGGGGTTCATGTTGCCCGGCTTCCTCCTCATGCTCGCCCTCTCGATTCTCTACGTCGAGGCGGACCTTGCCGGGCACCTCGATGAGCTGTTCTACGGGCTGAGCGCTGCGGTCGGGGCGATCGTCCTGCGAGCGGTGGTGCGGCTGAGCGGGACGTTCATCACCGATGGCTGGTTGGCGGCGATTGCGATAGTCGCCTTCGTCCTCACCGTGTTCGCCTCGGCGAGCTTCGCCCTCGTCCTGCTCGGCGCGGGCCTGGCCTACGAGCTGCGAACCAACGCCTGGAGCTGGCTCGGCCGGAGCCATTCCTTCTCGCCGGGTGTCCTCGCGGTCGCCGTAGTCGCCGGGGCCGTGACGCTCTCGCTGACAGCGGAGATCTTCCTCGAGGGGCTCAAGGCCGGGCTGTTTACCTTCGGCGGCGCCTTCACGGTGATTCCCTTCCTCCAGCAGGCTGCGGTGGCGGATCACCACTGGCTTACCGACAGCCAGTTCGTCGACGGGCTGGCGATCAGCGGCATCCTGCCCGCCCCGCTGATCATCTTCTCGACCTTCGTCGGCTACATCGCAGGCGGCGCCGCCGGGGCCTTGGCGATGACGCTCGGCATCTTCCTGCCCGCCTTCCTCTTCCCGATCTTCTTCCACCGCTTCTTCGTCGCCGTCGCCGAGAACCCGCGCATCCGGCCATTCCTGCTCGGCGTTGCGGCCGGGGTGATCGGCCTGATCGCGGCCGTCACCGTCGACATCGTCGACACGAGCGTCGTCGATGCCTATACGGCGGTCCTCGCCATCGGCGCCTTCCTCGCCCTCAACCGCTGGCACGGCAAGCTCACCGTGCTCTACGTGGTGCTCGGCTGCGGCCTGATCGGTGCGGGGTTGCAGCTCACGGTGCTCTAGCTAGGTGGGGGATCGCTCAGGGTCGGCCTCGGGAGCCCAGACAAGCCCTGAATGCAAACTAGATTCATTCTCATTAGTCTCTTGGCCGTCGCTCAGTCAGCAGCCTCCGCCGCGGTGACCAACCACCAAAGGACCGATCCTTGCTTGAGCCCTTCCAGCTTCCCTTCGTCCAGCGTGGGCTGATCGAGGTGTTGATCCTCGCCATCCCGGCGGGACTGCTCGGCACCTGGATCGTGCTGCGCGGTCTCGCCTTCTTCTCCCACGCGATCGGCACTGCCACCTTTCCTGGGCTGGTGCTGGCCGACGGCCTCGGCTTTGGCGCTCCCCTCGGCGCTTTCGGCGCCGCCGTCGCCTTTACCGCGGGCACGACGGCTCTTCGTGGCCGGCGCACGGGTGAGGACGCGGTGGTTGCCATGGTCCTCGTCGGCTGCCTCGCATCCGGCGTGATCCTGGCCAGCGACGTGTTCGGCTCCGGCTCGAGCATCGAGACACTGCTCTTCGGCAGCCTGCTGCTGGTCGACGGCGGCGACCTCCTGCTTGCCGCTGGGGCGGCCGCCGCGACGCTTGTGGCCAGCGCCTTGATCGGCCAGCATTGGCTCCGCGCCGGCTTCGATCCGACGCTTGCCGATTCGAGCGGCCCGAGCCCGCAGCTCTTCGACGCGGTGCTGCTCGGCTTGGTTGCGCTGGCGACGGTCGCCGCCCTGACCGTGGTCGGAGCGCTGCTCGTCGCCGCCCTCTTTCTCGTGCCCGCGGTCACTGCGCGCCTCCTCACCGACCGGCTGCTCAGCTGGCAACTACTCAGCGTCGGGCTGGTCGCGCTGGAGGGGACGGTCGGGCTCTGGCTCTCGGTGAAGACCAACGCGCCGCCGGGGGCGACGATCGCCTGCGTCGCCGGCGCCACCTTCGCTGTGGTGACCGTCGCCCGCGTCTTAGCCCGCGTTCCGCGTTCCGCGGCGATCGCTACGGCACTGGGGACCATGACCCTGCTCGCGGCCGGATGCGGCAGCGGGTCGGCCGGCAGCAGCGGCCAGGTGAAGGTGGTCGCGACGACGACCCAGGTCGCCGACTTCGTGCGCGAGGTCGGCGGCGAAGCGGTCGAGGTCGAGCAGATCCTGCAGCCCAACAGCGATCCCCACGACTACGAGCCGCGCCCCTCCGACGTCGAAGCAGTGGCCGGCGCGGAGCTGGTCTTCGTCAGCGGTCGCGGACTCGACGATTGGGCTGAGGAGCTCCTCTCCGACAGCGGCGGCGACGCTCAGATCGTCGACCTCGGCGCGATGGGCCCGATTCGCCCGGCAGGCGGGGAGGACGAGGAGGAATCTGAGCTCGACCCGCACTGGTGGCACGATCCCCGCAACGTCGAGGCTGCGGTGCCGGGGATCGAGAACGCGCTGGTGGTCGCCGACCCCTCCCACAAAGCCGAGTTCGTCCGCAACGCCGACACCTACCTGGCCGAGCTGAAAGCGCTCGACGCCGGGATCGCCAAGTGCATCGATTCGGTGCCGGCCTCGCAGCGCAAGCTGGTCACCGACCACGACGCCTTCGGCTACTTCGCCAGCCGCTATGGGATCGAGGTCGTCGGCGCCGCGATTCCCTCCCAGACGACTCAGGCCCAGGCGTCGGCAAAGGACCTGAGCGAGTTGGCGAAGACGATCGAAGCCGAGGACGTGAAGGCGATCTTCCCCGAGAGCTCGCTCAGCGCCAACGTGGTCGAGACGATCGCCCGTCAGACCGGTGCCTCGGCCGATTACACGCTGTACGGGGACACGCTGGGCCCCGAGGGCTCCAGCGGCGAGACCTACCTGCGGATGGAGGAGGCCAACGCCGACGCCCTGGTCCGCGGGTTCACCGGAGGAAGTCGCGGATGCGCAGTGAGCCCTTGATCGAGGCGAGCGGCCTCGCCGTCGGCTACGACGGGGAGCCGGTGATCTCCGGCGTCGTCTTCTCGCTCGAGCCGGGTGAGCGGATGGCGCTCTTGGGTCCCAACGGCGGCGGCAAGACGACCTTGCTGCGGGCGCTGCTCGGTGAGCTGCAGCCGCTTGCCGGAGAGCTCCGCGTGGGGGTCCGTTGTGCCACCGTGCCGCAGACAGAGCGCTCCCAGCTCGACTATCCCGTCTCGGCGCTCGACGTGGCGGCGATGGGCGCGCTCTCCAGGCTTCCGTGGTGGCGACGGCCAGGACGGCGCGAGCGCCAGGGAGCGCTAGAGGCTCTGCAAAAGGTCGGCCTCGGCGACCTCGCCGAGGAGACATTCGGCAAGCTCTCGGGCGGCCAGCGCCAGCGCGTCCTGATTGCGCGCAGCCTCGTCCAGGACGCTCAGATCCTGCTCTTGGACGAGCCCTTCTCCGGCCTCGACCGGCCCAGCTCCGAAGGGCTGGAAGCGCTGGTCGAGGATCTCGCGTCCGAGGGCCGTGGGGTGATGATCGCCACCCACGACCTCGAGCAGGCGCGGCGCTGGGACAGCGTGCTCTGCCTCAACCGAGGCCAGGTCGCAGTCGGCCCCCCGGAGGAGGTGCTCGATCTAGCCGTCCTCGAAGCCACCTACGGCGGTGCGATCGTCGAGCTGCCCGGCACCGATGCCCGCGCGATCCTGCCTCCCCACCACCACTGAGATGTTGGAGCCGCTGCAAGACGAGTTCATGCGCCGTGCGATGGCCGAGGTGACCTTGATCGGGATCGCCGGCGGGGCGCTCGGCTGCTGGGTCGTCCTCTACCGGCTCTCCTACGCGGCCGAGTCGCTCGCCCACTCGATCTTCCCCGGCCTGGTCCTTGCGGCGCTCACCGGCCTGCCGCTGATCGTCGGCGGCATCCCCGGGATCGTCGTCGCTGCCCTGGCGATCGCCGCTGCCTCGCGAATACCGGGAGTCAGCCGCGAGGTGGCGATCGGCGTGGTCGTCACAACCCTCTTCGGCCTCGGTGTGCTGCTGGCGCTCTCGCCAAATTCGCCTCCCGGCATCCAGGAGATCCTCTTCGGCGACATCCTCGGTCCGACCGACGCCGACCTCGCGGCGGCTGTCGTCTTGACCGTGGTGGTCGGCGGCGGCCTGCTGCTCTTGCACGGGCGGCTGCTGGCGGGAGGCTTCGACCGCGGCGCTGCACGCTCACTGGGCGCCGCGCCGGGGATCGCAGAAGCCGCCCTGCTGGTCCTGCTCGGGTTGGCGATCGTCGTTGCCGTTCAGGGGCTCGGCAACCTGCTGGTCGTCGCTGTCTTCGTCGGTCCGGCGGCGGCCGCCCGTCAGCTCACCGACCGGATCGCGCCGATGATCGCCCTGGCCATCGCGACCGCGGTGCTCGCCGGCATCGGCGGCCTCTACCTCTCTTTCTACGCCGGGACGGCCGGTGGCGCCTCGGTGGCCTTGGCGATCGTTGCCCTCTACCTGCTTGCGCTGCCGCTTGGCAGGCTGGTGTCCGCGCGCTACGAAAAGCGAACCCCGGCCGAGGCTACGATCGCCTGATGGCAGCCGCGAAGGACACGGCCTGGGAGCAGCATGCGCTGGAGGCGCTCGGCGAGGCGGGCTTCAGGCGCGGCGGCGCCCGCACCGCTGTCGTCGAAGCGCTTGCCCGCCACGCTTGTGCGGTCACCGCCCTGGAGCTGGAGGAGGAGCTGCGCCGCCGCAAGGTCTCGGTCGGCCGCGCCAGCGTCTACCGCGCGCTCGAGCGGCTCGAGGAGCTGCGCTTGGTGCAGCGCCTCGAGGCAGCGCGGGGAATCGCCAGCTATGAGCGGGTCAACCCGAGTGGGCACCACCACCATCATGCGATCTGCCGGCGCTGTGGCAGGATGGAACCGTTCGAGGACCGCAAGCTGGAGCGGGCGATCGAAGAGGTGTCAGGCCGGGTGCCCTTCGAGGTCGCCGAGCACGACGTCGTGCTGCGCGGCCTCTGCGAGAGCTGCGCTGACTGACGCGCCACTTGCCGAGCGCCAGGCTCGCCGCCCGCCCTGCGCAGGGGACGCGCCATCATTGACCGAATGCGCGCGATGGTCTTCGAGCGAGCGAAGCAGCCGCTGCGGGCCACCGAGCTCGATGACCCCGTTCCGGGCCGTGGCCAGATCTTGCTCTCGGTCCATGCCTGTGGTGTCTGCCGCACGGACCTGCACATCGTCGACGGCGAGCTCAACGAGCCGAAGTTGCCGCTGGCGCCGGGGCATCAGATCGTCGGCACGGTTGTCGATGGCGGCGAGGGGGCGGAGCGCTTCGCGCCCGGCCAGCGTGTTGGCGTGCCCTGGCTTGGCTGGGCTTGCGGAGAGTGCCGCTACTGCCTCAGCGGGCGGGAGAACCTCTGCGACCGGGCCCGTTTCACCGGCTACGACCTCGACGGTGGCTACGCCGAGCTTGCGGTCGCCGACGAGCGCTTCTGCGTCCCGATTCCGGATAGCTATCCGGACGAGCAGGCGGCGCCGTTGCTCTGCGCGGGGCTGATTGGCTATCGGGCCCTCCGGCTTGTCGGCGATGCCGAGCGGATTGGCTTCTACGGCTTCGGCGCCTCAGCGCACATCCTCTGTCAGGTAGCCGTCTTTCAAGGGCGCCGCGTCTTCGCCTTCACCCGGGTGGGCGATGAGGAGACGCAGGCATTCGCCCGCCAGCTCGGGGCCGAGTGGGCCGGCTCCTCCGAGGAGGCGCCACCCGAGGAGCTCGACGGCGCGATCGTCTTCGCCGCAGCTGGGGCGCTGATGCCGGCGGCGCTGCGCGCCAGCGCCAAGGGCGCCCGAATCGTCAGCGCCGGCATCCACATGAGCGACATCCCCGCTTTCCCCTACGAGATCCTCTGGGGCGAGCGGGCGCTCGGCTCGGTTGCCAACCTGACGCGCCGCGACGCAGAGGAGTTCCTCGAGCTGGCGCCGCGGGTGCCGGTGCGGACAGAGACCTCGATCTACCCGCTGGCGGAGGCGAACCTGGCCCTCAAAGATCTCCGCAGCGGAGCTTTCAGGGGCGCCGCCGTTCTCGCAGTCGGTGCCGACAGACGGTAAGCACCCTCTGGATGCCAGACGTCATCGTCCTCCTTCTGGCCGCCTCCGCCACGGCGCTCACGACCGGACTCGGCGCAATACCCGTATTCCTCTTCGGTCAGCGCAGCGAACGGTTGACACCCCTCTTGCTCGGCTTCGCTGCAGGGGTGATGGGGGTGGCCGCGGTCGCAGGACTGCTGATTCCGGCTTCGGAAGAAGGCTCGGCCGTCGAGGTGATCGCGGGATTCGCGGTTGGCGTCGTCTTTCTCGTCGGGGTCCGCCGGCGCTTGCGCCCCGATGCCGGCTTCATGGGCCGCACCGGCCCCGGAACGCGAACCTCTGCCCTCGTCTTCCTGGTTCTCTTCGTCCACAGCCTGCCGGAGGGACTCGCGGTCGGCACCGCCTTCGCTTCGGATCGGGCGGGGCTGAGCCTCTTCGTGATCCTCGCGATCGGAATTCAGAACGTGCCTGAGGGGACCAGCGTCGCGATCCCGATGCAGGAGGCGGGCTTCGGTCGTGCCCGCCAGTTTTGGACAGCCGTGGCGACCAGCGCTCCACAGCCGGTCGGGGCCCTGATCGCCTTCCTGGCGGTGGAAGAGATGAGCGGCCTCCTGCCCCTCTCGTTCGCCTTTGCGGCGGGGGCGATGCTGGCGCTGATCGTCGTCGAGATGCTTCCCAAGGCTTATCTCGGTTCACGACCTCTGGGGCCGAGCGCCGGCGTCACGCTCGGCGCTGCCGTGATGTTGGGGTTGAGCTTCGCGCTCGGCGTTTGAGCCCCTTCGACGGGGAGACGAGTTCGCTCAGACGGCACGCGTCCGGCCGGTTTCCACCTCGGGGCTGATAAGTCCAGCACCGATGCCGAGCACACCCAGCACCGCGTGCAGCACGTTGTCCTCGTCGTTGACGGGTATGAACCCGAGGATCGACTCGCCACCACCGATGATGAAGCCCCAGATGGCAACCACGACGTAGACGGCGCCGAAGACGAGTGCGTAGGTGCGGGCGGCCCGTGGGCCCGACATGAAGGCAAGCACGCCCACCGCCCCGGTCAGGATGTGCACGAGGTTGTGCCAAGCGTTGACGTCGAGCACACCGAGCACGGCGTCGACCGAGCCCGGGCTGCCAAACGAGGCGCTGTAGAAGAAGCCGATGATGCCGGCGACCACCAAGATGCCACCCACCAAGCCGGCGTAGAGGCTGGCTGGAGTTACGGATTCGTTCACCTTTTATCTCCTTTGGTCCCGGTTGGGCAAGGTTCGAGTACCCGCAGGGACCTTCGTCAACCATTCTCCACCGAGCTCGCGCCTCTCGTTGTGCGCCAGGCGAGCCGAGCCTCCGATGTGGGGGACTTACTGAGCGGCCGCCAACGGATGGACGAGGCCGTGCTCGGCGCAGATGCGCGGTATCGACTCCATCTCGAACTCGATGGCGTAGCGCTTGCCGAGCGTCTCGGGGTCGAAGCTCCCGTCTTTGGTCGTTTCGTCGAACTCGCGGAAGAAGTGCTCGAACCCGCCCGGTGAGATCACCTCGAGGATCCGGCACGGGTCGTCGCCGGCATTCCAGAAGGTGTGCCACTGGTCGCGTGGCTTGAAGGCGAGCTCGCCGGCCTCCGCGTAGATGACCTCGTTGCCGAGCAGGGCGCCCATGCGGCCCTCGATGACGAAGCTGTACTCGTCGACGCCGGTGTGTCGATGCAGCGGGGCACAGAGCGAGCGTGGGGGCACGGGGTGTTCGACGAGGGAGAAGCCACCGCCGGACTCCTCGCCCCAGACGAGGAAACGCGCGTCGCAGCCACCGAGCTTGGCGAGGTATCCATCGGCAGGTCCGAGCTTGCGCGGGCCCTGCGATGCATCGAAGCGTCGAAGGGAGTCGGTGATCTGAGTGGACATTGGCCGAACCTCCAATCAATTGAACGACTATGTCCAATGAACCTAGCGCCTCGGCGACGGATCACCGAGGGTTCGGTCGAGCTCCCGTTCAAGGCCGACGTTGCGGCTATAGCGTTGGCACGTGGACATCGTCTGGACGCTGCTCGGCGTCGCCCTCATATGCCTGGCGCTGCGCGACATCTTTGACGTTCTCTTTCATCCGCTCGGTCGCGGCCTCATTGCCCGCCAGGTGGTGCGAGCGATCTCGACGATCGGCCGACGGCTGGGAGGTGGCAACAGGGTGGTCGGCCTGCTGTCGGGGCCGCTGAGCTACATCGCGGTCATCGGCACGTGGGCTGGACTGCTCGTCGTCGGCTGGGCGCTCGTCTTCATGCCACAGCTGCCAGAGGAGTTCATCTTCGATCCCCATCTCGACCCGGCGCAGCACTCGGGCTTCGTCGACGCCCTCTATGTCTCACTGGTCAACTTGACCAGCCTCGGCTACGGCGACATCTCGCCGGCCTCGCCGCTCCTGCGCCTGTTGGGGCCGGTCGAGACGCTGTTCGGCCTCGGCCTGCTCACGGCGAGCATCTCCTGGCTGATCTCGATTTACAGCTCGATCTCCCGCCGCGACTCGCTCGCCCACGAGGTTCACCTGGCCAAGCAAGCCGAGGAGGACCTGGGGGAGGCGTTGGCCGACGCCGATCCGGAGCTGCTCGAGCGGATGCTGGCCTCGTTCACCGAACAGCTGATCGTCGCCCGGCGCGACCTGATCCACTTCCCGATCGTCCACTACTTCCGCACCGAGGACGAGCAGCGGGCGCTCTCCGGCCTGCTGCCCTTCCTCGCTTCTCTGGTGACCGAGGCGAGCGAGGATCGCCGCCCGCATGCGCTGAAGGTGCGGGCGGCGATGCTGAAAATGGCCCTCGACGACTTCGCCGAGACGCTCAGGGTGCGCCTCCGCATGCCGGGCGAGACAACCGACGCGACGCTCGAGCACTACCAGGCCGAGCATGCCGTGCGCGGACGCTCCCGGGATTGACGCTCACCACGCGGATCCTCGGCTTCCTGCGCGCGGTGGGTAAGGTCGGTCTTCCACGATCCACGAGCGAGGAGGAGCAGATGATCACCAAGACCGACTTCATCGGCGTTCCGTCCCAGGACAGCGAGCGGTCACGGCGCTTCTACGTGGAGACGCTCGGGCTGCGTCCCGACGATCGCGGCCAGTTCGAATTCTGGGCCGGAGATACCTGCTTCGGCATCTGGGAGCCGGCAAAATTCGGCATGGAGTTCGCGCCCCAGAAGAACGCCCATCCCGCGCTTCACGTCGACGACGTCGCTGCGGCGCGGACAGAGCTCGAGTCAAAGGGCGTCGAGTTCAGCGGCGACATCCTCGATACCGGCGTTTGCCATATGGCGTTCTTCACCGATCCCGACGGCAACGACTTGATGCTCCACCATCGCTACGCACCCTTTCAGTAACAGCCAGTCGAAGCCGTCAGACAGAACTCGCTTGTACTCAGGAAGTTAAAAGCGCTCTGCGTCGTTGTCACCTATGCTTCGCGCGCAATGCGAAGCGGGAGGTAACGGTGACAAAACTGAAGCTCATGTCCCTCAACGGGGAGGACATGATCGAGCTGATTCCGAAAAGCCTTGCGGAGCCCAGAGGCCACGCCGCGCAACGGGGCAAGGCGCTCGGTGAACTGATCGAGGAAGTCGACCCCGACGTGCTCGGACTGGTCGAGGCGCCACCGCGCGCGGAGCAGACGCAGAGGTTCAACGAGCTCTATCTCGGTGGGGAGTACGCGGTGTACCAAGGCGAGAAGCGAGGGACCCTTGGGCTGGCGCTGCTCGTGCGGAAGTCGCTGGAGCTCAAAGGCAAGGTCCGCACCAAGGTCCAGAGCAACTCCGATTTCGCGTTGCGCGAGCACGACTCCGACAACGATGGCATCCGCGAGGTCTATAGCTGGGTCAACCGGGTGCCGCTCGAGGTCGAGATCTCGGGTGGCGGTCTCGCGGCGCCGGCCACCGCGATCGTCATCCACTCGAAGTCGAAGGGCGTGTTCATTCCCGGCGACCTCTACGCGTACGAGCGAGTCTCGCGTGCGAACCGAATGAAGTTGAAGGCTCAGGCGGCTGCGGTGCGCAAGCGGATCGACGGTCTGATCGACGGCGAAGGCAAAGGACGGGTGATCGTCATGGGGGACTTCAACGACGGTCCGGAGTTCGACGTCGATGCGCAGATGATCGGCGGCGGTTTCCTGGAGCCGGTGATGGGCAGCGTCTGGGACCCAAAGCGGGTCATGCACAACCCACACATCGCGATCAAATCCGCGGATCGTTGGACGATCGACTACGCCGACCGGATCCTCAACCCGCTCGGCCAGTCGAAGTACGGCCAGCCGACGACGATGCGCTCGTGGATCGACCACATCCTCTTCTCCCCGGAGTTGGCCACGGCTGTGGTGCCCGAAAGCGCACAGATCAAGCATCATCCGACCGGGGGCGGCTCGCCCACCGACCACCACCCGCCGTATGTGACGGTGGAGATGTAGATGGCGGCGACCGAACGAGTCGTCTGCGTGGTCACCGGCCCGGTTCTCGGGCTCGAATCGCAGAAGCTGCTGGAAAGCACGAAAGCGTTCGGGGCGGAGCTGGGTAGACAGGTCGAGGTCTTCGACCTCTTCCAGGAGATGGCCGCGCAGGACGCCGTGGAGATCTCAAAATGGATCGAGCGACTGCTCTACATCCGCCGGTTGCTCGAAGGCTACGACTACCAGTTCGAGCTCAAGCGCCGCAATGCTTACTGCTCGATCGGGCGCAAGATCGGCGCCCTGCCCGAGGGAGTCCACGCGATCGTCCGGGCGCCATCGGCAATGGAGTTTCGCGGAGTCACCACCGAGTTCAAGGACCACCGGGCGATTGCGACGCTGCGCCCGACCCGGATCGTGACTTTGATCGATGCCGAGTGGAAGATCCACAAAAGGCTTTTGGACACATACGGCAAACGTGCCTTCGAGCTGATCGCACAGGCGCCCAATCTCGACCTGGAGAGGATCCTCGGGTGGCTCGGAGCCGAGGTCTCAGCCAGCGAGGACTGGGCTGAGTGGTGCAGCCATCTCAATGGCACCCAGGTCGGGCACGTGGTCTTGGGTGTCACAGCCCCCGCCCGACACAACCGAGCCAAGTTCGTCCAGGACGTCGACAACCTACTCAAGGCAGCAAGTGTCGAGGATCTGCCGACCTTCTACGCGTCCTACTCGATGACCGTTGCCGAAGAGCGGGAGCGAAAGGTGATCAACGATGCGATCTGGCGGCTGCGTGAGCACGCTCTCGTCATCGACCCCGGCACCATCGAGCTGGACAACTCCGAGAAACACGACGAGGACCGAGTCGTGTTCGCCTACACCGTCTTCCGCGACCTGCGCTGGGATGTGAAGAAGGTCGACGCGGTCGCCGCCTTTCACCCCTATGAGAAAACCGTGCCTCCGCTGAGCACGGGAATGATGGACGAGTTGGGTCACGCACGCGCCTACGGCAAGGACAGTTATTTCGTGTTGCCGCGTGGCAGTGGAAGCCCGTTCACCGGGGGCAACCTGGTACCGGCAAATCACCTGTTCAAGACTGTCGACCAGTTCTTTGACTTCATCGAGAAACGGCGGCGCCCGCCGATCAAAGCCCGTTTCGCCAAGCAGGTCAGCGCCTTCGAGCAGTTCGCCAAGCAGAGCTCCTCGTGAGCTTCTCACTGCGCGACTACGACGCCGAGCGCTACGGACCGTTCCTCGGAGTCAGCGACGAGGGCTCGGCCGCGAAGCCGATCGCCGAGGCGGCGGTGGGCTCGCCCAAGGCACGAGCCCTCGAGAAGCCGAACCCGCTGGTTGTGGGAGTGGCCCACGACGCAGAGCGCCTCGGCTCACTCGGCGAGGTGCCGGTCGGACCGGTGGAGTACGGGCGAATTCGGGCGGGCTCTGCGGGCCGTGTTCTGTTGACCACCAACGTCGGCTCTCACGTCAATACCTGGCATTACCGCCAGCCTGCATCGCTCGAGGTCACCGCCACGGCCACCGCGGAAGGAGTCGCCTCCTGGGCGCGGGAGCATGGCGCGAGCGCGCGCGGACGGAATCCTCAGCCCTGGCTCCGTTTGCGCTTCGACGCGGCGATCCCGGCCGATCGGCGAGGCGAGCTCCTGGGTGCCGCTGCGGCTGAGGCTCCTGTCGCGGTTGCGATCAGGGCTGAGGACGGGGTCGACAGTGCGCGCGATGCAATCGAGCTGGTTGTCAGAAGCGCGGCGGAGGCGGTTGTCGTCGATGGCGTCGCACGCCCCCCCGTCGATGCTCGCGCGGCATCGCCGGGCTTGCTCAACTACTTCGAGGTCGAGGAAGCGCGGCTTGTGCTACAGGCGGCGCACGCGCACGGCGTGTCGATCGAGCCAGCTCTCAGGGTCGACACAGATTCTGTCGCCAACCAAATTTGGTGCGGTCTCTATGCGGCCCGTGCGATGGGCCTTCATCTCGGCAAGTACGGCCTCTTTCCATTGACCATGCAGGAGGCAGAGCGGGTAATCGGGTGCATCCAGGACTGGATCCGGGACTGGACGGTGGCCCCCGCTCTCTACCTCGACGTGCCCGCTGTCGACGGCCACCGGATCTATGACCTGGCAGAAGCGCATACCGCAGCGCAGCGGTGGCTCGAGGTCGCGGCAGGAGCGGGGGCCTCCATCGTGCTGATCGACACGGTCGAGAAGTCCCGTGGCCTTCACCTGGTCAAGGACAGCGCGGAGGACGAGGCCGGCATCCTCTCTTGGGAGGACGTCGATGTCCTGCAGCGCACGGCGCGCGAGCTCGGCCTCAAGGTGCTCTGGGCAGGCGGCATTCCGCTGGCGCAGCTTCGTGAGTTCGGCCGCCGCCGTCCCTTTGGCCTCTATGTGACCTCAGCCGTCTCGAAGGCGGCGATGCTCGAGCCAGGCGAGCAGGACATCGGGCTCATCTCGACCAAGGAGCCGGTGCGCGAGAAGATCGCCCTGGCGAAGCTCCTGCTCGAGGCGGGTTTCTTCGCCGATGCAACGCTCGACGCCGATGCCGAGGCGGTCGAAAACGAAGATCCAGCGGCCGCAGAGCGCCTCGCGTCGGTCCTGATCGAGCGCTGGCGGCGCTGGCTGGGGTAGGGCGCCTATGCCCGCGCCCCCCGGAGCCGCACCCGCCTAGCGATTTCGCTGCTGTGTGAGATCGGCACGGCCTGACTGGCTGAGCAGCCAGCGTGCCAGAATGCCCGTGGCTTGACTGCGAAGGGGAATTTGAACGAGCATCTCGACGTGTTGATCGTCGGCGCCGGCCTCTCGGGCATCGGCGCGGCGCACCATCTCCAGGAGGCGTTTCCCTGGCGCAGCTACGCGATCTTCGAGGCGCGCGAGGAGCTGGGGGGCACCTGGGACCTGTTCCGCTACCCCGGGATTCGCTCGGACTCCGACATGCACACCCTCGGTTACCGCTTCCGTCCCTGGACCGACGCGAAGTCGATCACCGACGGCCCCTCGATCCTCGAGTACGTACGCCAGACGGCGCAGGACGGCGGCATCGACGCCAAGATCCGCTTTAGACACAGGGTTGTGCGCGCCGAGTGGTCGAGCGAGGAGGCGTGCTGGACGGTCGAGGCCGAGTGCGATGGCGAAACCGTTCAGGTGACCTGCAACTACCTCTGTATCTGCAGCGGCTACTACCGCTACGACGAGGGCTTCACACCCAGGTTCGAGGGCAGCGAGCGCTTCGCCGGCGAGATCGTTCACCCCCAACACTGGCCCGACGATCTCGACTACGCCGGCAAGCGCGTCGTGGTGATCGGCAGCGGCGCCACCGCCGTGACCCTGGTTCCGGCGATGGCTGAGAAGGCGGCGCACGTGACGATGCTGCAGCGCTCGCCGACTTACATCGCCTCGCTGCCGGCGGAAGACCCGGTCGCCGGCTGGCTGCGCCGCGTCCTGCCCAACAGGGCTGTCTACGCGATCGTGCGCTGGAAGAACGTTCTCCTGCAGACCGCCGTCTACCAGCTCAGCCGCCACCGGCCGCAGGCGGTGAAGAAGCTGATCAGGCGCGGCTTGGAGAGAGCGCTGCCGGCCGATTACGACATCGAGAAGCACTTCACTCCCCGCTACGACCCCTGGGATCAGCGTATGTGCCTGGTGCCCAACGGCGATCTCTTCGAGGCGCTGAGCGACGGCTCCGCCTCGGTCGTAACCGACACGATCGAGACCTTCACCGAGAGGGGCATCAAGCTCGACTCCGGTGAGGAGCTCGAGGCCGATTTGATCGTCACCGCCACCGGGCTCAACCTGCTCTTCCTCGGTGGCATGGAGCTGAAGGTCGACGGTGAGCCGGTCGACGTGCCGAGCACGATGACCTACAAGGGGATGATGCTGAGCGGTGTGCCGAATCTCGCCTTCACGGTCGGCTACACGAACGCCTCCTGGACCCTGAAGGCCGACCTGACCTCCGAGTACGTCTGCCGCCTGCTTGCCCACATGGATGCGCATGGCTACCGCATGAGCGTGCCGGAGATCACCGACCCGACCGTCGAGGAGGCACCGCTGCTCGACTTCACCTCGGGCTACGTGCAGCGCTCGCTCGACCAGTTCCCCAAGCAGGGGTCGAAGGAGCCCTGGCGGCTGCGCCAGAACTATGTCTTCGACCGCCGTTCGATCAGGCGCGGCGCCCTCGACGACGGCGCCATGCAGTTCTCCACGCTGCAGGGCCGGGCGGCGCGCGAGAAGATCTCGGTCTGATCACCTTCGACACGGGGAGACGACGTGACCGAGCTGACTGAGAAGCAGGCCGAGCTCTGCGAGCGCAGCGAGACCGACTACTCCGACCTGCGCGCCCTCTTCATCAATTGCACGCTGAAGCGCAGCCCAGAGGTCTCCAACACGCAAGGGCTGATCGACGTCTCGATGGAGATCATGCGGCGCAACGGCGTCGAGGTCGAGTGCATCCGCGCCGTCGATCACGAGCTCGCCGTCGGCGTCTGGCCGGACATGACCGAGCACGGCTGGGAGCGCGACGAGTGGCCCCAGATCTTCGAGCAGGTGATGGCGGCCGACATTCTCGTGCTCGGCATGTCGATCTGGCTGGGGGAGAAGTCCTCGGTGGCTACCCAGGTCGTCGAGCGGCTCTACGGCAACTCACACCTGCTCAACGACGCCGGCCAGTACGCCTACTACGGCCGCGTCGGCGGGTGCCTGATCACCGGC
>DATNHC010000038.1:0-11916 GCA_035605155.1 Solirubrobacterales bacterium
GCCGCTAGCTCACGCGACCCACTGGCTCTGGGTGCTCTACCTGCCGCCGGTGCTGATCGTGATCGGCGCCATGCTGCGCGTGGCGCTCGCGGAGCGCCGTAAGAAGCGCGACTAGAGAATCTCAGCGAGTCGGCTCTCGAGCGCCGCCGAGATCTCATCGCGCACAGGCCCCTCGGCAAGCCTTTCGACCAACGACTCGAGGAACCCTTCGATGATCAGCGACTTCGCCTCGGCCTGCCCGAGGCCGCGTGAGGTCAGGTAGAAGAGCTGATCGCGGTCGATCTGGGCGACGGCGGCCGCGTGCGTGCAGCGCACGTCGTCGGCTTCGATCTCGAGGCCCGGGATCGCGTCGGCGTGCGCCTCGGTGGAGAGCAGCAGGTTGCGGCTCTCCTGGAAGGCGTCGGTCTGCTGGGCGCCGGGGTCGACGCGGATCATCCCGCGCCAGACGGCTGTCGCGCCAGTGGCGAGCACGCCGCGGAAAGCAAGATCGGAGTTGGTGTTCGGCGCCGCGTGCTCCTGGGTAGTGTCGTAATCGAGGTGTTGCCCGGGCCCCCCGGCGTATCCGCCAGTGACCCGTGCCTCGGAGCCCCGGCCCGCCAGCTTGGTCTCCATCCGCACCTTGCCACGGGCCGAGCCGAAGCCGAGGGCGGCCCAATCGAGGCGACCGTCACGCTCCACCTGAGCCCGCTGGGTAGCGAAGATCCAAGCCGACTCGGAGATGTCCTGTGTATTGACGTAGCGCAGCGTCGCTCCCTGGCCAACGCTTAGCTCGACCACGGAGTTGAGCAGGCCGTCTACGTCATCGCCGGGAGAGGACCAGTGCTCCCAGACCTCCGCCTCGGCGCCCTCCTCGAGCACGACCAGAGTGCGCCAGGCGAGCGCACCGCCGCTCTGCGCGAGTGGGAGCTCTATCCGAATCGGCTCGGCGACCTGCACACCTCGCGGCACATGCACGAGCAGGCCGTCCCGCCAGCTGGACTCGTTGCGGGCGACGAATGGGTCCTCAGCCGGCACCAGCGAGCCCAGCCGCTCGCGCACCAGCTCTTCGTGGGAGGCGGCGGCCTCGGTGAGTGGCAGCACCGTCACCCCCTCGGGCGCGGTGACCGTCGGCTCCGGTTCGACGTCCTCGTAACTGTCGATCTCGAGCTTGGCGAGGTCGGTGAATTCCCAGCCCTTGGCCTTTGCGTCGGGCAGCGGCAGGCTCTGCGCGAGAGAGGCGCCCTGTCGGCGCCTCTCCGAAAGCCAAGCGGGCTCTGCGAGGAGCTCAGCCAATGCTTCCCTCCATCTGCAGCTCGATCAGCCGGTTGAGCTCGACCGCGTACTCCATCGGCAGCTCCTTGGTGACCGGCTCGATGAAGCCATTGACGATCATCTTCGAGGCCTCCTCCTCGTCGAGGCCGCGGCTCTGCAGGTAGAAGAGCTGCTCGTCGCCGATCTTCGAGACGGTCGCCTCGTGGCCGACGTCGGCGTCGTTCTCATCGATACGGATCGTCGGGTAGGTGTCCGAGCGCGAGTCCTCGTCGAGCAGCAGCGCGTCGCAGACGACCTTCGAGCGAGATTCGGTCGCCCCGTCGGCGATTTCCAGTAGCCCGCGATAGGTCGCCCGCCCGCCGTCCTTGGAGATCGACTTGGAGAAGATCGAGGAGGAGGTGCGCGGTGCCGCATGGATGATCTTGCCGCCGGCGTCCTGGTGCTGGCCGTCGCCGGCAAAGGCGATCGAGAGGATCTCGCCGTGCGCTTCGGGCCCGAGCAGGTAGATCGAGGGGTACTTCATCGTCAGCTTCGAGCCGAGGTTGCAGTCGACCCACTCCATCGTCGCCTTCTCGTGGGCGACGGCGCGCTTGGTGACCAGGTTGAAGACGTTCTGCGACCAGTTCTGCACGGTCGTGTAGCGGACCCGCGAGCTCGGCTTGGCGCAGATCTCGACCACCGCGGAGTGCAGCGAGTCGGTCGAGTAGACCGGCGCGGTGCAGCCCTCGATGTAGTGGACGTCGGCGCCCTCCTCGCAGATGATCAGCGTGCGCTCGAACTGACCCATGTTCTCGGTGTTGATGCGGAAGTAGGCCTGCAGCGGCATCTCGACCTTGACCCCGGCCGGCACGTAGACGAAGGAGCCACCGGACCAGACCGCCGAGTTGAGCGCCGCCAACTTGTTGTCGTTGGGCGGGATGATCGTCGCCCAGTACTCGCGCACCAGGTCCTCGTGCTCGCGCAGCGCCGTGTCCATGTCGGTGAAGATCACGCCCTGGGCCTCGAGCTTCTCGTTGACCTGGTGGTAGACGACCTCCGACTCGTACTGGGCGCCGACCCCGGAGAGGAATTTGCGCTCCGCCTCGGGGATGCCGAGCCGGTCGAAGGTGTTCTTGATGTCCTCCGGCACCTCGCTCCAGTCGCGGCTGTTCTTTTCGGAGGCGCGGACGAAGTAGTGGATGTCGTCGAAGTCGATCTGGCCGAGGTTGCCGCCCCAGGTCGGGGTCGGCCGCGCGTAGAAGTGGTCCAGCGCCTTGAGGCGGAAGTCGCGCATCCACTGCGGCTCGTCCTTGTACTCGGAGATCGATTCGACCACCTCGCGGGAAAGGCCCTTCGGGGCCTTGTAGGCGTAACCGGTCTCGGAATCGTGGAAGCCGAACTTCTCCTTGTAGTCGGCGTTGATGCCGGCGAGCTCTCTTTTCTCAGCTACGACCTCGGGTGTGGCCATGGTCTTAGTCGACCTCCAGGGTGATCGTGTCGTCCACGACGGCCGCCGTGAACGTCTGCACCGGGGCGAAAGCGGGGAGCGTCTTCGGTCTGCCGGTGCTCAGGTCGAAGAGGGAGCCGTGACGCGGGCACTCGACCGTGCAAGCCCCCGAGTCGAACTCGCCCTCGGCGAGCGGCCCGTCGTCGTGGGAGCAGCGATCCTCGATCGCATAGAGCGCGCCCTCGCAGTTGAAGACGCCGATCTTGCGACCGTCGTGCTCGACCAGGCGCATCGCCCCAGGCGGCAGCTCGCTCGCCGGGCAAACGCTGATCTTGTCTGTGGTTGTGCCGTCCGTCACGTTATTCCTAGTGTCCAAGTCGGATTTTAGCGGCCGGGCAGGACCGGCCGCGCCGTCACAGGGGCTTGACGACTTGCCTGACGGGGAATGAGAGGATCCGAAGCCCGCACGATATTCGAGGAATGGAGCGAGCATGAGCGAGCGGACGAGCTATGCACCCGGCACACCTAGCTATGCACCCGGCACACCTTGCTGGATCGACCTCGGCACTCCCGACCAGGACGCTGCCGCCGAGTTCTACGGCGCCCTCTTTGGCTGGAGCGTCGAGGAGGACGAGAACGCCGAGCAGACCGGCGGCTACCGGGTGGCGACCTTGAAGGAAAAGGCGATCGGCGGCGTGATGAAGCTGATGGAAGCGGGCCAGCCGCCCGCCTGGTCGACCTACATCTGCGTCGAGGACGCAGATGCGACGGTGGCCAAGGCGCGCGAGGCCGGTGGCACGGTTGTGGTCGAACCGATGAGCGTGCTCGACTATGGCCGCATGGCCTTCCTCGCCGATCCGACCGGGGCGACGATCGGCGTCTGGCAGCCCGGCCGCAACGTCGGCGCGGGCCTCGTGGGCGAGCCTGGCGCCATGACGTGGAATGAGCTCAGCACCCGCGACCCCGAGGCCGCCAAGGCCTTCTACGGCGACGTCTTCGGCTGGTCGTTCGAGGAGAAAGAGTACGAGCGCGGCGCCTACACGATCATCTCCCTCGACGACGAGGGGATTGGCGGCATAAGCGACCGGGTTCCGTCCGAGGTGCCCGCCAACTGGCTCGTCTACTTCGCGGTAGAGAATCTCGACGCGACACTGGAGACGGCGAGGGAGCGGGGCGGGGAGGTGCCGGTCGGCCCCTTCGACATCGCCGAAGTCGGCCGCATCGCAGTCATCAAAGACCCCTGGGGAGCTTTCTTCGCCTTGATCCAGCCCGACCCGGAGATGCAGTCGAATAGCTAGCTTCACACGCATCCGACTTTGACCACACCCAGGGTGGGTGAATGTCGGATGCGCGGACTCGCTGCCTAGATCGTTGCCGATTCGCTCGGGTCGCCGGCCTCGCCCTCGTCCTCCCATTCGGCGGGCTGGCCGAGGCTGGCGCTCTTCACGACCTTGAGCCCGAGCATCGCGCACTTCATCCGCGTCGCCGAGATCTCGATGCCGAGCAGCTCGAGGACGAACTCCTTCGGCAGCCGCAGCAGCTCCTCACGCGACTTGCCGGTCAGCTCGTCGGTGAGCAGCGAGGTGGCCGCGGTCGAGATCGCGCAGCCCTTGCCGTCGAAGGCGACCTCGGCCACCTTTCCCTCCTCGTCGAGGCGGATCGTCACGTGCTGCTCGTCGCCGCAGAAGGGGTTGGTGTCCTCGAACTCGAGGTCCGGACTATCCAGCCGCCCGAAGTTATGCGGCCGCTTGTAGTGCTCGAGGATCTGGTCGCGGTAGAGCTCGTCCATCCAAGCGAGGCTAGCGAAGGGACCCACCGGCTACGGTGCGTCCTCGAGGACGCACTCATTCGAGACAGCGTGAGGAGGCAGCAGCGATGGAGCTACCGCCAATAGTCGACAAGCAGGAGTGGCAACGATCGCACGAGGCTCTGACCGCCAAGGAGAAGGCGGTCACAAGGTCCCTCGACGAGCTGGCTGCGGAGCGGCGCCGGCAGCCGATGACCGAGTTCTCCACCGACTACGCCTTCGTCGGCCCCGAGGGCGACACCGATCTGCTCGGGCTCTTCGAGGGGCGCCGCCAGCTGATCCTCTACCACTTCTGGTTCCCGCCGGAAGGTGAGCCGTGCACGGGCTGCTCGATGTTCACCGACCAGGTCAGCGAGCTCGCCCATCTGAATGCCCGCGACACCTCCCTCGCGCTGGTCTCGCGAGCGCCGCAGGAGCGGATACAGGAGCTCAAGCGCCGGATGGGGTGGTCGCTGCCGTGGTTCACCGACGACGAGGATTTCCAGCGCGCTTGCGACACCACCGAGTACTTTGCCCTCGACGTCTTCCTGCGCGACGGCGATCGCGTCTTCCTCACCTACATGACCAGGGGTCGAGGGGTCGAGGCGCTGGGCAGCCTCTGGACCTTCCTCGATCTAACGCCACTCGGACGCCAGGAGGAGTGGGAGGAGACGCCGCCGGGGAGGCCGCAGACGCCTCCTTACACCTGGTGGCGCCTGCACGATGAATATGAGCACGCTGGAGCGGGGGACGACGCCTGACCGCGGCTGCTGGCAACCGGCCGGGCGATTCGAGCTAGAGCCCGAAGACGCGCCGGGCGTCGTGCAGGCCCTCGACCAGGCGGTCGATCTCCTCGGGGGTCGTGTAGACGCCGAAGCTGGCGCGGGCGGTGGCGGGGATGCCGAGGCGCTCCATCAGCGGCTGGGCGCAGTGGTGACCGGCGCGGACGGCGACGCCGTGGCGATCGAGGATCTCCGAGACGTCATGGGCATGGACGCCCTCCAGCTCAAAGGAGACTGGGCCGATCCGCTCGGCGCCGCGCGGTGGGCCGAAGGTCCGCAGGCCCGGCACGTCGGCCAGGCTCGCCAGCGCGTACTCGGCGATCTGGCGCTCATGCTCCAGCACCGCCTTCATCCCGATCCCGTCGAGCCAGCGCAGCGCTGAGGCCATGCCGATCGCCTGGGCGATCGCCGGCGTACCGGCCTCGAAGCGGGCAGGCGGATCGGCGTACGTCGTCCCCTCGGTGGTCACCTTGCGGATCATCGAGCCGCCGCCGAGGAAGGGTGGCATCGCGCGCAGCAGCTCGAGCCGCGCCCAGAGCGCGCCGATCCCGGTCGGCGCGTAGAGCTTGTGGCCGGTGACGGCATAGAAGTCGACACCGAGGGCGGCCATATCGAGCGGCTGCTTTGGGGCCGCCTGGGCGCCGTCGGCGAGTACCAGCGCCCCGGCCTCGTGCGCCAGTCGCCCGATCTCGGCCAGCGGATTCTCGGTGCCGAGCACGTTGGAGACGTGGGTGACGGCGACGAGCTTCGGGCCGCGCTCCAGCAAGCCGGCGTAGGCATCGAGGTCGAGTAGCCCCTCGTCGTCGACCGGCACCCAATCGATCTCCGCCCCGACCCGCTTGGCCAGCTGCTGCCAGGGGACGATGTTGGAGTGGTGCTCCATCTCGGTGAGCACGATGCGGTCGCCTTCGCCGACGTTGGCGTCGCCCCACGCCCGGGCGACGAGATTGATCGCCTCGGTGGCGTTGCGGACGAAGACGACCTCGCGCCGGTCGGCGGCGCCGAGGTGGTCGGCGACCGTCGCCCGCGCTCCCTCGTAGGCCGCCGTCGCCTCGGCCGAGAGCGTGTGCGAGCCGCGGTGGACGTTGGAGTGATGGGACCGCTCGTAGCGGTCGACCGCCTGGATCGAGGCAAGCACCCGCTGGGCGCTGGCGCCGCTGTCCAGGTAGGCGACCGGACGGCCGTTGATCTCCCGCTCGAGCGCCGGAAAGGCGGCGCGCACCTTCTCCAGCGAGAACGGCACCGTGGGCGTGGAGCGCTTGGCCGTCGTCTGCTCCATGCTCCCAAGGTCAGGCGACGGCGCCTGCCTCTACCTCCTCGCGGATCCAGCCGTAGCCCTTCTCCTCGAGCACGCCGACCAGCTCCGGGCCGCCTTCCTTGACGATCCGGCCCTCGAACATGACGTGGACGAAGTCGGGCTTCACCATGTGCAGGATGCGCTGATAGTGGGTGATGATCAGGACGCCCATCTCGGGGCCGGCGAACTTGTTGACGCCCTCGGCGACCGTGCGCAGGGCATCGATGTCGAGCCCTGAGTCGGTCTCGTCGAGCACCGCGATCTCCGGCCGCAGCAGGGCAAGCTGAAGCAGCTCCATGCGCTTCTTCTCGCCGCCGGAGAAGCCGTCGTTGAGGTAGCGGCTGGAGAAGTCTTTCGGGATATTCGCCAGCTCCATCGCCTCCTGGGCGATGCGGGCAAAGTCTTTGATCTTGATCTGCTCTTCCCCGCGCGCCTCGCGATGGGCGTTGATCACCATCCGCAGGTACTTGCTGACCGAGACCCCGGGAATCGCGACCGGGTACTGGAAGGCCATGAAGAGGCCGGCGAGCGCACGCTCGTCGGGATCGGCCTCCGTCAAGTCCTCGCCCTTGAAGGCGATCGTCCCCTCGGTCACCTCGAATGCCGGGTGGCCCATGATCGCGTTGGCCAGGGTCGACTTGCCCGAGCCGTTCGGGCCCATCAGCGCATGCACCTTGCCCTTCTCGACGTCGAGGTCGAGGCCGCGGAGGATCTGCTTGTCCTCGGCGCTCACGTGCAGGTTGCGTATCTCCAGCTCAGCCAATTTCACTCCGTTTCTGGTTTGGAAGGTCTGCGCTTCAGGCGGCCGTGCCGACTGGCGCCTGACGCTCGTCGCGGGCGCCGCCGCCGGAGAACTCCACCAGCTCGGCCAGCGTCGTGCCCGAGAGGGCTTTCGTCACTCCGCCCTGCACCCGCGTCCAGAGCAGCTTGGTCGCGCAGGCGCGGTCGCCGTCGTCCTCGTGTGAGCAGAGCACCTTGCCGTCAGGCGTGTCGTGGAAGCACTCCATCGGGGCGATCTGCCCTTCCAGCGCCTCGACGACGGCGTCCATCGTGATCTCCTCCGCCGGTTTCGCCAGTCGGTAGCCGCCGTGCGCCCCGCGGGTTGAGGTCACCAGCCCCTCCTTGCGCAGCTTCGCCACCAGGTGCTCGAGGTAGGAGAGCGGCAGACGCTCTGCCTCGGCTACGGCGCTCAGCGAAATTGGCAGCGAGCCGGGCTGGCGACCCAGCTCAACCATCAGGCGAACGCCGTACTCGGCTTTGGTCGAGAACAACATGCAGCTAAATCCTACTGAACCAGTCGGTTATGCCGCTTCTGTCCTGGGAGAAGTCGAGCGCCTCGCCGATCGACGGCAGCGCCACGTTGACGATCGAGGCGTCGAGGACGACGACGAACTGCGCCGAGCAGAGCAGGACCAGCGCCTGCCAGCGCTTCGCTCTGAAGTCTTCGCCGGTTGCCATTCGCGCTCAGTCAAGCAAACCCGCGATGATCGGCTCAGGGCTCGATCAGGCCACGGCGGATCGCGTAGCGGACCAGCTCGACCCGATCGCGCATCCCCAACTTGCGCATCGCGTTGGTGCGGTGGTTCTCGACCGTCTTCTCGGAGAGATGAAGAAGCTCGGCGATCTGCTTGGTCGTGTGGGCCTCGGCGACCAGCTTGACGATCTCCTCCTCGCGCGGAGTCAGCTCCTCCTCGCCGGCGCTGCCGCGCTCCAACACGTCCTTGATCAATGTGCGTTGCGCCTCCGGGGTGAGGAACGGCTCGCCGCGCTCGACTGCGCGGATCGCCGCCAGCAGGTCGGTGTCGGCCTGGGCCTTCAGCACGTAGCCAGAGGCGCCTGCCTTGAGCGCCTCGAAGAGGTAGCGCTCGTCGTCGTGCATCGAGAGGATCAGGACTGAGACCTCGGGCGCTTGGCGCTTGATCTCGCGGGTTGCCTGCAACCCGGTGAGCTTCGGCATCTTCACGTCGAGGATCGCCAGGTCGGGACGCTCGCGTACCGCCAGCTCGCGTGCCTCGGCCCCATCGGCCGCCTCGGCAACCACCTCGATGTCCGACTGCCGCTCGAGTAGCAACCGGATGCCGGAGCGCACGATGCCGTGGTCGTCCGCAATCAGTACGCGCATTCCGCCAAGTCTCCCAACTGAGGAAGGGGAGAGAACTTGGGGGCTTGGCGACTTATCCGGGGATATGCGCGGGATAGTCGCCAAGCGCGATCTTCGGATTGCCGGGATCGCCAAGAAGCAGCACGGAGTGATCTCTATCCGTCAGCTGCGCCGCCTGGGAGTTGGTGAAGACGCGATCAGGGTGCGGGTCATGGCGGGTCGGCTGCATCGGATCCATCGCGGCGTCTACGCGGTAGGGCACTCGGCGCTGTCGCGGGAGGCTCGGCTGCTCGCGGCGGTATTGGCGATTGGCGGAGGTCCGCATGACAGCGACGGGCTCGTCCTGGAGCGCTGGGGAGCGGCGGTGAGTCACAGAAGTGCCGCGTCGTTGTGGGAGCTGCTCCCGGCGAGGTCGGCCCCCTGCGATGTGATCGTCCGTGGGAGCGGCGGGAGGGCGCGTCGCGTCGGCCTTCGTGTTCATCGCTCCCTCACACTGCGAGCCGCAGATGTGACGCTTCGTGCCGGAATCCCCGTCACGACCCCAGCGCGGACGGTTGCCGACCTACGCATGGCAGTCGCCGCCGACAAGGCCGGCATGATCTCCGCCTGGGAATTGAGAAAGGCAATCCGCCAGGCGAACGTGATCGGTTTGCCGATTGCCGCGGAGGACGCCGGCGATCGCACTCGCAGCGATCTCGAGGCGGCCTTCCTCTCGATCTGCAGCCGCCACCGGCTACCACGACCGGAGGTCAATGTTCGTATCGGGCCTTTTCTCGTTGACTTCCTCTGGCGAGACCAGCGGCTCGTCGTCGAAGCCGACAGCTATCGCTATCACCGCGGGCGGGCGGCCTTTCAGGATGATCGTGCCCGCGAGCTCGAGTTGATGAGACTTGGCTACGACGTGTTGCGCCTTTCCGAACGGCAAATCGACGGGGAACGAAAGCGAGTAGCGGAAGTATTTGCCGCTGCGCTCCGCGACAGGCAGCGTGACTAACCGGGCACGGTGAGATGCACCGTGGTGCCGCGCCCCGGTCGTGACTCGATCGTCAGCACACCGCCGACCAGCAGGGCCCGCTCACGCATACCGGCGAGTCCCAGGCCACCCTCGGACTCGTCGAAAGCGAAGCCGCTGCCGTCGTCGGTGACCTCGAGCTCGACGCCGGTGTCCTCGTTGTGGCACAGCTTTACCGTCACCCGTTGGGCGCCGCTGTGGCGCGCCGCGTTGGAGAGCGCCTCCTGGGCCACGCGGTAGACGACCAGCTGGGCATCGTCGCCGAGGGCGGAGAAGTCGCCTTCGGTGGCGAACTCGGCCTCGATCTCGCCCCGGGAGAGCTGCTCGACCTGGCCCGCTGTCGCCGCTGCCAGGCCGAGGTCGTCGAGCGCCGTCGGTCGCAGCTGGCGGGCCAGCGAGAGCAGCTCGCGCATCGCCTGGTTGGCGAGCGTCTTGATCTCCGCGAGCTGCGGCTCCAACTCAGGCGGGGCCGCCTCGCGTGCCGCCTCGAGGCGCAGCAGCACCCCGGTCAGCGACTGGTTCACCTCGTCGTGCAGGTCGCGGGCGACGCGGGCGCGCTCCTCCTCCTGGGCTGCCAGCGCGGCGCTCCCCGCCCGCCGGCGCTCCGCCTCCAGGCGCCCCATCATGCGCAGGAACGCGAGCTCGATGCGCGCCACCTCCTCGGTCTCGCCGATGCCGTCGATCGAGCGGGGCAGGGCGGCGCCCGGCCGATTCAGGTCGACCTTCTCCATCTCCTCGATCAGGCGCTCGAGCGGCACCAGACGGCGCCGCAACACGAGCAAGCGCAGGGCGAGCGTCGCGGCGACGAGGACCAACGCGACGATGACCAGGGTCGTCACAGGGCGAGAATAGGGGTTGGCACCTATGGTGAGACCGCGCCGGCGGAGCCATACTTTCGAGGCTGCCTTTCTTCCGCCAACCTCCCAGAGGAGCGACATCGCGATGACCACCACCAAGCAGTCCACCTTCGGCGCGACCCTGCGCACGACGATCCTCCTGGCGTCCCTCACCGGGCTGCTGGTCCTGATCGGCGCCCTGATCGGCGGGCCCAGCACCGCAGCGCTCTTCCTCGGGATCGGCCTGCTGATCAACCTCGGCTCCTACTTCTTCAGCGACAAGCTGGCCCTCAAGATGAGCCGAGCAGGGCCGATCGAGGAGTCCGAGGCGCCGCGGCTCTACCAGATCGTTCGTGAGCTGACCACGCGCGCCGGCCTGCCGATGCCGCGCCTCTACATGATCCCCCAGGACCAGCCCAATGCCTTCGCCACCGGACGCAACCCCCAGCACGCCGCCGTGGCGGTCACCCGCGGGATCACCAAACTGCTCTCCGAGGACGAGCTGCGCGGCGTGCTTGCCCACGAGCTCGCCCACGTCAAGCACCGCGACATCCTGATCCAGTCGGTTGCCGCGGCGATCGGCGGCGCGATCACCTACATCGCCTACATGCTGATGTGGTTCGGCGGCGACGACGAGTCGCCGCTCAGCCTCGTCGCCTCGCTGGCTCTTGTCCTGCTGGCGCCGATCGCAGCGAGCATCATCCAGCTCTCGATCTCCCGCCAGCGCGAGTACGCCGCCGATGCGGGTGGAGCGGAGATCTGCGGCAACCCCGAGTCGCTGGCCAGCGCCCTGCTGCGCCTCGAGCAGGGAGCCGAGGCGATTCCGATGCAGGTCAACCAAGCGGCCGAGCCGCTCTACATCGTCAAGCCCTTCAAGGGCGGCGGCATCGCCGGGCTCTTCTCGACCCACCCGCCGATCGAAGAGCGGGTGCGGCGCCTGCGCCAGATGCGCCCGTCCCTCGGCTAGGCGGGCAACAGCTCCTATCGCACCCCCGGATGGCCGCCTGGCGCGGCGCTGGATCGGCACCCACGGACTTGCGCGTAGCGCTGCTACGCGCTGCGCCCGCGTGCGGCGCCCAGCTTGGCCAGTCGACCCTCCGGTGGCACGCTAGTCGCAGTTGACCGCATAGTCTCGGGTGAAGTACAACTCGCTATACTTTTTGAAGTAAAGCCGGATCGGAATTAAGGGATTTAAAGGTAGATGGCTACAGAGGCGCAGACCAAGCAGCAGGTCGAGGAGATCGAGCCTTTCGAGGCCGCGCAGGAGATCGAGGGCGGCGACGTCGTCCTGATCGACACTCGCGAGCCGCACGAGTACCAGGACGCTCATCTCGAGGGCGGCAAGCTGGTTCCGCCGGGCCTGCTCGCCGACGAGATCGCCGCCGCCGCCCCCGACAAATCGACCCGCACGATCCTCTACTGCCG
>DATNHC010000039.1:0-2913 GCA_035605155.1 Solirubrobacterales bacterium
CTGATCTAACCCCCAGCTCCGTCCACTTCGCATGAGAATCCAGTAGCTGGATTCTTTCTCATGGAGCTCCTCGAACTCCGTTGGTGTGAGCATATTGAGCGAGCTGTGGCGCCGGCGGTTGTTGTGGAAGGACTCGATGTATTCGAAGATCGCGTTGGCGAGCTCGACCCTCGTCTTCCATCGCCGGCGGTTGAGCAGCTCAACCTGCATCCGGCCCCAGAAGGACTCCATCATCGCGTTGTCGAGGGCGGTCCCGGTGCGACCGACCGACGGCATCAGCTCCGCCTCCTTCACGCGCTGGGTGAAGGCCCAGGACGTGAACTGGCTGCCACGGTCGCTATGGATCACGGTGCGATCGGGGTCGCGGCCTCTGATCGCCATCCCGAGCGCGTTGGTCACCAGGGCGGTCGTCTGGGTCGAGTCAATCGACCAGCCGACGACTTTGCGGCTGAAGGCATCGAGTACGGCACAGCAGAAGAGCTTGCCCTCTCTGGTCGGGTGCTCGGTTATGTCGGTCACCCAGAGCTTGTTGGGGCCGTTCTCGGAGAAGTCGCGGCGAACGAGGTCGGTCGCCACGAACGCTCCGGCAGGACCTCGCCTGTCCGGCGGCGGCTTGGGCAAGCCCTTCAGGCCTTGCTCGCGCATGATCGAGTAGACGAGCTTGTGGTTGGCGATTACGCCGTGGCCAAGCCGCAGCTCCGCTGCCACTCTGAGGTAGCCGTAGGTCCCGAAGGAGTCGGTATGGATCTTTGCCACCAACGGCCCGAGCCATGCTCGCCTCAGCTCGCGCTGGTTCGGCGGCCGCTTGCGCCAGTGGGTGTAGCTGCTGCGGTTGACGCCGAGCACGCGGCATGCCTCTCGCTCGCTGAATCCCTGCCCGGTCAGGCTCTCGATCACCGGGTAGAGCCTTTTGGGCGGATCTTCTGGTGCTCGTCGAAGATCGTGGCGGCCTTGCGGACCAGCTCGAGCTCGCGCTCGAGCTCGCGGATCCGCTTCCTTGCGGCGGCGAGCTCGGTGTTCTGGGTGCTGGTGGTCCCGGGCTTCTCGCCATGGTCTATTCGGTCCTGGTCAAGCCAGCGGTAGATGGTGGCGCCGGCCACTCCGTAGTCGGCGCTGAGCCCTGAGACGGACCTTCCCGACCTCGCCAGGGCGACGATTCGCTCGCGGAACTCCGGGGGATATTGCCTTGGCATTCGACTCCTTCGGTGGGGCCGGAGTCTCATGCATCGTGGCCCAGTCTGCGGGGGTTAGATCAGACCGATTTCAGGGGGTCGGGTCACGGACGCGGCCCGGTCGCGCGACCGTCGTAGCGCCGTTCCGGGCGAGCGTTTTCTGTCTACGCCAAGGGCAGTTGCAAGCCCGCGAGATCGAAAGTCCTCACGATCCAACCAACCCGACAGCCGCGGCTCAGATCGGACGCCAGCCCCTGGGACGCTTGACGTAAAGACCGAGGCCGTGGCGGGTGTCGAGGGGGCCGTGGAACTCGTCGTAGAAGACGCCGAAGGCGAAGCCTGCATCCCCGCCGGCCGCGCGTTTGGCGAGCGCGACCAAGTCCTGGAACTCGTTTTCTGTGAGTTTCTCGGGGGAGACGTTGAGGAAGTGGCGGAAGCCGAGCGCCTCAAGCTCGCTCCAGTTCTCGGTAGTGATCTGAAGCTCAGGCACGGAAGGGCATTGCAGCCGCCATACTTGAGTTTGAGTCTATAGACCGCGGCAATCCCGGCGGGAAGCGTCTCTTGGATGACGCGCCGCACAGAACCGCAACCAGCGCTTGGTCGAGCGATTCGCCGGCTAAGGAAGGAACGGGACCTCAGTCAGGAGGAACTTGGACACCTGGCCGAGATCCATCCGACCTGGATCTCGCACATCGAGTCTGGGCGGACCAACCCGGCTTGGGGCACGGTGCGGCGAATCGCGAAGGTCCTCGACGTGCGCCTCTCCGAGATCGTCCTGCTCGCCGAGAGAATCGCCGACGAGGGCGAAAGCTGACCTGAGCGCACCGCGACGCGGTGCTGTCTGCACCGGCGCGGTCAACGCAGTAGATCCACGACGCTCCCTACGTGCGGATCCACATACATAGAGATGTCTCTCCTCCCTCAAGTAACCCCAGAAGAGACGACGGCAGGCTAACCGATTGAGCCGTTTGGCGCAAGCCTAAAAATGGGGATGCTTCAACTCAGCGCCGGCTCGCCGGCGCGCAGCGCGACGAGCACCCGCTCGGCAACCGCCTCGCCGGTGAGGCCCGCCTCCTGGCGGAGCAAGGCCGGCTTGCCGTGGGTCACGTAGCGGTCGGGCAGGCCGACACGCAAGATGCGGGACCGATCCGCCGGTCTGTCGGCGAAGGCATCCTCCAGGTGCTCCAGCGCTGCCGAGCCGAAACCGCCGGGCAAGACGTTCTCCTCGACGGGGACCAGCAGCTCGTGTTGCAAGGCGAGCCGCTCGAGCAGCTCCTCGTCGAGGGGCTTGGCAAAGCGCGCGTCGGCAACCGTGGCGGTGATCCCATGCTCGGCGAGAATCCTGGCCGCGTCGAGCGCCACCGAGACGCCGTAGCCGTAACCGAGCAGCGCGACCCGCTCACCGCTCGCCAGCAGCTCGCCGCTGCCAACTGGGATCTCCTTGGGGGCCACCGGCAGCTCGGCCCCCTCGGCGGCCCCGCGCGGATAGCGCAGCGCCACGGGTCCGCCATGGGCAACCGCTGTGCGCAGCATGTGGACCAGCATCGCCTCGTCGCGCGGCGCCATCACCACGACGTTGGGGATCGGGCGGAAGTAGGAGACGTCGAAGGCTCCGTGGTGCGTCGGTCCATCGTCGCCGACCAGCCCCGCACGGTCCATCGCGAAGGTGACGTCGAGGTCCTGCAGGCAGACGTCGTGGATGATCTGGTCGTAGGCGCGCTGCAGGAAGGTCGAGTAGATC
>DATNHC010000040.1:0-4125 GCA_035605155.1 Solirubrobacterales bacterium
GCGCGGCGGGTGATCGATTGGATCCGCTCGAACAGGTACCCGGTCTTCTTTCCAATCGAGATGCGGGTCACCGCCGGTGACGACGCTCTGCTCAGCCCCTCGCACGCGCGCGACACCGCCTACATCGCCGTCCATCAGTACCGCGGCATGGAGTGGCGGCCGTACTTCGAGGCGGTCGAGGCGATCATGAACGAGTACGGCGGTCGCCCCCACTGGGGCAAGCGCCACTTCCAGAGCGCGACGACCCTCGCCGACCGCTACCCGCGCTGGGCCGAGTTCCAGGCGGCCCGCGACGAGCTGGATCCGAACCGCGTCTTCACCAACGAGTACGCCGAGCGGGTGCTCGGTCCATGATCAGAGGAAGGTCATGCCCTCCCCGCGATAGGTGGGGACGACGTCGACTATCTCCTCGCCTTCGATCAGGTGCAGGGCGTCGAAGCGCTCGCAGAGCTCGCCGGCCTTGGCGTGGCGCATGTAGACGCGGTCGCCGATCCTCAGCTCCAGGGCCGCTGGACCGCTGAGCGGCGTTTGCACCTCGCCGGCGCCCTCCTCGGCGTCGAGCTCGAGGCCCGCCGGTAGCCACGGGGACGGCAGGCGCGAGGGCTCGCCGCTGCCCGAGGCAAGGTAGCCGCCGCCGAGCGCCGTCGCCACGGCGGGCGACGGCTTGCGGACGATCGGCAGGGCGAAGCCGGCGGCTGGGCTGAGGCTGAAGCGGCTGTAGTGGTCGAAGAGAGTGGGTGCGTAGAAGCCCGAGCCGGCAGTCACCTCGGTGACGGCGGGCTCGGCTCCGGTCAACTCGAGACTGCCGGTGCCGCCGCCGTTGACGATCTCCAGGTCGGCGAACTCGCGGATTGCGGCAACCGCCGCGGCGCGTCGCTCGGTCAGCTCGGCGACGGAGCGACGCTGCATCCAGCGGATCGTCGCCCCGCGCAGGCGTTTGCCGGGTGGCCGGTCGCCGACTCCGGCGGTCTGGCCCTCATAGGCCATCAGGGCCGCCAGCTCGACCTGCGGTCGCCGCTCGATCTCTTGCGCCAGGGAGACCGCATGCTCGACCGTGTGGACAGGCGAGCGCTTCGGGCCGACCTTGATTCGGCCGCCGAGCGTCCACCAGCTCGCGTCGAGGTCTATGCAGACGCGCACCGGCGCGGCCCCCGCGCCCAGCACCGACTCGATCGCCTCGAGGTGCTCGACGCAGTCGACCATCACGATTGGCGCCCCGGCCGGGTTGGCGACCGAGCGCAGCGCCAGCTCACCGAGCGCGGCAGTGTCGGCGGTCGGATAGGCGAGGAGCAGGTTCTCGAAGCCGGTCTCAGCCAGCCAGAGCGTCTCGGGCAGGGTGAAGGTCATCAGCCCGGCGAAGCGCTCATCGCGACGCAAGACCCGCTCGAGGATCGCCCGGCAGCGCAGCGACTTGCTGGCGACTCGGATCGGCTTGTCCCCAGCACGCCCCAGCATCGCCTCCGCGTTGTCCCACATCGCGTCGAGGTCGACAAAGGCGAAGGGAGCCTCGAGCTCCTCGAAGATCTGCTCGAGCTCTGCGTGCGAGCGGCCGGACACGACCACGAGACTAGCCGCCAAGCCCGCGGCAGCCGGGGTGCGATGAGAGAGGCTACGAGAGCCCGAGGTCAAAAGCGCCTTTCGTGTCCAGCTCAGTGCCGAGCTTGACCAGAGTCGTGAGAGCCTCGGTCACGATTGGGCATCGAGGGGGGAGCGGAGAGGGAGGGATTCGAACCCTCGAGAGAGCTTGCGCCCCCTACTCGCTTAGCAGGCGAGTGCCTTCAGCCACTCGGCCACCTCTCCGGGCACGGGCTCGATTGTAAGGCTCTATGCCCGGCGTGAGCGCAGGACCACGCGGCCGCCACGGGCGGGGATCATCGTCACGTTGCGGTGCAGGGCGCGCTCGGGTTCGGGGTCGGCGGCCTCGAGGTCGAGGCGACGGGCTGTGGCCTCGAGGACGACGCGCATCTCGGCCATCGCCAGGGCGGCGCCAAGGCAGCGGCGGATGCCGCCGCCGAAGGGAATCCACTCGTAGGTGCCCGGCTTACGGTCGAGCCAGCGCTCGGGACGGAACTCGAAAGGCTCCGGGTAGAGGTCCTCGCGGTGGTGGACGAGCAAGATGCTCATTCCCACTGGCGTGTCGGCGGCGACGCCGTAGGGGCCTAGGCGCCATGGCTTCATCACACGGCGGCCGATGAAGGGCACCACCGGTCGCGAGCGCATGCTCTCGATGATCGTCGCCTCGACCTGGTCCTCGGCGCCCTCGCCATTTCGCACCGCCTCACGTAGGGCCTCGTGCGCTTCCGGGTTGCGCACAAGTCGCTCCCACGCCCAGGCCAGCGAGTTGGCCGTTGTCTCGTGGCCGGCGAGGACCAGGGTGAGCAGCTCGTCGCGCACTTCTTTGTCGTTCAAGGTCTCGCCCTCCTCGGTGCGCGCCCGCAGCAGGAGGGAGAGGATGTCGCGGCGATCCTCGAGGCCGGCATCGCGGCGCCGCGCCTCGATCACCGCGTAGGTGGGACGGTCGAGCAGATTCACGGCGAGCTTCGTGATGCCCACCGCCTCGTCGCGGGCGATGTTCATCAGCTCGCCGATCTGGGCGAGCGGGGAGGTCGAGGCCGTAACCAGTCGCTTGATAGTGGAGCGCATGCGATGCTCCGGCGTGCCGCGCTCGGGCCGGCCCTCGATGCCGAAGATTCCGGCCATGATCACGTCAAGCGTGATCGCCTGCATGCGCGGCGCCAGTGCGAAGGGCCGGCCGAGCGGCCAGGTATCGATCTCCCTTTCCGTGGCCGCGGCGATCATCGCCGTGTAGCGCTCGATCGCCTCGCCGTGGAAGGGAGGCAGGAGCAGCTTGCGCTGGCGCATGTGGCGCGGCCCGACCGCGGTCAGCACCGAGCCCGTGCCGAGGATTGGCCGCAGCGGCGACTCTCCCGTCAGCGAGGGCGCCTGCTCGGGCTTGGCTGTAAACAGCGAGCGCACGTGATCGGGATGGCTGGTGATCACCAGCCCCTCGGGCAGCAGCGAGCGCATCTGGAAGGTCTCGCCGAGGCGGCGGCGGGCGCCAAAGACGTACTCGATCTGGCGTTGGTTGAAGCGCAGCATCTGCGCCAGTCGAGGCAGAGGCACCACCGGAGGGGCGGGGAGCGAAGCGGCCTCGGTGGCATCGACCGGACCGGCCGGAGAAGTGGTCGATTTCTCACTCACTACAGTCATGTCATGTCCCATGCCAGGCGCACCAAGATCATCGTCACGGTCGGGCCGGCGAGCTGGGAACCGGACACGCTAGCGCGGCTGATCGAGGCGGGCGCCGACGTGCTGCGGCTCAACTTCTCGCATGCCGATCGCGACCGTCACGCGCGCACGATCGAGACGATTCGCGCTGCGGCCCAGCGCGCCGGTCGTGAGGTGGCGGTGCTCGGTGACCTGCCCGGCCCGAAGCTGCGGATCGGCGAGCTGCGCGGCGACGTAGCCGAGCTCGAGACCGGCATGCACGTCAAGCTGACTCCGCGCGAGGTCGAGGGCGACAGCGAAACGATCCCGGTCAGCTGGCCCCAGGTCAGCTCGCTGCACGAGGACGACCTGGTTTACCTCGCCGACGGGGCGATCCGTCTGCGCGTCAACGAGTCCGAGGACGGCGGTGTCGACTGCGAGGTCGAGGTCGGCGGTACGCTCTCCTCGCACAAGGGCATGAACGTTCCGGGCACCAGCACCCCGGCCGCCACCGCTGGCGACCTGGGCTGGGTCGAGTTCGCCGTCGAGCAGGGCATCGACCTGCTTGCCGTCTCCTTCGTCTCCAGCGCCGCTGACCTCGAGCCGGTCAGCGAGCGGCTGCGGACGCTTGACTCCGATATCCCGCTGGTCGCCAAGATCGAGAAGCCCCAGGCGGCCGAGAACGTCGAGGAGATCGTCGCCGCGGCGACGGGGGGCATCATGGTTGCCCGCGGCGACCTCGGCATCGAGCTGCCGCTCGCTCAGGTGCCGGTCGTGCAGAAGCGCTTGATCCGCGCCGCCGGCAAGCGCTCCAAGCCGGCGATCACCGCGACCCAGATGCTGGCCTCGATGGTGACCGCGCGGCGCCCGACGCGGGCCGAGGTTACCGATGTGGCCAACGCGATCTTCGACGGCAGC
>DATNHC010000041.1:0-11143 GCA_035605155.1 Solirubrobacterales bacterium
CCGATCTCGTCGCGGAAGCGCTCGATCACGATCGTGCGCTCGCTCGGCACGACGCGCGTCGCCTCCTCCTGCTCGCGCAGGAACTCCAAGAGGTTCGTGGCCGCCCGCGGGTCGAGGTCGTAGTCGGCCTCCAGCGTCGCCGCGTCCTGCTCGACCGCCCAGCGCGAGAACGCGCCGATCGCCTTGCCCAGCTCGGCCGGGCGGCCGATCCCGTCGCCCTTCCAGAAGGGGACCGCGCCCGGGAGGCCGGGGGCGGGGGTGACGATCACCCGGTCGCGGGTGATTTCCTCGATCCGCCAGGTCGTCGCCCCCAGCAGGAAGGTCTGCCCCGCCCGCGCCTCGTAGACCATCTCCTCGTCGAGCTCGCCGACGCGGCGCCCGTCGGGCAGGTGGACGCCGTAGAGGCCCCGGTCGGGGATCGTGCCGGCGTTGGTGACGACCAGCTGGCGCGCCCCTTTGCGCCCGTGCATCGTGCCCTCGGTGCGGTCCCAGACGATCCGCGGGCGAAGCTCGGCGAAGCGGTCGGACGGGTAGCGGCCGTCGAGCATGTCGAGCACGTTCTCGAGCTGCTCGCGCGAGAGGTCGTGGAAGGGCTCCGCGGCGGTGACCAGGCGCTCGACCTCATCGATCTGCCACTCGTCGAGCGACGCCATCGCGACCAGGTGCTGAGCGAGGACGTCGAGTGGGTTCTGCGGGATGACGGTCTCCTCGATCGCCCCCTCGCGCATCCGCTTCGCGACGACGGCGCACTCGAGCAGGTCGGCGCGGAACTTGGGAAAGATGCGGCCGCGGCTGACCTCGCCCAGCGAGTGGCCGGCGCGGCCGACCCGCTGCAGGCCGCGGCTGACCGACTTGGGCGACTCGACCTGGATCACCAGGTCGACGGCGCCCATGTCGATGCCCAGCTCGAGGGACGACGTGGCGACGAGACACGGAAGCTCCCCTGACTTGAGCATCTCCTCGACCACGGTGCGCTCCTCGTGGGAGAGCGAGCCGTGGTGGGCTCGGGCGATCTCCTCGATTGGGTCTGGGCCGGCGGGTCCTGTCACGGCAGGGGACCCACCACGCCCTGCGGTAGCTAAAGCTTCCTCGGGCGTGGTCCCCCCTGCCGTGCCACCCCCCGGCAGAGACGAATCTGCGGACTGCCCCTGCTCGTCATGGCCCAGCTGCTCGGTTGCGGGGAGCTCTGCGAGAGGTTGGTCAGCTGCAAGCTCGTTCAGCCTCTTTGCCAGGCGCTCGGCGGCGCGGCGGGCGTTGACGAAGATGATCGTCGAGTTGTGTTCGCGGACCAGCTTCAGAAGCTCTGGGTAGATCGCCGGCCAGATCGAGCGGACGTGGGCCAGGGGCTCTCCATCGGTTGGAGTGCCGTCCTCGTTTGGGAAAGCTGGAGCACCTGGTTCCGCCATGTCCTCCACCGGGACGACGATCTCCAGGTCGAGCTCCTTCGCGACCCCAGCATCGACGATCTCGCAATCCCTCTTGGGCCCGACGAGAAATCGAGCTATCCGCTCCAACGGCCGCTGAGTAGCCGAGAGACCTATTCGCTGCAGGCCAAGCGCATCTCCCGCGGGTGGCGCCGTAGGGGGGCCCACCCCCGAGGACGCTTTAGCGACCGCAGGGGGTGGGGGGTCCCCTGCGGCGACAGGACCCGCGGGCCGATCCGCATGGTCCCTCACCAAATGCTCCAACCGCTCCAAACTCAGCGCCAGGTGAGACCCGCGCTTCGATTGCGCCACAGCATGAATCTCGTCGACGATCACCGCTTCGACGCCGATGAGAATCTCGCGGGCGCCCGAGGAGAGCATCAGGTAGAGCGACTCTGGCGTGGTGATCAGGATGTCGGGCGGCGTTTTGCGCATCGCCCGGCGCTCTTTCTGCGGCGTGTCACCGGTGCGCAGGCCGACGGAGATGTCGGCGCCGATCCCCCGCAGCGGTGCCCGCAGGTTGCGCTCGATGTCGTAGGAGAGCGCCTTCAGCGGCGAGACGTAGACGAGCCGCACACCCTGGCCAAGCTCCGGCATTCGTGCAAGGCGATCGATCGCCCAGAGGAAGCTCGCCAGAGTCTTGCCGGAGCCGGTCGGGGCGCAGATCAGCGTGTTGGCGCCGCTCGAGATCGCCCCCCAGCCGCCTGTCTGGGCAGGGGTAGGGCCCTCGAAGGATGCCTCGAACCAGCGCCGCACAGGGGCGCTGAAAGGCGCCAGCGGGTCAGACTTCGCAGTCGGTTTCGCGTCGGTGGGCAACCCACCGATCTTACGCCCCGGCTATCGCCGGAGCTCAGCCCGGATTGCCGCCGGCAAACCTGACGAACGCGAACCAGGACTTCTTCGGCACGAAGCCTTCGCTGAAGAGGCCGGTGCCACCGCAGAAGTTGCAGCTTCCCGGCTGGTCGTCGACCGAGAACCAGTAGATCCGCTTCAGCTTCCATTTGGCCTGCTTCGCTTTGAAGAGCCTGAAAGCGCCTTCCAGCTGCTTGACCTGGCCGTTGGGGCCCTTCGAGAAGGCGTCGTTGCCGGCGCGCGGCAGGGAGCTCCAGCCGATCTCGGTGATCCAGAGCTTCTTGCCCGCGTCCCGGTTCTCGCTCAGGATCTGACGGAACGCTTCGACGTCGGGGGTCAGCTCCTGGTAGGCCGTGGTGTAGGGATGCAGGGCGACGCCGACGAACTTGCGCTTGATCCCCGGAGTCGAGCTGTATAGCCGGTCGAGGAAGTCGGTGGCGAAGTAGGCCTGCGGCGGCTTCCCCTTGTAGTGAGCCTCCCTGGGCTGCGAGAACATGCCGCCGAGGATCAGCTTGGCGCTGGGGTCGATGCTCCTGATCGCGCCGTAGGAGACGTTGACCAGCTTGCCGTAGTCGGCGGGGTTGGGTCGCACCACGAAGTACTTGAAGTTCTGCTCGTTCCAGATCTGCCAGGTCCGGATCGGCCGTTCCGGCAGGCCAGGATTTGCAGTCCAAAAGGCGCCGCCGGGACCATAGCGAGCAACGACGAGCTTGAGGAAGTTGGCCCAATAGGCGCGTTGCGCGCCGGTCTTCACCGGCAATGTCTTGGGAGCCCTCGTCGTTCCTCCCGAACCGGGAACGACTGCCGAGACAACCGCCCACGAGGGAGCGTCGTAGACGAAGGGCAGGATGTCGATACCCGCTCCAGCCGCACCCGAGACGAGCGCATCGACGTGTGAGAAATCCGTCGCGCCCGGCTCCTTCTCGACCGCCGCCCAGGAGATCGGGATACGCACGCTGTCGACGCCGCCTGTACGCAGGCGCTGGAACTCCGCCGAGCTGGGTGTCGCCTGCGGTGACACGCCCCAGAAGTCGCCGGGCACCGCGGCGGCGCCGGGGGCCACCACGCCGAGGCAGATAACAGCGACCGCGAGGGCGGCTAGGCGTAGGCGCAACTGCCCTTGCGGGCCCTTTCGAAGATGCCCCACCGGTTAGCTCGCCTTCTGCGAGATGGGCGTCGTCGGCCTGCCCTGGCGACGCTGTCTGATCATCACTACCGCGAGCGAGATCGCGGCGAGGACCAGGATGGCGATCAGGATCGGCACCAGGGGAGAAGACCCTCCGTCGCTCTCCTGCGAAACGGGCGCTCCCTTGGCCTGAGCAGAGGGCTGCAGGTTGCCGTCGCGGGCGCCGTTGGCGCTGCCGGCTCGGCTACCCTGCCCGGTGCCGCCGTCGTTGCCCTTGCCCACGGCACCGCCACCCTTTGAAGATGAATCGTCTTCCGAAGAACCACCCTTGGCATCGTCCGCACCTGTGGCGCCAGCCGGCGCTGTCGCGCCGCCGCCGTCAGCGGCTTTGGCGATCGGAGGCTTCTTCTCCGGGGTTGGAGAGTTGTTGCCGTCCGCTCTAGGAATGTCGTCGGAGTACTGCACGCCACTCGAGTCTTCCGCCTGAGCGAGCACAGGGAAGCAAGCCAATGCCAGCAGAGCAACCACTGACATCGACGCGAAGAGAGAGAGGCCCGGGCTTGGGCCCTGGCGATGGCGCATCCCGACGAACATCGCGCGCAAGGTTAGACCAAACAGCGGCGCTGATTGCGCCAGTCGCATCGATCGTCGCCCTGGCCCTGGCCGGAGGCGGCTTCGACGTGACCAGTCGTCACATAGCCGGCCTTGCCGTCTGGCTGGTCGTGGTGGCTCTGCTGATCCTCGGCGCAGGCTCGAGGACAACGCTGGAGCGTCCCTTCTACTGGGCAGGCGGACTGATCGTCTGTCTGTCGCTTCTGTCTGCAATCTCATCCCTCTGGTCGGGGTCAGTGGAGCTCAGCGCGATCGAGGCAGACCGTGTTCTGGTGTACCTCGGCTTCTTCCTTGCCGCGTTTCTGATCGCCCAAACCGACGAAAGGCGCCAACGTTTCGCTGAAGGACTGGCGATTGCCGTGGCTGTCGTCGCCCTGCTGGGCCTCGCCAGCCGCCTGCTGCCCCACGTGATGAACGTCGCGGGCTCGCTCGGCAGCGGACCGCGCCTGCGCTACCCGCTTGGCTACTGGAACGCGAACGGGGCGATGTTCGGCGCCGGCGTTTCCCTGCTGCTCTGGACAAGCCGCCAGGCCACCTGGACGGCGCTGCGCTGGCTCTCCGTGGCGGCGATACCGGCAACCCTGCTCGCCCTCTACTTCACCTATTCACGCGGAGGGCTGCTGGCGTTGCTGGTCGCCTGCGGTTGCCTGATCGCCCTCTCGCGCGACCGCCTCTGGCTGCTGGCGACGCTGGCCGTTGGGGCGATCGGCGCCTTGCCGGCGGTGCTCGCGGTGCAGGAACGGCACAGCCTCGCCGACAACCTTGCCAATCAGGCCGCGGTCGACCAGGGAGTCACCGTGTTGTTCATTCTGCTCGCCGGAATCGCCCTCTCGCTGATCCTCTTCGCCGGGTTGCGACAGCTGGAGCGGGCGGGCGGCGCCCGCACTAGACGGATGTTGGAGATATCCCGCAATCCGGTAGTGCTCAAACGTATTGCGCTCGCCGGGGCGGTGCTGGCAATTGGCGCCGCGATCGCAGTCGGCGGGCGCGTCTGGCACCAGTTCTCGAGCTCCGGCATCCAGTTCCCCGACGATCCCAAGCAGCACTTCGCCGACCTCCGCGGCGCCGGCCGACACGACTTCTGGCGGGTGGCGATCGACTCCGGCGGCGAAAAGCCGCTGCTCGGCCACGGCGCCGGAACTTACGAGTTCTCCTGGGAGCAGCATCGCTCGATTGAACTGCCCGTCCACGACGCCCACTCGCTCTACCTGGAGGCCTTTGCGGACATGGGGGTGGTTGGTGGGCTGCTGGTGCTCGGCCTGATCGGATCGCTGCTCTGGTTCGGCTTCGGCGCCTGGCGCAACGCCATTGATTCGCAGCGTGAGCGCTACGCGGTGTTGTTGGCAACGATGCTTGCCTTCGCGATTGGCGCCGCCCTCGACTGGTTCTGGGAGATCGCTGGGCTGGGAGCTCTCTTCTTCCTCGCCGCCGGTGTCGTAGTCGCGGCGCGCTGCAGTCAGATAGCTGCCGACCCGCGACGCGAGGCCATGAAGGCCAAGGATCGTGGCTACGGCCTCGCCGTGTCCGGCGTGGTCCTGGCCTGGATCGCCGCCATCGCCCTGGTCGGCCCGCTGCTGGTCGAGCGCGAGATCGACGCCAGCCAGGCTGCCGCGGCAAAGGAAGACCTGGGCGCCGCCGTCGATCACGCCGAAAACGCGCGCTCGATCGAGCCCTGGGCGGCATCGCCCTACGTGCAGCTCGGCCTGCTGGCCGAGCGTCAAGGCGACTACCCGGCGGCGACGTCCCATTTCACCGACGCGATCGAGCGTGAGGATCGCAACTGGCAGTGGTACTACCTGCGCTCGCGAGTCGAGAACGCGGCCGGCGACGAAGTGGCGGCGCTGGCGGACCTGGAGCGGGCTCGCCAGCTCAACCCCCGCTCCGAATGCCTGCAGACCCCGGGGTGGAACTGCGGATGAGCGCCAAACTGACCCGTGAGGCACAAAAGAGCGGCCCCGGGCCGACTGCTGCGAGGCCCGCAACGGTCACAACGGAGCCCACCGAGGTGGCCAGCCGCCTCGGCCTGACTGGGCCGAGCGGCTCCCGCCGCCGCGGCGCCCTGCTGCGCCGCCTGCTGGCGACCGGCGACTGGGTGGCGATCTTCGCCGCGCTCTGCGTCGCCACCGCGGTGACCTCGACCACGGACGTGCCCAAGCTCTTCTGGGCGGTGCTCTTCACGCCGGCCTGGATCCTGGTGTTGAAGCTGCATGGCCTCTACGACAACGACCACCGGCGCATCCGCCACAGCACCTTCGACGAGCTGCCCTCGCTGGTCTCGGCCAGCGCCCTTGGCACGATCGTCCTCGACGGCCTACTCGCGCTCAGTCCGGTCGGCCCGCTCTCAGCCAAGAGCGCGATCATGGTCGGGATCGGCGCTCTGCTCGCCTGTTTCGTGGCCCGCGCGGTGCTGCGTTTCGCTTGGCACCACCTGACCGGGGTGGCGACCGGGATCGTGGTTGGGCCCGCAGCGATGGCCGACGTGGTGGTACGCCGCATCGCAACTCATCCCGAGGCCCGCTTGCGCCTGGTCGGCTACCTCTCGGCGCCGCACGACAAGGACCGCCGTGCATCGTTGCCGCGACTCGGCTCGATCGAGGAGATCTCACGCGTGGCGCGCGCCCACGACGTCGAGCGGGTCGTCGTCGCCGAGCAGGAGATGAGCGAGACCGACGCCGAGCGGCTGATCGAGGAGTGCAAGCGGGCGGGTCTCGGCCTCACCTTCCTCCCCAAGCACTACGGCCTGCTCGGTCTCGGCATCGAGCTCAACCGGCTCGCCGAGCTGCCAGTGCTCGATTTCCGCTTCTCCGATCCACCGCGCTCGACGCTGGCGATGAAGCGGGCGCTCGACATCGGTGTCTCGGGCGCGATGCTGGCCGTGCTCTCGCCCCTGTTGGCGGCGATCGCGCTGCTGATCGTCATCGACTCGGGCATGCCGGTCTTCTTCCGCCAGAGACGTGCCGGCAAGGATGGCGTGCCCTTCACGATGCTCAAGTTCCGCACGATGGTCGCCGACGCCGAGCAGCAGCTGGCGGAGCTGGTCGACCTCGAGAAGCTCGATGAGCCGGCCTTCAAGATTCCCGACGATCCGCGCATCACCCGCGCCGGTCGCTTCCTGCGCCGTACCAGCCTCGACGAGCTGCCGCAGCTGATCAACGTCCTCAGGGGCGACATGTCGCTGGTCGGGCCGCGGCCCGAGGAGGAGGCTGTCGTCGCCCTCTACGACGAGCGCCAGCGCAGCCGACTGGCGATCAAGCCGGGGCTAACCGGGCCGATGCAGGTCTACGGCCGCGGCGACCTCACCTTCGAGGAGCGGTTGGCGATGGAGCGCGACTATCTCGACAACCTCTCGGTGACCGGCGACTTGGCGATTCTCCTGCGGACGCCACGGGCGATCGTCCGCGGCGAAGGCGCCTACTAGAGAATCAGCGCAGTGAGCGGCCAGCTCGATCTCGAGGTCGTCATCGTCAGCCACGGCGCCGAAGAGCTGCTGCGGCGCTGCCTGCGCTCGCTGGAGGAGCACCCGGCAAGGGGAACGACGCGGGTGACGGTGGTCGACAGCGGCAGCCCGGACTCGACTCCCGACATGGTCCAGCGCGAGTTTCCGGAAGTGCGGCTGATCCGCCGCGAGAACATCGGCTTCTCCGCTGCCAACAACGTCGTCCTGCGCGAGGACGAGGCCGGCGCGGTGCTGCTGCTCAATCCCGACACCGAGGTCTACGCCGGCACGCTCGACGCCTCGCTGGCGCGCCTGCGCTCCGATGGGCGGATCGGCATGGTCGGCTGCAAGCTGGTCACCGAGTCGGGCGAGCTCGACCATGCCTGCAAGCGCTCCTTCCCCACCCCGCTCAGCGCCCTTGCCCACTTCACCGGCCTTGGTCGCGGCGAGGAGGCCGGCGAGGCGTTGAGCCAGTATCGCGCGACCCACCTCGGCGAGGACGAGGCCGGCGAGGTCGATGCGGTCAACGGCGCCTTTATGCTCTGTCGCGCCGAGGCTGTGCGCGAGGTCGGCCTGCTCGACGAGGGCTACTGGCTCTACATGGAGGACCTCGATTGGTGCCGGCGCTTCTGGCGGGCAGGCTGGAAGGTCTTCTACGAGCCGGCCGGCGTGGCACTGCACGTCAAGGGCGGCTCGAGCGGCAAGCGCCGCGCCGCCAAGCAGGAGATCGCCTTCCACCGCGGCATGGGCCGCTTCTACCGCCGCTTCGACGCCGTCGAGCACAACCCGTTCCTCAACGCGGCGGTCTACGCGGGAATCGGGGCGAAGCTGGCGGTCAGCCTCGGCATCACAGCCTTGCGTGGGCGCTAGGCAACGGTCAACACGCTCACCTTCGAGGCGTCGCCCACGGCTCTGGCGAGGCGGCGATCCAGGGTGATGAGGGGCATGCCAAGGACCTCGGCGAGGGCGACGTAGATGCCGTCATAGAAGGTGAGGTTGTGGCGAAGCCGCCAGGCTCGATCGAGCAGGCCCATGTGGCCCATTCGACGCAGGGGCAGTTCCGACAATTTGCCCAATGCCGCCGCGGCACGGTCCTCCCGCAGCCTTCGCGCCGCGACCGTGCGGCGCAGCGCATGCCCCACCTCGACGTCAATCAGGTGGGGAACCCAAAGCGACCGGCCTCCACCGGCAGCGGAGAGGTGCTTCTCGGCCCAATCGGCGTGCTCACCGCGAACCAGGACGGAGACCACGACCGAAGCGTCTACGACTGTCACGGGAGCTCGCCGCGCATCTGGCGAATGTCCGCGACGATCTCCTCGGCGGTGATGCCGGACTCGCCGCGAGCCCGGGCGTCGGCGAAGACGTCCTCGAGCGTGGCCTGCTTGGCGAGCTCTTCGAGATCGCGCTTGATGTAGTCGGAGAGCGAGATGCCCTCGGTGGCGGCCCGGACCTTGAGCGTCCTGTGGACGTCGTCGGGCACGTCTCTGATCTGGATCATCTTGGACATGTGCTTCACATTAGGCCATGTGGCGGACATGTCTATGAGAGTTGGCTGGTTCATGCGGGGAAGCCTGCAGGAACGGCGTTCGCCCGTGGGATGAGCCGCAAGCGAGACGGAAATGCCACGCAGGGCGCGCTGCTCAGAACGGCAGGGTCTCGCCGACCTCGGCGAGGGTGGGAGCCGCCTTGTCCCGCTCCGAGAGCAGCGGGCTCTCGAAGGGCCACTCGACACCGACGTCAGGGTCGTTCCAAGCGATGCCGGACTCGGTCGCCGGGTCATAGGTGCTCGAGCAGAGATAGGTGACGTCGGCGGTCTCGCTGAGCACGGCGAAGCCGTGGCCGAAACCGACCGGGACGAAGAGCTGGCGGTGGGTCTCGTCATCGAGGACGTGGCCCTCCCACTGGCCGTAGGTGGGCGAGTCGCGGCGCAGGTCGACGGCGACGTCGAAGATCTGTCCGCGCGGACAGCGGACCAGCTTCGCCTGGCCCGGCTCGGTCTGGAAGTGCAGGCCCCGCAGCGTGCCCTTCGCCGAGCGCGAGTGGTTGTGCTGGACGAACTCGACCTCGACGCCGTGCTCGGCCCAGAGGTCGCGCCGGTAGGTCTCGACCATGAAGCCGCGCTCGTCTCCGTGAACGGTGGGCTCGAGCAGGACGACCCCGTCGAGCTTGGTCGGCAGGCGCTGCAGCATCAGCCGAGCGACTTGCCGTACTGCTTCTCGTAGTACTCGCGGTACTCGCCGGAGCGAATCGGCGCCCACCAATCCTCGTTATCGCGGTACCACTGCACGGTGCGCTCGAGGCCCTCGGCGAAGCGCACCTCGGCCTCCCAGCCGAGCTGTTCGCGAATCTTGTCGCTGCCCAGCGAGTAGCGGCGGTCGTGGCCGGGGCGGTCGGCGACGTACTCGATCAGCGACTCGTCGCCCCCGGTCAGCTCGATCACGCGCTTGACCACCTCGATGTTCTCGCACTCGTCGGGACCGCCGACGTTGTAGGCCTCGCCGGGCCGGCCCTTCTCCAGAACCGTGTGGATGCCGCGGCAGAAGTCCTCGACATAGAGCCAGTTGCGCACCTGGCGGCCGTCGCCGTAGACCGGCAGCGAGTCGCCGTGGACGGCATTCAGCACCATCAGCGGGATCAGCTTCTCCGGGTACTGGCGCGGGCCGTAGTTGTTGGAGCCGCGGCAGATCACCGCCTCGGTGCCGTAGGTGTGGAAGTGGGCGGCGACCAGCAGGTCGCCGGCGGCCTTGGTCGCCGAGTAGGGCGAGGAGGGGTCGAGTGGCGATTCCTCGGTGAAGGAGCCCGACTCGATCGAGCCGTAGACCTCGTCGGTGGAGACCTGCAGGTAGCGATCGACGTCCAGCTCGCGAGCCGCGTCGAGCAGCGTGCCGGTGCCGATCACGTGGGTGCGGGCGAAGGCGTCCTGGTCGTCGATCGAGCGGTCGACGTGCGACTCGGCAGCGAAGTTGACGACGGCGTCGCAGCCCTCCATCGCCTCGCGCACGACCGCCGGGTCCTCGATCGCGCCGACGACGAGCTCGGTGTCCTCGGGCAGGTTCTCGCGCCGCCCCGCGTAGGTGAGCTTGTCGAGCACCCGCACCTCGTGCTCGCCGGCGACGAGGCGCACGTAGGTCGAGCCGATGAAGCCGGCGGCGCCGGTGACCAGCAACCTCATGCGGCAGCCTCGTGCTCGGCGGAGCGCTGGGAGAGGTAGGCGGCGAGGCCGTCGCGCCAGGCGGGCAGCTCGATCGCGTGCTGGCGTTGGCTGACCAGCGCCGAGTAGGCCGGGCGCGGCGCCGGGCGGCCGAGCATCTCGGTCGTGCCCGAGAGCACCCGGCACTCGACCTGAGCCTGCTCGAAGATCTCGCGGGCGAAGTCGTACCAGGAGCAGGCGCCGGCGGCCGCCATGTGGTGGATTCCAAACTCGATCCCCTCGATCAGACGGACGATGCCGTAGGCGAGGTGCCAGGTGTAGGTCGGCGAGCCGACCTGGTCGTGGACGACGAGGACCTCGTTCTGGCTCGCGGCCAGGCGCAGCATCGTCTCGACGAAGTTGCCGCCGCCGATCCCGAACAGCCATGAGGAGCGGACGACGAAGTGGCGTTTGTTGGCCGCGGTGGTCGCGTCCTCGCCGGCGAGCTTGGTGCGTCCATATGCGGACAGCGGCCCGGGTTGGTCGGTCTCGACGTAGGGCTC
>DATNHC010000042.1:0-25729 GCA_035605155.1 Solirubrobacterales bacterium
CTCAAGGCGGTCAAGAACGAGCACGGTGGCACTGTCAATGACGTCGTGCTCTCGGTTGTGACGGGCGCCCTGGGCAACTACCTGCGCGCCCGTGGCCACGACACCGAAGGACTCGAGCTGCGGGCGATGGTGCCGGTCAGCGTGCGTGCCGAGGAGGAGCGCGGCGCGCTCGGCAACCGCATCTCGGCGATGATGGCGCCGCTGCCCGTCTGGTGCGAGGACCCGGTGCAGCGGCTGCATCTGGTCACCGAGACGATGGGCGATCTGAAGGGCTCTGGGCAGGCGGTCGGCGCCGAGATCCTCACGCGCATCGTCGACTTCGCGCCGACGACGATCGCCTCGCAGGCGGCGCGCCTCCAGCCGGCGCAGCGCTTCTTCAATCTCGTCGTCACCAACGTCCCCGGCCCTCAGCTCCCGCTCTACGTGCTGGGCCGCCAGATGGAGGCGATCTTCCCGATGGTGCCCCTCGCCCGCCGCCAGGCGCTCTGCGTAGGGATCATGTCCTACAACGGGCAGGTCAACTTCGGCTTGATCGGCGATTACGACGCGATGGCCGACCTCGAGAGCTTCGGCCTCGATCTCGAAGGGGCGCTTGCCGAGCTCGCCGGCGCCGCCGCGCAGATCGGCGATTCTCAGCGGATCAACCGGGCTGAGACGCGGAACAGCGCACTGTCGGTCAAGTAGGCCCAGTCGAGTCGTCGGGCGCTGAAGCCCGAGGCACTGGTGTCGGCGTTGACGAGCACCGCCGTCAGCCGATCGAAGCGGCCCGGCTGCGATAGGCGCAGGGACATCGGCCCGCCGTTGCGCGCAAAGCGATAGGCCGAGACGACGCGCCCGTTCCGCTCACTGCCGATCCGGCCAACCAGCGCCATCCCGGCGGCGATGCCGCGCGGCGCCGAGGCTCGCACGAGCACCCGGCGAGCGCCGGGCGGATGGAGCCGCAGCAGCTGGAACGTCGTGTGGTTGAGCCTGCGCTCCAAGCGCCGACCGTCGAGCGGCAGGCTGCCCTGGCGCGAGACATCGGGATAGGAGTGGCCCTCGGCGAAGACCTCGTCGGTGCGCCACTCGGGCAGGTCACGAGCGAAGCGCACGAAATCGCGAACGAAGTCAGAGTTGCCGCCGGCCTCGATCGCCGAGTTATAGGCGGCGACCGAGAAGCCGCCGGGCTTGGTGCTCACGGCGCGTGCCCAGGCGCCGCGCACGATGGTGCGACCGTAGCGCCCCGCCAGCCATGTCGCCCAGACCGCCGAGCCGTACTCCTTGATCGAGTTGGCGGTCAGGGGCGTGTCGTAGTGCCTCACCCATCGCCTCACGTAGCGCCGGTAATCGTCGATGCGGTTGTAGACCTGATCCTCCATCCAGACCGCGCTCGACTCGGCGAACCAGGCGTCCTGGTAGGCGTCGTAACCGAACTGGAGGATGTGGTTGTACTCGTGGGCGAAGGTGACCTCGAGGTCCTCCTGCGAGACGGTGCCGGGGAACTCGCGCGGGTCGTAGTCGTTGTCGAGCACCAGGTAGCCGTGCAGGCGCCGCGGCAGGCGGTGCGCCTTGGTTGCCTGACCGCGATCCGGGGCTGCATAGCCAAAGAGAGCGCCACCGATCTGGTCCAGGTAGACATCGGTCTTGCCGCGGCCGCCGCCCTTGCGGCCGTCCGACTTGGGATCGCGCCAGCCGAGCTTGCCGTTCTGCATCGAGTAGACGTGCTCGGCGACTGCTTGCACCCTCTCGACGTAGTCGGGCACCCCGTCGCGGTCGCTGTCGAACAGGCTGGGGGCGTCGATGCCCTCGGCCACCCAGTGCACGCAGAAGTGGCGCGCGCAGGCTGGGGAGCGCGGCGCCTCGGGCACCGTGTAGGCGTTGCGATTCGGGTCGGGGTTGTCGCTGGGCCGGTAGGCCGGCGCCCGGAAGACGTGCTGGTCGTCGGCGATCGCGACGGCCGGCAGCGCTGCGAGCACAGCCGAGGCGAGCGAGACCCCTGCCAATCGCCAGCCCGCCCCCATCCGCGGCAATCTACAGGCCACCGGGGCACGTCCAGGTGAGTGCGTTCGCTGTTTGTCAGGCATAGCGCCACAAACAGCAAACGCGGCCGATGACGACGATACTTCGCCCTCATGCGTGTAGCCCTTGCCCAGATCGATCCGACCGTCGGCGACATCGACGGCAACGCCGCGAAGATCGCCGAGTGGATCGGCCACGCTCAGGCCGACAACGCCGACCTGGTCGTCTTCCCGGAGCTCTGCCTGCCCGGCTATCCCGCCGAGGACCTCTACTTGAAGCGGCACTTCGTCGAGGCCAACCGGCGCGCGGTCGAGGAGCTGGCCCGCGGCATCGAGGGGACCGTCGCTCTGGTCGGCTTCGCCGAGCCCGTTGCCCGGGGCGGCGACTTGCGCCGCGCCCACAACTCGCTGGCCGTGCTCGCCGATAGGCAAGTGCGCACGATCTACCGCAAGAACCGGCTGCCCAATTACTCGGTCTTCGACGAGCAGCGCTACTTCGTCCCGGGGAATGAGCCGGCGACGATCGAGGTCGCCGCGGCCAAGGTCGGCCTGACGATCTGCGAGGACGTCTGGACGCCCGGTCCCCCGGCCTCGCTCGAGGCACAGGCGGGTGCACAGCTGATCGCCAATCCCTCGGGCTCGCCATACCACCGCGGCAAGGGGCGCGAGCGCGAAGCGATGCTCGCCGAACGCGCGCGCGCCTACGGCGCCGGCGTCGCCTTCTGCAACCTCGTCGGCGGCCAAGACGAGCTGGTCTTCGACGGCCATAGCTTCATCGTCGATGCCGAGGGGGAGGTCGTCGCCCGGGCGGTCCAGTTCGAGGAGGAGCTGTTGGTCTGCGAGATCCCCTCCCCCACCCGGTGCCGTCTCGCCGAGTCGCTTTCGGATCTCGCCGAGGTCTACGCCGCGCTGGTCCTCGGGTTGCGCGACTACGTGCTCAAGAACGGCTTCCGCCATGTCGGCGTGGCGCTCTCCGGGGGGATCGACTCTGCCCTCGTCGCCCTGCTCGCCGCCGACGCGCTCGGGCCCGAGCGGGTCAGCTGCGTGGTGATGCCGTCGCCGCATTCGAGCTCTGAAACACAGGCTGACGCGCGGACTATCGCCGCCAACCTCGGCGCCGAGGTGATCGAGATTCCGATCGCGGCGGCGATGTCGGAGTACGAGCGCTCGCTTGCCGATTCCTTCGGCGACGGGGGTGGTGAAGCCGCCGACGACTCGCTGCCGCGGGACCCGACCCGACCTTCGGAGCCGGACCTCGCCGCCGAGAACATCCAGGCCCGCATCCGGGGCAACCTGATGATGGCCCTTTCCAACAAGCACGGCTGGCTGGTGCTGACGACCGGCAACAAGAGCGAGATGTCGGTCGGCTACGCGACCCTGTACGGCGATATGGCGGGTGGCTTCGCGGCGATCAAGGACGTGCCGAAGACGCTCGTCTACGACCTGGTCAGGCACCGCAGCTCAGCGGCAAGCGGCGAGCTGGTGCCGCCCTCGGTGCTGGAGCGCGCGCCCTCGGCCGAGCTGCGTCCCGATCAGCTCGACAGCGACTCGCTGCCCCCCTACGAGCTGCTCGACCGCATCCTCGAGGCATACGTCGAGCGCGACCAAGGGCGCGAGGAGATGATCGCCGCCGGCATGCCGGCCGAGACCGTCGACGAGGTCGTGCGCATGGTCGATCGCTCCGAGTACAAGCGGCGCCAGGCGGCGCCAGGGATTCGGATCACCCCGAAGGCCTTCGGTCGCGATCGGCGGCTGCCAATCACCAACCGCTTTAGTGGTTAAGCGGCCTTTGGGGCAGGCCGCACTGCGATTGTCATCTGGGCCAGAGCGCAGAGTCGATTCTCGGCGTCCCGGACCTCGGCGTCCCAGACCCAAGTCGTGCGGCCGCGGTGGCGGGCCTTGGCATGCACCTCGGCGTGACCCTCGGTTACTGGGCGGATGAAGTTGACGCTGATCGCCTGACCCATCGCGACCATGCCGGCGTCGAAGACGGCGAGGGCCGTGGCGCGAGAGCAGACGCTCTCGACCAGGCTCGAGATCACGCCGCCGTGCAGGAGCCCAACCGGCTGGCGCAGCTCGTCGCGCATCTCGATGCGCACACGGGCGTGCTCGGGATCGTCGTCGAGCCACTCGGTCCCCAGCAGGGCATCGAAATGGGAACGCAGCCCATGCGGATCGCCGGTCATCGCCGAGACCCTATCTACAGGGTCTGGCGTGGAGATGACCGCTTAACCTCACACACGCCCCTGCGCGGGGCGTCTCACGTAGGCTTCCGGCCGGTGGGGTTGACCGACGACCAGAAGGCGATGTTGCGCCTCCTCGCTCAACGCGAGGAGGGCTACGAGGACATGGCGAAGCTGATGGGAATCAGCGTCGAGGAAGTGCGCGAGCGCGTCAAGGAGGCGCTGGCCGAGGTCGACGCGCCGGCTGCCGCGGCCGAGCCGCCGCTGGCCCCCAAGCCAACGCCTGAGCCTCTCGCTCCACTAGCGCCGACGAGACCTGCCCCGACGTCTTCGCCGGCGTCGCCGTCCACGGCAGCCGAGCCGGCCAAGCCCACGCCCAGACCCAAGCCCTCCCCCCGACTGCCCAAGCCGGCGCTGACCGAGAACCGCGGGGCGCTGGTCGGGCTCGGCGCCGGCGCGCTGGTCGTCGTTCTGCTCGTCATCGTCCTCATCGTCGGCGGCGGGGACGACGGCGACAGCGCGGACACGACCGCGGGCACCGACAACGGCGCAAGCTTGACTGCCGCCGAAGAACGCAACCTCACCCAGGCGGTGCTTCTGCCCACCGGCGATGCCAACGCCAGCGGCCGCGCCCTCTTCGGTCGCTTCAAACAGGACGTCCTGCTCCAGGTCGAAGCCGAAGGACTCGAGCCCTTGGCGCAGGGCGAGTCGTACACGGTTTGGCTCTACCGCTCGCCAAAGCTGGCCCTGCAGGTGGGCGCGGTGCGCGTTGGCGACTCCGGCAAGCTCGCCGCTCAGTTCCAGATCCCGGCCCAGCTGCTGACCTACGTCGCCAACGGCTCCTTCGACCAGATCGACGTCTCGCGGACCCCGATCGCGGAGTACAAAGCGGCCTTCAACAAGGCAAAGGGCGAAAACAAGGTGCCGCCCTACGTCGGCGAAAGCGTCCTGCGCGGCGAGATCACCGGACCGGCGGTCCAGCCGCAGCGCTCAGCCGAATAGCTTGCCGGGGTTCATGATCCCGGCCGGGTCGAGCTCCCGCTTGACCGCCCGCAGCACGTCGATACCCGTCCTCCCCACCTCCGCCTCCATGTAGGGGGCATGGTCGCGGCCGACAGCGTGATGATGGGTGATCGTGCCGCCCTTGGCGACGATCGCCTCGCAGGCGGCGCGCTTGACTGCCCGCCACTGCTCGATCTCCTTGCCGTCGCGGGCGCGGGCGATGAAGGTGAAGTAGAGCGAGGCGCCGTCGGGGTAGGCATGCGAGAGGTGGGAGAAGACAAAGCCGGGTGTGCCCTGAGCGGCAAGCGAGCTGCGGATCGCGTCGCCAACCGCGGCGTGCAGCTCGGGCAGGTGGCTCCAGGTGTGCGAGGTCTCCAGCGTCTCGACCATCGCCCCCCGCTCCATCAGCGTGTCGCGCAGGTACGGGCCCTGGAAGCGGCCATGCTCCCAGGAGCGCCCGGCCGCTTGGCCGAGGTAGGCAGCCTCGCCACCGCGCAGCTCGCGCACGGCAAGCGCCCGGCGACGGGCCACCGCCTCCTCCTCGCCCTCGTGCCCGAACACGATCAGGCAACCGCCGCGCCGGCGGCGCAGGCCGAGATAGCCCTCGAAGGCCCTGCCGGCAAGCCCCCGAGGGCCAGAGAGGGCCAGCGAGACCTCGGTCTCCTCCTCGTCGGAGACGCGGATCACATCGGGCAGCCCGGGACCCTGGGCGAGCGCCCGGACGATCTCGGCGCCGGCCTCGAAGTCCTCAGCGATCCAGGCCTCGTAGCGGCGCTGGCGGGGCGCCGGACGCACCCGAACGGTCACGTCTGGGATCACGCCAAACACACCCTCGGAGCCGACGACCAGCTCGCGCAGGGCAGGCCCGGCGGCCGTATGCGGCGTCTCGAGCGTGCTCAGCTCGCCCGCAGGAGCGAGGAGACGCACCGAGCTGACCAGGGCGTCGAAGCGCCCGTAGCCGCTCGAGGCCTGCCCGGCCGAGCGCGTGGCTGCGAAGCCGCCGATCGTCGCGTACTCGAAGGACTGCGGGTAATGACCGAGCACGAGCCCACGCTTGCCCAGCGCGGCTTCCGCCTCCGGGCCTCGCAGGCCCGCCCCGAGCCTCGCCGTCAGCGAGCGCTCGTCGACCTCGACGGCGCGCAGCCGCGCCAGGTCCAGGCTCACCAGCCGCTCGTGGGGGCCGCGCAGCGGCTCGATTCCGCCGACCACGCTGGTGCCGCCGCCGAAGGGGACGACCGCGCTGCCCTCTACGGCACAGACGTCCAGAATCCGACGAATCGCTTCCGTATCGGCCGGCAGCAGCACCGCGTCGGGAGCATCCTCGAGCCGTCCCGAGCGCAGCCGCGCGAGGTCGACATAGCCACAGCCGGTGGCGTGGCGCAGCCGGTCCTCGGCGCCGGTGAAGACGCTCTCCTCGCCGACGGCGTCGATCAGCGCCCGGGGCAGGGGCATCGCCGGCGGCAGCTCGAAGCGGTCCAGCTCTGCAGCCCGCGGCTTGCCGTGCAGCTCGCCGATCCGCTCGCGCAGGGTGGCAAGCGCCGACTCGTCGAGCTCGGGCAGGTTCGAGGGCTCTCCCCAGCCCCACCACTTCGAGTCGCGCCTGGGAGCGTTCACAGGACACCCTGCTGTGAGCGCCCCAATCGCCACGGATTCGAATAGCCGGCGATCACCGTGGCCATTGGGGCGCTCACAGCACGGCCCGCTCGATCCCATCGAGCGCCTCGTCGAGCAGCGCCCCCTGACCGCGCCGCATCATCGGCGAGCCGAGACGCGAGAGCCCGCGCAGGGCCTGATCGACGGCGATGCTGACCTCGGTTCTGGCGCCGTCGCGTCGCAGGGCGACCTCGACTCTGTAGCGGCGCAGGTGGCGCGCAAAGGGCGTGCCCTCGATCAGCTGCTCCCAGGCGTGGCGCTCCCCCGCCACGGACTCGCGACAGCGGAAGTCAGCTCGCACGCCGCGCCCGTCTGCGGTTCCCAGCACGCTCGTCCATTCGGCGCCATCGCCTTCCCCCTCGACGCTCTCGACCCTAGTCGTCCGCGGCCACCAGCGTGGCAGGTTGTAGGGATCGGAGACGAGACCCCAGACATCCCCAGCCTCGACCGAGATCGTTCTCTTTCTAGTTATCCGAGGCATGGAATTAGGGGCGCGAGGGCCAAGTCTGGCAAGGACGCAGGAGCGTGGCGTGCTTCTGCACGCGAGCGACCGAGGACACCGCCAGACGCAGCGCCCTCGCGCCCCTAATCCCCGGCGAGGCGGCGCAGGTCGCGAACCAGCAGAAGATGCTTGAGGTGGCTGACGGTGGCCGCCAGGCTCTCGAGGCTCTCGAGGGCCTCCTTGCGTCGGTCGGGATTGCGCGACCGCAGCGAGGGACCGAGCAGCGCCTCGAGCAGGTTCGCCTCGCGATCGGCCGAGGAGCGGAAGATGCGCAGGTTGCGGGCCGCGACGCCGACCCGCGAAAGCTCGTTGGCGGCACGCACGACTTCGCGGTCGGTCTCGTCGTAGACGGTCTTGCCCTCGCGCTTTTCGGGTTGCACGATGCCGAAGTTCTCCAGCTCGGCGATCAGCTCCTCGCGGGCGCCGGTCTCCTCGATCACCTCGTCGAGGGTCAGGTAGGCGCGCGACGTGTTGACCAGGATCGCCCGTCGCACGGCGCCGCCGGAGGGCCGTTTATCCGACGATCCGCCCGCAGCCGCGACGATGTCCCCACCCGCCGCCAGCTCCTGGCGGATCACCCGCAGGGGCAGGAACTCGTCGCGCTGCAGGCGCAGGATCGTGCGCAGCCTTTCGACGTCGGACTGGCTGTACAGGCGGTAGCCGCCCGAAGTGCGACGCGGCGTCAGCAGCTTCTGATCCTCGAGGTAGCGGATCTTCGAGATCGAGACGTCGTCGAACTCGCTCTGCAGGATCTTGCAGACGGCGCCGATCGTCAGCGCCTTGCGAGGGCGCGAGTCGCGCTGGCGGGCCTGCTGCTCGGAGACGGCCATCAGTTGCTCACTTCTCCAGGTAGCTGAGCTTGTACTTGCCGACCTGGATCTCGTCGCCGTCCTCGAGCCGGTGCGACTCGATCCGCCGCCGGTTGACGTAGGTGCCGTTCAGCGAGCCGAGGTCGTCGATATAAAGCCCGTCGCGCCGGCGCACAAGCAGGGCGTGGTTGCGGGAGACCGTGACATCGTCGAGGAAGACGCCGGCGTCGGGGCTGCGGCCGATGCTGATCCGGTCCTCGCCGAGGGCGAAGCTCTCTCCTGCCCGGCCGCCGCCGGTGCGGATCACCAGGGCAGCGCCGCTGCGCTCGACCGTCTCGTCGATGTCGACCGGCTGCATCTCACCGGTCTCGTCGACCTTGTAGGTCATCGTCGTCGGTTCCTCGCCGCTGCCGCCCTCGGCCGGCCCGCCGACGTAGGCGCCGCACTTCTGGCAGTAGTTGGCTCCCTCGGGGTTGACGAAGCCGCATTCGGGACAGTGGACGGCCATCGGCTCTTCCGCTCAGGCCGCGGGCTTGTCCTCGGGGCCCTGCTTGCCCTCGGGCGCCTGCGTCTTGCCGGCGAGGATCTCGGTCAGCTGGGCGACGTCGTCGCCGGAGAAGAGCGTGTCGCCGTGCTCGCGCTTCTGGCGTAGGCGATTGACGAGCTCGGCGCGGAGGATGTCGATCTTGCCATGCAGCATGCGCCGCTGGTAGGAGATCTCATTCTCTTCCTGGGTGAGCTTGTCGATCAGGTCCTTCAGCTCCTCGTCGCTGAGCGAACCGAGATCGGGAAATGTGTCCTCCATCTCGCTCCTTATTCGGGGTGATGGCCTGCCTCGGCCCGTCCCCGCGATTATAGGTGGGTGCGGCCCCAAGGTTCAACCGAAGGTTGAAGGTTTATGAAACCTGGCCGCTCTCTTGCAACGGCGACCTCGTCTTTGCCCGCCAATGGCGAAGGAGGACGAAGTCAGCGATGTGAGGCCTGGGCCTCACGGATCCCGACCCGGGCATAGAGCACGGTGGCGACAATCGCCAAGGCCAGGCCGACGATCAAAAGTGCCGCCGGCACCCAGCCGTCGAAGACCATCGCGAAGAAGATGCCGCCCATGATCGGGAAGACCGAGATCCGCCCCGGCCAGTTGACGCGGATCTCGACGCCATGGCGCAGGCCGTACTGAGCGAGGCCCAGCATCGCCAGCTCGCGTAGGGCAAGCAGGGCAAGGGCCCAGCGGGGCAGCAGCTCGAAGTGCCAACAGACGACGGCGCCACTGAGGATCGTCAGCCGGTCGACGAGCGGGTCGAGGATCGAGCCGAGGCGGCTGTACTGGCCGGTGACCCGGGCGAGGAATCCATCCACGTAGTCTCCCGCGGCGATCAGCCAGAAGACGATCGCGGCGGGGGCGCTGCGCCCGTCGCCCGACTCGAAGGCGAGCCAGAGGAAGACCGGCAGCCCCGCGAGGCGCAGGTAGCCGACCAGATTGGGCAGCGTCCACGGGTTGAGCGGTTCGCCCTTCTGCACCTGGCGCGGTGGCGGGCCGCTGCGATCGAGGCCGAAGAGGCGGCGGATGCGGCCGCGGCCAAAAGGGGCGCTGTCAGCCATCGAGGCCCTGGAGGAGCGCCTCGACCCGAGAGGCCGCCTCCTCGACGGGCAGCTTGTGCTCGGAGCCGGTGGCCCGTTCGCTCGCCTCGACCACGCCCTCGGCAAGGCCACGGCGACCGATGACGATGCGCAGCGGACAGCCGAGCAGCTCGGCGTCGGTCAGCTTCTCGCCCGGTCCCGCGTCGCGATCGTCGTAGAGGGTCTCGACCCCCGCCGCGGCGAGCTCCTCGTAGATGCGATCCGCAGCGGCGCGCTCTTCCTCCCCCGCCTTGCCCAGCGCCACCAGGTGGATCTGCCAGGGCGCGAGCGACGGCGGCCAGACGATGCCGCGCTCGTCGGCGCCCTGCTCGATCGCCGCGGCGACGATCCGCGCCGGGCCGATCCCGTAGCTGCCCATCACGATCGGCCGCTCGCTGCCGGACTCGTCGAGGTAGGTGGCACCGAGCGGCTCCGAGTAGCGGGTGCCGAGCTTGAAGATGTTGCCGACCTCGATTGCCGGCTCGATCTGGATCGTGCCGCCGCTCGGCGCTGTGTCGCCGGCCTCGACGGTGCGTACGTCAAGCTCCTCGAACTCGAAATCGCGCCCGGGACTGACCCCCCGCAGATGCGTGTCGGGCTGATTGGCGCCGCAGACGTAGGAGTTGCCGACGATCGCTGCGTCCTTGATCACCGGCAGCTCGGCGCCGGCCGGGCCGATGAAGCCGACCGGGCCGATCTCGGCCTCGATCTCCTCCGGCCGCGCTTGGCGGAAGTCGGCGCCAAGCGCGTTGCGCAGCTTGACCTCGTTGAGACGGTGGTCGCCGCGGATCAGCACCAGGGCCATGCCGCGACCCTCGACGATTACCGGCAGGGCCTTGACCAACGTCCCGGCGGGCAGATCGAGCGCACCCGACACCTCCTCGATCGTGGTCAGCCCTGGCGTGGAAACTGCTTCGGGGGCAGCGAGGGCCGCAGGCAGCTCCACCGCCTGCGGCTCTGCCGACGCGACCTCGACGTTGGCGGCATAGCCGGCAGCCAGCGCCACCTCGTTCTCGCCTGCCGGACAGGGCGCCATGTACTCGTGGGCGCCGGAGCCCCCCATCATGCCGACGTCGGACTCGACCCGGTACCAGCGCAGGCCGCAGCGATCGAGGATGCGCTCGTAGGCGCCGGCCTGCGCCTCGTAGGAACGCGCCAGGCCCTCCTCGTCGCGGTCGAAGGAGTAGGCGTCCTTCATCGTGAACTCGCGCGTGCGCAGCACCCCGGCGCGCGGCCGCGGCTCGTCGCGCTCCTTGGTCTGGATGTGGAAGAGCATCAGCGGCAGGTCGCGATACGAGCGGACCTCCCGCGCCACGTGGTACGTCACGCACTCCTCGTGCGTCATCGCCAAGACCATCGGCGACCCCTTGCGATCCTCCAGCTTGAACAGCTCGTCGATCCCGTAGCGCCCGGTCCTCTCCCACGGCTCGGCGGGCTGCAGCACGGGCATCAGCATCTCCTGACACCCGATCCCCTCCATCTCCTCGCGAATGATCCCCTCGACCTTCCGCTCGACCCGCCAACCGGCCGGCAAATAGCTCCACAACCCGGCCCCCACCTGCCGGATCAACCCAGCCCGCACCATCAGCTTGTGCGACAGCGCCTCCGCATCGGCCGGAGGGTCCTTGAGCGTTGGAAGAAATGCCTGGCTCAGCCGAGTCACGCGGGAAAACCTATCCGGCTCAGGCTCGGAAGCTCGGCTTCGTCGCGGGGCACACGTCTCGCGTCGCCGTCTCTCGCGGTGGGTGACAGGACCCGCCGCGCCAACTACGCCCGCGTGAACCGACGTCCCGCCGTCGGAGAAGACTCCTCGTCCAGCAAGACCCTGTCGGACTCCCCCTTCTGCGCCGCTTCGTGCTCCAACCGAGCGATCTTCTCCGGCGTCAGCTCCCCTGCGTTCTCCGCCTCGATCTTGGCCAGCCAGGCTGCGCCCTCGCGCGACTCGTCCTCGTCGAACTCCACCCCGCCCCGGTCGAGCGACTTGTCGATCTCCTCGAAGAGCGTGTTGACGAGATCGGCCTGCGGCACCTTGCGCAGCGGCTTGCCGTGCGCGTAGATCAGACCCTCGTTCTTGGCGCCGGCGATACCGAAGTCGGCGTGGCTGGCCTCGCCGATGCCGTTCACCGCGCAGCCCAGGACCGCCACCTCGATCGGCTCGGCATAGCTTTCAAGCCGCTGCTCGATCTCGGCGACGACCGAGTCCATGTCGAACTGCAGGCGGCCGCAGGTCGGGCAGGCGATCAGCACCGGGCCGCGCTCGCGCAGCTGCAGCGCCTTGAGGATCTCCCAGGCGACCTTGACCTCCTCCTCGGCGTGGAAGGTTGAGAGGCTGATGCGGATCGTGTCACCGATGCCGTCGGCGAGCAGCGTGCCGAGCCCGATCGAGGACTTGAGCGAGCCCGACCACTTGGTCCCCGCCTCGGTGATCCCCAGGTGCAGCGGGTAGGGGATCTTCTCGGCGAGCAGGCGGTTGGCGGCGATCGTGTTGGGAACGTTGGTCGACTTGATCGAGACCTTGAAGTTCTCGAAGTCCAGTGACTCCATGAGCTCGACGAACTCGACCGCAGCGGCGACCAGGGCCTCGACCGGCGAGGTGCGCTCGAGCTCGTGCAGGTGCTTGGGCAACGAGCCGGAGTTGACCCCGATCCGCATCGGCACCCCCGCGGCGGTCGCCCGCTCGGCCACCTCGGCGACCTTCTCCCTGCCGCCGATGTTGCCCGGGTTGAGGCGGATGCAATGGGCGCCGGCATCGATCGCCTTGAGGGCCAACGTGTGGTTGAAGTGGATGTCGGCGATCACCGGGATCGGCGAGTCGCGCACGATCGTCTTCAGCGCCTCGACGTCATCGTCGCGCGGCACCGCGACCCGCACGATGTCGGCCCCGGCGTCGGCGACCTTGCGGATCTGCTCCATCGTCGCGGCCAGATTTGCGGTCTCGGTCTTGGTCATCGTCTGCACGACGACCGGCGCCCCGCCGCCGATCGGTACGCCGCCAACGAATATCTGGCGTTTGGAGGCCATTGGCCAAGCCTAGCGAGACCTCGCCCCGCGAACTGCATCAAATTCTCGGCCCAGCAGGCCGAGAATTTGATGCAGTTCGCGGGGTTGTGGCTACCGGACGTCGAATCCTTCGCCGTTGAGACGACCGATGTCGTTTGTCAGGCCGATGAACATCAGGATTACGACGAGAACGAAGCCGATCGCGGTCGCTCTCTCCATCACCTGCAACGAGGCCGGCCGGCCGCGCAGCTTCTCGAACAGGCTCCAGAAGATGTGGCCTCCGTCAAGCGGCAGGATCGGCAGCAGGTTGATCAGACCCAGCGAAAGGCTTACCAGGGCGAGGAGCAGCAGCGAGGGGTAGACACCGATCTCGATCGTCTGGTTGGCGACGTCGCTGATCCCGACGGGGCCCGAGATTTTCTTGCGCTGCTCGGATTCGAAGATGCGCGAGAAGATCGAGGCTGTCTTCGTGGTTACCAGCCAGACCGTGTCCCGGGCACGGCTGACAGCCGTGCCGAGCCCAATCTCATCCGGCTCGGTCCCGTAGGCAAAGCCGATCAAGGCCCTCTCCTGGCCCTTGTCGTACTCCGGGGTGACCGCAATCGTCCGCACCTGGCCATTACGGCTGATCCGCAGCGCTACCGGCGTCATGGCGGCACAGCCGTCGACCTGCTTGCCCGCGCACTTGTGGCTGGCGACCTGCTCTTTGAAGCGATCGAGCCGCTCCTCGCGCTCGAGGCCCGGAAAGGCCCTGCCGTCGACGGCGAGGATCTGATCGCCAGGCTCGAGCACCTTCGCTGCCGGGGATCCGTTGCGAACCTCGCCGACGGACTGCGTCACCTGCTGCGCATTTACGAGGTAGACGAAGGCGAAGATCGCGAAGGCAAGCACGATGTTCACCGCGGGGCCGGCGGCGATCACCGCGATCCGCTTCCAGACCGGCTGGCGGTAGTAGGCACGCTCCTCGACCTCTGGCGGAATCTCCTCCTCCGGGTTCATGCCGGTGATCTTCACGTAGCCGCCCAGCGGGATCGCCTTGATCCCGTACTCGGTCTCGCCGCGACGCACGGACCAGATCGTCGGCCCGAAGAAGAGGAAGAAGCGCTCGACCCGCATCCCGGTCGCCTTGGCGACGACGAAGTGGCCGGCCTCGTGCAGGATGATCAGCAGCGAGAAGCCGAGGAAGATCAGCAGCCAGTTCATACTCGTGCCAACCCACCGACCTCTTCTTCGGTGCGGCGTCGCGCCTCGGCGTCGACTGCGAAGAGGTCTGCGAAATGTGTCGGTTGCGTGGCGGGCATCGCTGCCAGGACGCCCTCGATCGCGGCCGGAATCGCGGCAAAACCTATCTGGCCGTCGAGGAAGGCGGCGACGGCGACCTCGTCGGCCGCATTGAGCACGCAGGGGGCCGTCCCACCCGCCTTGCCGGCCTCCAGCGCGAGCCGCAGGCAGGCGAAGGTCTCCAGATCGGGCGCCTCGAACTCGAGCGCACCGATCTCCGCAAGGTCAAGCCGCGGCACGTCGACGTCGGCCCGTTCGGGGTGGTGCAAGGCATATGAGATCGGCACCCGCATGTCGGGATGACCGAGATGTGCCAGCGTGGCGCCGTCGTTGAGGTCGATCAGCGAGTGGACGATCGACTGCGGATGGACGACGACCTCGATGCGCTCGAAGGGAATGCCGAAGAGGTGGTGTGCCTCGATTGCCTCGAAGCCCTTGTTCATCAGCGTCGCCGAGTCGATTGTGATCCGCCCGCCCATGCTCCAGGTTGGGTGGGCAAGCGCCTCCTCCACGGTTACGCCCTCAAGATCGGTGCGACCGCGGAAGGGACCGCCCGAGGCGGTCAGCACGAGGCGCTCGACCGTCCCCGGTGGCTCTGCCCCGATCAGCTGGAAGAGCGCCGAGTGCTCGGAGTCGACCGGCAACAGCCGAGCACCGGTGGCTTCGGCCAGGGCCATCGTCAGCTCACCACCGATCACGAGGCTCTCCTTGTTGGCGAGCGCCACGTCGATCCCCTCGCCGAGCGCGACGATCGTCGGACCAAGCCCGGCGGCGCCGACGATTCCGTTGAGGACGAGGTCGGCTCCCGACTCGGCGATCAGCTCCCGCACCCCTTCCTCCCCGGACAGAACCCGGCCGCTCCAGGCGCCGCGGGCCCGCTCCGCCGCGTCGATGTCGGCCAGCGCGATCGCCGACACACCGTGTTCGCGCGCCTGCTCCGCCGTTCGCTCCCAGCCGGAGTCGGACGCCAGGCCGACCGCCTGCAACGTCTCCGAAGCGCCGATGACCGTCAGCGCCTGCCTTCCGATGGACCCGGTCGAACCGAGCACGAGGACCTTCTTCATCCCCGACAGAGGATACGGAGGGGCGAGTCGGCTATCAGGCCACGAACGAGAACGGGCTGAGCCTCATGTTGTTGTAGGCGTCGCGCCAGGTTCCCTGAACGACCACCTCGCTGGCAGCCGGCGCCTCGGCCCGACTCAGCTCCCCCAGCGCATTGGCGCTGTCTTCGTCGCTGGCCCCGATGAGCACGTACTTCCAGCGCTGGACCGTGGGCAGGCCCTTGTCGCGAAGGCGATCCGCAAACTCATCTGCCTCCTCGCGCGACGGAAATCGACCCGCACCTCCCACTCGGGGTAGCCCTGCTCCTCAACCTCTTCCCGTTCCCTCGCGATTCGGGCGTGATGCTCGGCCGCCCGCTCAGCGGCGTCGTCGGGAAGCGGCTCGTCGGCCGGCATCCACTCTGCCGCCAACGGGTGCCAGCGGGTGAAGCTGGCGCTGAGATCCTCTTCCTCCCGCTGCGCGTAGGCCTCGACCAGCTTGCGCGCGCTCTCCGCCTGCTTCCGGTCGCCGGCGTAGAGGAAGACGGTCGCGCCGTTGCGGGTGACGATCACGCGGTCGTGAAAGGCCTCGCTGAGATCGTCCTGCAGCTCACGCGCATCGAGGCGGTCGATCAGCCCATCGGCGTATCCGTCCTCGCGAAGGTCGATCTGCAGGCGCCAGTCGTCGTTCATGGGCTCAGTATTAGCCGATTCCCTCAGTAAACGAGTGCCATCGAGAGGTAGTAGCCGACGACGACGGTGAAGAGGACGGCGTCGAGGCGGTCGAGGATGCCGCCGTGGGGGCCGAAGAGGCTGCCGGTGTCCTTTTTGCCGAGGTCGCGCTTCAGCATCGACTCGAAGAGGTCGCCGAGCGGCGCGATCGCGGCGACGGCGGCCCCCATGATCAGGGCATCGACCCCGGAGAGCCAATCCTGGTAGAGCCCAGCGAACCAGAAGGCCATCGTGCCGATCACGAAGCCGCCGAGCAGGCCCTCGAGGGTCTTGTTTGGCGAGAGGCTGGGCGCGATCTTGTGCGAGCCGAACATGCGGCCGGTCGCGTAAGCGCCGGTGTCGGTGGCGAAGGTGCCGACCAGGACGTCGACGAGCAGCGCCGCGCCGTGGTTGGGCAGCTCGCGCAGCAGCACCGCGTGGACCAGCGGGATGCCGATCCAGACGATGCCGAGCAGGGTGACGCCCATCGACATCGTGATCCCGTCGCGGTGATGGCGATCGGCACCAAAGGCGAAGAGAACCGGGAAAGAGGCGGCGAGCACGAGCAACACGTTGAAGGCCGTGCCGAAGTGGGCGGCGACGATCAGCGCCGCGACGATCAGGTAGGCAGCGCGTTGGATCGGTCGCAACTCGATCGTCATCGTCAGGAACTCGCGCAGGCAGAGGACGGCGACCCCGATCATTGCCGCTGCGAAGACCACGCCTCCGGCGACCGTGATCGCAATCGCAAAGATCCCCCAGGGAATCGCGAAGAGGATGCGTTTCAGCGTCTCGCCGCTCTTGGCGCCACCCCGCCGTCGGCGCCGCGGTGGCCGCTCGGGCCGTTTCGGCGCCGGCTCCTCGGTGAAGAGGTCGTCGTCGAAGAGGTCCTGCATCTAGGCCCTCGCCCCGAAGCGCCGTTGGCGCGCCTCGAACTCTCGCAAGCACTCCTCCAACGCGGCCCGGTCGAAGTCCGGCCAGAGCTCGTCGCGGAAGACGAGCTCCGAGTAGGCGCACTGCCAGAGCAGATAGTTGGAGATGCGCTGCTCGCCGCTGGTGCGGATCAGGAGATCGGGATCGTGCATCTGCGGCGCGTAGAGGTGGCGGCGGAACTCCTCCTCAGTGGATCCGTCGAAGCTGCGTGCGGCGTCGACGATCTCCGCTCGGCCGCCGTAGTTGAAGGCGACGAAGAGCACGATCCGCTCGTTGCCGGCGGTCGTCTCTTCGGCCCAGGCCATGCGCTCGACCAGCTTGGGATCGATGCCCTCGCGGCGACCGATGAAGCGCATGCGCACGCCCTCCTGGTCGAGCTCGGGCGTCTCGGCCTCGATCCGCTCGCCGAACATCGCCATCAGCGCGGAGACCTCCTCCTCGGGCCGCGACCAGTTCTCGGTCGAGAATGAGAAGACGGTCAGCTCCTCGATCCCCAGCTCAACCGCGTCGCGCAGCCGCGCCTTCACGGTGTCGGCCCCAGTTCGATGGCCCTCTACCGTCGGCAGCCCCCGCTCTTGGGCCCAGCGCCCGTTGCCGTCGGTGATGATCGCTACGTACCGCGCGGAGGCACTCACACCTCCAGGATCTCCTCTTCCTTCCCCTTGAGCAGCGAATCGATCTCGGCGATCGCCTCGTCGGTCTGCTTCTGCAGAGCGGCCTCGGCGCGGCGCTCGTCGTCCTCGCCGGCTTCGCCCTCCTTCTTCAGCTCACGCAGGTCGTGCATCACGTCGCGGCGGATGTTGCGGATCGCGACACGGCCCTCCTCGGCGACGCCGTGCACGACCTTGACCATCTCGCGGCGGCGCTCCTCGGTGAGCTCGGGCACCTGCAGGCGGATGACGTTGCCGTCGTTGCTCGGCGTCAAGCCGACGTCGGACTCCTGGATCGCTTTCTCGATTGCCCCAATCGAGGACTTGTCGAAGGGAGTGACGGTAAGCAGGCGGGCGTCGGAGGTGGCGACGTTGGCGAGCTGCTTGAGCGGGGTCTGGGCGCCGTAGTAATCGACCACGATGCGGTCCAGCAGGTGCGGTGAGGCGCGCCCGGTGCGCACCGTGGCAAGTTCGCCACGGCTCGACTCGACCGACTTGCCCATGCGGCCTTTGGCGTCTTCGAGCAGTTCGTCGATCAGCTCCACTGGGCCCCCGTTCTCGTCACTCGGCAGGCGTGCTGGAGACCAGCGTGCCCACCCTCTCGCCGCTGACGATCCTATCTATGTTGCCTGCATCTCCCATGTTGAAGACGTAGATGGGCAGGTCGTTGTCCATGCAGAGCGAGAGCGCTGTCGAGTCCATCACCTTGAGGCCGCGCTCGATCGCCTCGCGGTGGCCGATCGCCGCGATGAACTTCGCGTCGGGGTTGGTCGCCGGGTCCGCGTCGTAGACGCCCTCCACCCCGTTCTTCGCCATCAGGATCGCTTCGGCGCGGATCTCCAGCGCGCGCAGCGCCGCGGCCGTGTCGGTGGTGAAGAACGGGTTGCCGGTGCCGGCGGCGAAGATCACCACGCGACCCTTCTCCAGGTGGCGCATCGCGCGGCGGCGGATGTAGGGCTCGGCCACCTCCTTGACGTCGATCGCCGAGAGCACCCTCGTGTGCTCACCCACCTTCTCAAGCGCGTCTTGGAGCGTGAGCGCGTTGAGCACCGTGGCCAGCATGCCCATGTAGTCGCCCGTCGCCCGGTCCATTCCTTCCGCCGCTGCAGCCAGGCCGCGGTAGATGTTGCCGGCACCGACGACGATCGCCACTTCGACCTCGCGGCCGCGGATCGCGGCGATCTGCTCGGCGATCCGCTGCACCTCGCCGGCATCGGTGCCGTACTGGAGATCGCCCATCAAGGCCTCGCCGGAGAGCTTCAGCAGGATGCGTTTGAACTGGGGTTCGGTTGCCATCGGGGTAGGCGGTATCGCTCCGCGTCGCGGAGAGCCTATAGGGGCGATCTGGGGACTCCGGCTACTCGCCGACGCGGAAGTAAGAGAAGCGGGCGATGCGGATGTTCTCGCCGGTCTTCGCGGCGAGCTCCTGGCGCAGCTCCTCGATCGACTTCGAGTCGTGCTTCTCGGAGTTGACGTGGGCCTGGTCGAGCAGGGCGACTTCCTTGCCCCACTTGGTGAGCTGGCCCTCGACGATCTTCTCGACCACGTTGTCGGGCTTGCCTTCGTCGCGAGCCTTCTCCTCGAAGACCCGCTTCTCGGCCTCGCGCTCCTCCGCCGGGATCTCCTCGATCGTCACGTACTTGGGAGCCGTCGCCGCGACGTGCAGGGCAACCTCGTAGGCGAAGGCCCTGAAGTCCTCGTTGCGGGCGACGAAGTCGGTCTCGCACTGCACTTCGACCATCGCCCCGACCTTGTCGTTGGCGTGGATGTAGGAGGCGACGACCCCCTCGCTCGTGCCGCGCCCTTCGCGCTTGGCGGCAGACGCCTGCCCCTTCACCCGCAGGATCTCGACAGCACGCTCCGCGTCCCCGTCGGCCTCGGCAAGCGCCGCCTTGCAGTCCATCATCGCGGCCCCGGTCCGATCCCGCAGCGCCTTCACATCGGCAGCCGAAACGCTCATTTCCCCTCCTCGGCTTTCTCAGTCTCCGCCGGAGCCTCGTCCTGCCCAGCTTTCTCCTCCGCCGAGGCGGTTGCCTCAGCCGCTGGGGCATCAGCTTTCTCCTCCTCCGCTGGCGCGGCCGCCTCAACGGCCTCAGACCCCGCAGCCTCATCCGCTTCTCCCGCGGGTGGCGCCGCAGGGGGGACCGCCCCCGAGGAAGCTTCAGCTACCGCAGGGGGCGGTGGGTCCCCTGCGGCGACAGGACCCGCGGCCGATGGGTCTGAGCCCTGAGCCGGAGCACTAGGCGCCTTGGCAGCCGCCTGCGCCTGCTCAGCCTGCTTCGCCGCCTCCGCCTCGACCGCCGCCTTTTTCGCCGCTTCCTCCGCTTCGACGCGCGCCTTCTCTTCCTCCTCGCGCTTCTTGCGCTCTTCCTCTTCCTTTTTGCGGCGCACCATTTCCTCGGCGATGCGGCGGTCCTCCTGCGCCCGCCAGGCGCCGGCGCCCTCCGAGATCGCGCCGCCGATCGTGCCGATCACCAGCTGGCAGGAGCGGATCGCATCGTCGTTGCCGGGAATCACGTAGTCGATTGGCGTCGGGTCGCAGTTAGTGTCGACCAAGCCGATGATCGGGATGCGCAGGCGAGCGGCCTCGCGCACGGCAATCTCCTCGGTTTTGAGGTCGGTGACGAAGACCGCATCGGGGAGGCGGTCCATGTCGCGCACGCCGCCGAGGTTGTACTCGAGCTTGGTCAGCTCGGCCTGCATGCCCATGCGCTCCTTGGTCGGCAGCAGCGCGAGCTTGCCCTCGTCGCGCCAAGCGGTGAGCTCGTGCAGGCGGGCGATCCGCGCCGACATCGTGTTGAAGTTGGTCAACAGGCCGCCCAGCCAGCGCTGGTTGACGTAGGGCATCTTGCAGCGGTCGGCCCATTCTTCGACCGGGCCGCGCGCCTGCTTCTTGGTGCCGACGAAGAGCACCGTGCCGCCGCCGCTGGCCAGCTCGCCGGCGAAGCGTCGCGCGTTCTCCAGCAGCGCCTCGGTCTGGATCAGGTCGATGATGTGGATCCCGTCGAGCTCGCCGAAGATGTAGCGGCGCATGTTCGGGTTCCAGCGACGGGTCTGGTGGCCGAAGTGGACTCCGGCCTCCAGCAGCTCTTTGAGGCCTGCCTCTGGCATGGGTGAAGCTCCTTGCTTGCGATGCGGTTTCCCCGCCGCCCTAGCCGGGACCCGGCGCGTTGCCGGTCAGGATCCGGATCGGAGTCGACGGGGGTCGGGTTTCCGAGCCGGTGGATTCTAGAGGGGTTTTCCCGAGCTAGGCAGCGCGGGCCGCCGCCAGAGCGGCGGCCAGGTCGCTTGGCAGCTCGGAGACGAAGCTCAATCGCTCTCCGCTCGCCGGATGCTCGAAGGCGAGGCGGTGGGCGTGGAGGAACTGGCGCTCGAGGCCGTACTTGATCTCCCCGCCGTAGGTGCTGTCACCGGCGAGCGGGTGGTCGATGGCGGCGAAGTGGGCGCGGATCTGGTGCGTGCGGCCGGTCTCCAACCGCGCCTCCAGGTAGGTCTCCGCGGCGAGCAGCTCGAGCACGGTGAAGTGGGTACGCGCCTGGCGGGAGGCGGCACCCGAGACAGCCATGCGGTGGCGCTGGCGCGCGGCACGACCGATCGGGGCGTCGATCGTGCCGGTGCGCGAGGCGATGCGGCCGCGCGCCAGGGCCAGGTAGACGCGCTCGACCTCGCGGCGCTGGACCTGAGCCTGAAGGGCGGTGTGGGCCTCGTCGGTGCGGGCAACGACCAACAGGCCGCTGGTGCCCTTGTCGAGCCGGTGCACGATGCCGGGCCGCTCGGGGTCGGCGCCACCGCCGAGCAGCTCGCCCAGCTCGTCGACCAGGGTCGAGCCCTGGTGCGAGGGCGCCGGGTGGACCACCATTCCCGCTGGCTTCTCGATGACCGCCAGCGCCTCGTCGAGGTGGGCGATGCGCAGAGCCTCGCTCACGAAAGCTCCTCGGGCTTCGCTTGCGACGGGCCCTCGTAGAGGTAAGAGATGGCGAGCAGGACGACGCCGACGGTGACGGCGACGTCGGCGAGGTTGAAGGCCGGCCAGGCGCCGATCTGCACGTAGTCGGTGACGGCGTCGGCTCGCACCCGGTCGGCGAGGTTGCCCAGCGCTCCGCCGGCCAAGAGGCCCGCAGCGACCCACATTCCCGGTCGGAGCGGATCGCGCGAGAAGACGTAGCCGACGACCAGCAGGGCAAGCCCTGTGACCAGCACGAGCCGTGTGCCCCCGCCGCTGGCGAGCCCGAAGGCGATGCCGCTGTTGTGCGAAAGGGTCAGTTCCAGTGGGCCGAGCACGTCGACCTCCTCACCCGGCACGAGCTTGGCCTCGATCGCGGCCTTGACGGCCTGATCGAGGACGACGACGAAGCCGCAGAGCGCGGCGGCGAGGCGCCAAGCGCGAGCGCTGGCGCTGCTGCGACTCACCCTTCGATCAGGCCGACGACGATCACGCGCAGCACGAAGAGGGCAATCACGCCGAGGATCGGGCTGAGGTCTAGCGCAAAGCCACCGCCGCCGATCGGCGGCAGGAAGCGGCGGAAGAGGTTGAGGTAGGGGTCGGTCGTCTCCTTGATGAAGTCGAGCGTCGCCCGCAGGCCCCGGTTGTAGGGCATCCGCGGCACCCAGGAGATCAGCACGTTGAGGAAGATGAGGATGATGTAGACGGTGAAGAGAGCGCTGACGTAGTCGGCGACGTCGCTCCGGGTCAGGGCAAGCAGGATCATCCCCGCATCCTCTCCAAGGACGCCCTGACCGCAGCCCCGAAGGCCTTCCGCGCTCCCTCGCGATCGAGCGCCTCGAGGCCGGCCTCGGTGCTGCCGCCGGGCGAGGCGACGGCCTTGCGCACGTCGGCGGGATGTCGGATGCGCAGGAGCTCGGCAGTCCCAGCCGTGGTCTCGACCACCAGCTCGCGCGCCAGCTCCGCATCGAGGCCGTCGGCGACGCCGGCCTCGGCAATCGCCTCGACGGCAAGCGCGAGGTAGGCGGGCGAGCAGCCCATCACCGCGGTCGCCGCGTCGAACTCCGAGTCGGGCAGCTCAACCACGTGGCCCAGGGTCTCGAGCAGGGCGCGAAGGTTGCGATCCACCTCGCCGGCGACGCAGAGCACGCCCCGGCGCACCTCGACCGCGACGTTGGGCATCACCCGCACGACCCTGGCGTTCGGGAAAGCCTGGCCAACCCTCTCCAACGGCGTGGCGCCAAGCAGCGAAACGACGACGCCGGCGTTGGCCAGCTCCGCCGCGGCTTGCTCCAGCACCGCCGGCTTGACGGCGAGCACGACCAGATCGGCGCGCTCGGCCAGCTCGCCGTTGGAGCCCACTGCCTCCCCCCCGACCTCCGCCGACAAGCTCGCAGCGCGGCCCGAGCCTGCGTCGGTGAAGAGCATCGAGTCGACCTCGCCGGCCAACCCGCGTGCCATCGCTGCAGCCATGCTCCCCGATCCGGCGAATCCGACGATCATCGCCGCGGAGACTAGTCGGAGCTAGGACTGGTTGAAGAAGCCTTTGTCGAGGAGACGTGCCTTCTCCTCGGCCGAGACCTCGACGTTGCGCGGTGTCAGCAGGAAGATCTTCTCGGCGATCCGCTGCATGCCGCCGTCGAGCGAGTAGGTCAAGCCGGAGCAGAAGTCGATCATCCGCTTCGAAAGCTCATGGTCGGTCGTCTGCAGGTTGAGGATGACCGGCACCGAGCGCTTGAACTGATCGGCGACCTGCTGGGCGTCGTTGAAGTTGCGCGGGATGACGAGATGGACCTGCACGTCGGAGTCGCCGTTTCCCACCGGGCGCAGGGTGCGGGTGCGCGAGGCCGAGATCGGCTCGTCGTCGGCGAAGATGTCGTCGATCTCGTCACGCCGCGAGCGCCGCGAGCTGGGCAGGCGCCGCACCTGCGCGGAGGACTCACGGCGGCTGTCGAAGGCGTCTTCGGTGCCGGTTTCGGGATCGAATTCGTCTTCGTATTCGGGGCCGTAGTCGTGGTCCTCGGCAAGACCGAAGTAGACCAGCGCTCTATGCCAGGTGTCGCGAAGGGCCATGGTTTACGCCTTTTCGGCCTGTACGGGCCGAGTCCTCCAGAGAATTATGACTATCGAGGCCCCTCCTACAAGTACAGAGCCGTGCCCATGCGGACGATCGTCGCGCCCTCCTCGATTGCCACCTGCCAATCCTGTGACGTCCCCATCGAAAGGCGCTCGAGCCGATGCTCGGCTGCAAGCTCGGCCAGGCGAGCGAAGTGGGGCCGCGAGCTCTCGGGATCCGGGCTGAACGGAGGCATCGTCATCAGGCCAACGACGCGGACCGGACAGCGCTCGATCAGCTCGGCCAGGGCGTCCGGGGCAAAGCCGCCCTTGCTCTGCTCGCCGGCGACGTTCACCTCGACGAGGATCTCGGTGTCCGGGCCGCCATGACGCCCGAGCTGCTCGAGCGCCGACTCGCTGGCCACCGAGTGGATCAGGCGGCAGATCGGCAGCAGCAGCTTCACCTTGCGGCTCTGCAGGTTGCCGATGAAGTCCCACTCGAAGCGCTCGCCCCAGCGCTCGTGCTTGGCGGCCAGGTCCTGCTGGCGGTTCTCGCCGACGAGGGAGACACCGGCCTCGGCCAGGGCGCCCATCTCCTCTACCGGCACGTACTTGGTCGCGGCGAGCAGCTCGACGTTGGGGCCGGCGATCTCGCGCGCGCGCTCGAGATTGGCGGCGATCTTGGCGGGCTCCAGTCCGTGGATCAGACCGGGCATCGCTGGGCCTCCGACCGATCGCGCCACACGAGACCTGCCTGCCTGCCCGTGCGGCCGGCGTCTCGCCGGTGTGAGAAGAAGAGCTCCGGCTCACAGCCGGTGCAGAGCCCGCTCGACTCGATCCGCTCGACGCCGGCCTCTCGCAGGAGGCGGCGCGTGACCTCAGGCAGATCGAGCCCCTGCGCGGTGGAGATGCCGCTGCCCAGGGGGGCGAAGGCATCGAGGACCTCCTCGCCGACCCCGTAGCAGCAGGGCCCGATCGACGGCCCGATCGCAGCGTCGGTCGCACCGATGGCCTCGACCGCACGAGCGATCATGCCCCCGCCGGGCCGGTCGCCCCCTGCACCGGCCAGACCACGCCAGCCGCAGTGCAGCATCGCCACGCCGCCCGGACCGGCAAGCGCCACCGGGACGCAGTCGGCGACGAAGACGAGCAGGGCCAAATCGACCTCCGCGGTGAGGTGGCCGTCGACCTCTGGGATCGGACTGCCCGGCTGGGCGAAGGGGCTGGGCGACTGGGGCGCGGCGTGTGCGTGTAGCTCGCCGCCGTGCACCTGTCTGCCGACCGCGATCCGCTCCGGCGCGAAGCCGAGCGCCGCCGCGAGCCGGTGGCGGTTCTCGATCACCGACCCGGTCTCGTCGTCGGTGAGGACTCCGAGGTTGAGGCGGTCGAAGGGCGGCCCGCTGACGCCGCCGATGCGTGTCGTGAAGGCCGCCGTGGCGCCCGACAGGCCAGCCTGCAGCCAGCGGACGCCGTCCGCCTCACGCCACTCCATCGTCGCCTCCAGCCGCCGCGAGTGCCGCTTGCAGCTCGGCCTCGCGGCCCTCGACCTGGCCGTCGAGCTTGCGCCGCAAGGCCTCCCGCAGGCCGCGGCCGACGGCCGGTCCCTCGGACACGCCGGCGGCGATCAGATCGCTCCCGTCGATCGCCAGCTCGACCTTTCGCCACTTGCCCACATACTCGTCGAGCCACTCGGCCCCCAGCGCGCGAGCGATCAGCAGGTCGATCGGGCTGAATCCCTCGGCCAGGGCGACGGCCTCCGACGGGGGCTTGGGGTCGCGCTTGGCGAGGGCCTCCTCCCCGCCCCGGGGCTCCAGCGCAGCGGCGAACAGAGCCCGATCGCGAGGTGCGAACCCACGCCACGGCTCCTTGGCGAGCAGGGCGTCGACTCGGGCGGCGATATCGGCGCCGTCGTCGCACAGGGTCACGACCTTCCACTCCTCGATCAGCTCGAAGGCACGGACCGCCTCGGCCTCTCCGGCCAAGCGCAGCAGCTCGGCGTCGCGACGATTCGCCGAGACCTTGCCCAAATTTGCCTTGCTCAGAAGCTCGGCCGTGTGTGGCTCGAGCTCGAAGCCGAACCGGGCGGCGTAGCGCGCGGCGCGGATCGCGCGGGTCGGATCGTCGAGGAACGAGCGCTCGTGCAGCACCCGCAACCACTCGCTGGTCAGGTCTGCATGCCCGCCGTGGGGGTCGATCAGGCGCACCTCGCCCTGCAGCGGCAGCGCCATCGCGTTGATCGTGAAATCGCGGCGCGCCAGGTCTTCCGTAAGGTCGGCGCCGGGCTCGACCACGGGCAGCGCCCCCGGGTGCGGGTAGCGCTCCGATCGCGCCGTGGCTATGTCCAGCCGATGCC
>DATNHC010000043.1:0-2456 GCA_035605155.1 Solirubrobacterales bacterium
GCTTCTCGGCGCCACCGAGAAAGTCGCCTGGCCAGAGCGGCTGGATGACATTGGGCAGGATGAAGGTGAGGGCGAAGATGCCGATTGCCACGGTGGGGATGCCGGCGAGGATCTCGAGCACCGGCTTGACCGTTTTGCGCACCCGGGGACTGGCGTACTCGCTGAGGTAGACAGCGGTGCCTAGGCCGATCGGGACCGCGAAGAGCATTGCCCAAATGGTCACGTTGAGCGTGCCGGCGACGATCGCCAGCACGCCGAAGCTAGGTGGCTCGAACTGGGGCGTCCAGTCGATCCCGAAAAAGAAATCCTTGGCCGGGACGACCTCGAAGAAGCCGATCGTCGGCCCGAGCAGAGAGATGACGATGGCGGTCGTCGTGAGGACGGAGAGGATGCCGCAGGCGGCGAGAAGGCCTTGGATGGCCTTCTCGCCGTAACGAGGCTTGGATTCCTGCAGCAGCAACTCGCTAGCCGAGTTTCGCGGTGGCGTCCTTGGACGCTTGCAGCTGCTCTTCGGTCAACGGGATGAAGCCGACCGCTTCGGCGATTTCGTTGACGTTGTCGAGGTAATAGTCGACGAACGCCTTCACCTCGGGCTTTTCCAGAGCTTCGCTACTCGGGTAGATGAAGAGCGGCCGGCTGAGCGGCACGTATTCGTCGTTCTGAGCGGTTTCGGCCGAGGGGGCGACGCAGCCTTTGCCGCCGTCGACTTCAAGTGCCTTCAGAGCGCCTTCGTTCTCCTGGTAGAAGGAGTAGCCGAAGTAGCCCATCCCACCCGGTGAGCCCTCGACGCCCGTGACCGTGGCGTTGTCGTTCTCGCCGACGTTGTTGTAGTCCTTGCGCGAGGCACCCTCCTCACCGTTGATTTCCTCGGTGAAGTAGTCGAACGTGCCAGAGTCCGTGCCCGGGCCGAAGAGCTGCAGCTCCTCGTCGAAGTCCTCTTTGAGAGCGGGGACTTCGCTCCAGTTGGAGATCTTCGAGTCCGGGCCCCAGATCGCCCCGAGCTGCTCGACGGTCAGGCAGTTGACCGGGTTCTCGGGATTGACGACGACGGTCAGGGCGTCGGTGGCGACCCGCACCTCCTCGTAGGAGATCCCCTTCTTCTCGCAGGCTTCGACCTCTTCGGGCTCGATCGCACGGGAGGCGTCGGAGATCGCCGTCTCGCCGGCGCAGAACTTTTCGAAGCCACCCCCGGTTCCGGAGGTGCCTACCGTCACTCTGACCCCCGAGTTTTCGGATTCGAACTGCTCGGCGACCGCCTCGGTGAGAGGTGCCACCGTGCTAGATCCGTCGATGCGGATCGATCCGGAGAGGTCTTCTCCTCCGGTGCCGGCCGTACTTTCGTCGTCGCTGCCGCAGGCCGCCACCCCGACCGCCAGGGCGGCAGCGGAGGCGACGACCACCACGAGCCTTCTAGAGCTAATCACTCTGTCTCCTTCTCGTTGTTCACTCCAGTTGACGGCCCTGCGGCCGCTGACGGCGTCACACTCTCAACGGCCTCTACGCAGCTTGTTACCTGCGTGTATCGGGATTGTGAAAAAGATGTAAAGAACGACCAGAGACGGAGGCGGCGCCTCAGCCATCGGGTGAGAAGCGATAGCCGATGCCGCTGTGGGTGTGGATCAGGCGCTGGCCGGGCAGCGCCGCGCTCAACTTCGAGCGCAGGCGACTGACGTAGACGTCGACCGAGCGGTCGTCGTGACGCGGCTGGCGACCCCAGACTTCGGCGTAGAGCTCCTCGCGCGTCAGGATGCGCTGCGGATGAGCGGCGAGTGTGCTGAGCAGCTGCAACTCGCGCATGGTCAGGCTCAACGGTCGCCCATCGACCAGCGCCGCGTGCTCCTCGGGGCGAATCTCCAGCATCCCAGCGAGGATCGCTGCACTCAGCGGCTGAGCGCGTTACGCAGCCGTAAAGGTGCTGTGAACTACTTGTGAATCCACCCCGCTGGGGGGTTGAAGCGAGTCCTCGGATGGCGCATCCGGGAGAGCACCGCCGACGCCCTCGGGGTCGAAGCGGTAACCGACACCGAAGTGGGTGTGGATGTAGCGCCAGCCCGGCGAGCGCTTCTCGAGCTTCTGGCGAAGCTTGCGGATGAAGACGTCGACCGAGCGGTCGCCATGGGCCATCGCATAGCCCCAGACCCGCTGGTAGATCGCCTCGCGCTCGAGCACCTGGCCCGCGGCATCGGCGAGCAACTGCAGCAGCTCGAACTCGCGGCGGGTCAGATCGAGACTGCCTTCGCCGACGAAGGCCTGGAACTGGTCGGCGCGGATCTCGAGCTCGCCGGCGACCACCGGACCGGTCTCGATCCCGGCGCGACTGCGACGGCGGCGACGCGAGACGGCCTCGATACGGGCCATCACCTCCTCTGGGTGACAGGGCTTTGAGACCCAATCGTCGACCCCTAGGCGCAGAGCCCGCACGCGCTGGGCCACGGTCGAGCGGCCGGTGCAGACAA
>DATNHC010000044.1:0-6803 GCA_035605155.1 Solirubrobacterales bacterium
CGCGGACTTCGAGCGCTACTGGTTCTCGGACGAGATCGAGAAGGCGCGGGCCGCGGTGATCGACCTCCATGACATCCCGCTGCTGCCCGCCTGGCACACCCTGCTGGCAGCGGAGTAGCAGCGCGCGCCTCTGCCCGGTAGGCCTTTTAGAACCTTCACGCCCGCTCGAGGGGGGCCATCGTCAGGCCGGCAGCCTCGAGCTGCTCCCAGAAGTGCTCGGCCAGCTCACGAGGGCCGCTCCAAACGATTGCCTGGCCGTCGTTATGGATGCTCTGCGCCAGCTGATGGCCCCGATCGAGGCTGACCCCCGGCAAAATCCGCGACAACGTCTCGGCTACGTGATCGAAGGTGTTGTGGTCATCGTTGCGTACGATCACCCGCCAGTCGCCACCCAGCCCGGCGCCCGGCCCTCTGCTGCGCGGCCTCTCGACCGTCGTCGTGGACATCCTCGCATTATGCGGAAATTCCACCAATCAAAGGTAGTCCGCTGAAGAACGTGGCTTAAAATGCACTTAACTACTCAAAATAGTTATGCCGTAGAATCGGTTGCTCGCACTCAATACCGCCTTGGAGATAGCGTCCGTGGCTCCCCAACCAGTTTCGATCGACCAGCGTCTGGCGAAGGCCCTCTCCAACTCGCTGCGCACAGAGGCCCTGAAACTGATTGCCGCCGGTGCGTCCAGTCCCAAAGCGATCTCCGAACGGCTTGGCGTTGACGTCCGCACGATCGCCTACCACGTGCGGGTGCTGCGCGAGCTGGAATGCATCGAGCTGGTCGATACCCAGCAGCGGCGTGGCGCGGTCGAACACGTCTACCGCGTGGCCGAGTGGGCCTTCAAGCAGAGCTAGAAGGGACTCGGGACGCGCACAACCACGTCATCGACACTCGCCTGCGCACCCTTGGCAGTCCTGGGTGAGCCGACCGAGAATCCCGATGCGCGGCCGCTGAGCTCGCCCGCCGCGACGTCGACGACGTCGGCAACCAGTTCGCCGCCGACGAAGGCGAGAATGCGGCAACTGCCCTTTTCCGGGCCCTCGGTGACGTTGAAAGCACGCAGGCGCAGCTGGTTGGCACGATCGACTGCGCCGATTCCGGCGACGTCCTTCTCGATGTGCAGGTACTCGATGCTCCCCTCTTCGGTGATCTTGCGCAGCTGCGCCTTGCGCTGCACCGGATAGACGGCGAGCTGGTAGCGAGCGCCGCTGCCGGAGCGCAACTCGACCGCCAGGAATGCGGCCTGCTGCACCGATTTCGGCGTCTTGTCGAGCAGCCGCTCGGTTGCCGCGATCTCCAGATCACGGCCGAAGACAGGAGTCCTGTAGGCGCACTCCCGAGTCTGCTTGCCGATCGTGATCAAGAAGGCATGGTCGGTGGCCCCGCGGGCGCAGCGCTTGCCGGAGAGCTTGGTCACCTGGGCCAGCTGGCCTTTGCTCTCCATGCCGTTGCGATAAATGCCGACCAGGGCCGCGCGGGCGCTCGGAACGAGCGCCACGGCGGTGGCAAGCAGGGCAACGAATGCGGCAATGCGCAGCGATCTCATGGTCATAAATGTCGCGCTTCGCTCGGTCACGAAGGTCAGATATGCAGCTTCCTTCGCGCCGCGCTCCTGCGCAGCCTAAACACAGCAAGGGTGGAAAGATGCGGCCCATCGCCCGGTGAACGGTGGATTTCGGCCGGGGCAAATATCATTGACGGTCGTGAGCGAGCACCGTCTTCCCGAGCGTGACCGCCCCTGGGTGATGCGCACCTACGCCGGACACTCCGACGCGCGGCGCTCGAACGAGCTCTACCGGGGCAATCTTGCCAAGGGCCAGACGGGCCTTTCCGTCGCTTTCGATCTGCCCACGCAGACCGGCTATGACCCGGATCACGTCCTCGCTCGAGGCGAGGTCGGCAAGGTCGGCGTCTCGATCGCCCACAAGGGCGACATGCACCAGCTGCTCGACGGGATCCCGCTCGACGAGATGAACACCTCGATGACGATCAACGCCACTGCCGCCTGGCTGCTCGGCCTCTACGTCACCGTCGCCGAGGAGAACGGCGTCGAGCGGGCCCAGCTGAAGGGCACGACCCAGAACGACATCATCAAGGAGTACCTCTCGCGCGGCACCTACGCCTTCCCGCCCGAGCCCTCGATGCGGCTGATCGCCGACATGGTCGCCTTCACCGTCAACGAGGTTCCGAGCTGGAACCCGACCAACATCTGCAGCTACCACCTGCAGGAGGCGGGGGCAACGCCCGTGCAGGAGATCGCCTACGCGCTCTCGACCGGCATCGCCGTGCTCGACGAGGTCAAGGCACGCGGCCAGGTTGCCGAGGCGGACTTCGCCAAGGTCTTCGGCCGCATCTCGTTCTTCGTCAACGCGGGGATCAGGCTGGTCGAGGAGATCGCCAAGCTGCGCGCGATGGGGCGGCTCTGGAACGAGATCGGCCGCGAGCGCTACGGCGTCACTGACGAGAAGATGCTGCGCTTCCGCTACGGCGTGCAGGTCAACTCGCTCGGCCTGACCGAGGCCCAGCCGGAGAACAACATCCAGCGCATCGTGCTCGAGGCGCTTGCCGTGACCCTGAGCCGCGACGCTCGTGCCCGCGCGATTCAGCTGCCCGCCTGGAACGAGGCAATGGGCCTCCCCCGCCCCTGGGATCAGCAGTGGAGCTTGCGCATCCAGCAGGTGCTCGCCAACGAGACCGACCTGCTCGAGTACCCCGACGTCTTCGAGGGCTCGAAGGTGATGGAGGGACTGGTCGAGGAGCTGACCGAGGGAGCCCGCGCCGAGATGGCGGTGGTCGAGGATCACGGCGGCGCGGTCGCCGCGGTCCCCTACATGAAGGCCCGCCTGGTCGAGTCCCACCGCGAGCGGGTGGCGCGAATCGAGACGGGCGAGCAGAAGGTCGTCGGTCAGAACAGCTTCACCGAGAGCGAGGACTCCCCGCTGACCGCCGGCGCCGACGGCGGCATCCTCACCCCCGACGCCGAGGTCGAGCGCGAACGGGTCGAGGCGCTGGCGCGCTGGAAAGCCGAGCGCGACGAAGATGCCGTGCAGGTGGCGCTCGACGAGCTGGAACGCGTCGCCGCGGACGAAGGGCAGAACATCATGCCGGCGACGATCGCCGCCGCCAAGGCGGGCGCCACAACCGGGGAGTGGGCAGCCGTGCTGCGCGAGGCGTTTGGCGCCTACCGAGCCCCGACCGGCGTCGACGGCGCTGCCCCGCCCGCCGATCGCGACGAGCTCGACGCCGTCCGCCGGCGTGTGGACGAGGTCTCCGAGCGGCTCGGGCACCGGATCAAGATCCTCGTCGGCAAGCCGGGCCTCGATGGCCACTCCAACGGCTCCGAGCAGATCGCCCTGCGCGCCCGCGACGCCGGCATGGAGGTCATCTACCAGGGCATCCGCCTCACACCCGAGGAGATCGCCGAGTCGGCGCTGCAGGAGGACGTCGACGTGGTCGGCCTCTCGATCCTCTCCGGCTCCCACCTCGAGCTGGTCCCGGAGGTCGTCCGCATGCTGCGCGACGAGGGCGTCGCGGTACCGGTCGTCGCCGGCGGCATCATCCCCCCCGTCGATGCCGAGCACCTGCGCGAGGCCGGCGTCGACGGGGTCTACACGCCGAAGGACTTCGACATCAACAAGATCATGGGCGAGATCGTCGACCTCGTCGCCCGCCGCGCCGGCGCTCCCACCGCCGTTTGAGCCGCGTCGCATAGCACCGAAGCCAGCGGCGCGCGACAATGGGTCGATGAGCGAGCTCAACGGGGACCGCTCCGCATGGCTGCGCTGCTACCGCTGCTGGTCCCAGAACCTCGAGATCCAGATCCACTACGACGCGATCCGCCGCGTCGATCCCGGCAGTGGCGTTCTCGCCGAGGGCATCGACGAGGTCCAGGAGGCTCTCGTGCAGTGCGTCGACTGCATGCACGACCAGCCTCACCTGACGTTCCAAGACAACCAGGTGGTCCCGGTCGAGGACCGCTGGGAGCGGATGGTCGCGGGCACCCCTTGGGTCGCTTCCTGCACGGTGCGCGTCGACCAGGACCGGGTCGAGACCTGCTCGGGGCCCGAAGCCGCCGAGTTCCTAACCTACGCGGCCTTCGGCGACGCCGGCGTGCGCGAGTTCTTCGCCCACGTGCGTTTCCACAAGCACGACGAGGAGCAGGTCGTCGTCCACATGCTGGTCGAGCTCTACGCCCGCTCTGCCGAAGAGGCAACCGAGGTGCTCGAGGCGGCCGCCCACGGCCCCCTCGAGATCACCTCCCTGGCCGAGGAGTCCCGCCCCCCGGCCCACGCGAGCGACGAGGCCCACTAACCCTCGCTCACCATTCAAACGCCCCACCCGAACTGCATCAAATTCTCGGTCTGGCAGGTAGAGAATTTGATGCAGTTCGCTTGTGGAGGGAGCTGCGAACGAGCTTCATGAAGGGATCGGGGTTCCAGGCGAGCATCCGCCAGGTAGCCCGGTGGACTTCGTAGCCGGCGACGGTCAGCCTGACTGTGCGTTCGTGATCATCCTCGAATGCCGGGCGATTGGCGTGATGTTCGTAGCTATCCGTTTCGACAACCACTCGCTGGCTCGGCCAGTAGAAATCGACGAGGAAGCCCTCGACCCAGACATTGACCTGCGGAAGCGACAGGCCAAACTCGCGGCAGAGCGCCAAGAAGTCGACCTCCATCGGCGAGAAGGTGTCAGCGGCACGTGGATCCACTTCCATCGCGACCTGCCGCAGCCGACCGATCCCCCTTTTTCCCCGCCACCTCCTAAGCACGCCTTGCAGTTTGGGCCAGTGCACGCAACCGTTCTTGTCGCCAGCCACCAGCGCCCGCTCTTGCTGCTTCGCTTCAAGGCGACCAGCCATGTCAAGCAAGGCTCGCTCTGGGGTGGTGACCGGAATTCCCTGCTCTACGGTGACATGGTTCTCTGGAAGCGAGCGCGTTTGGTGCAGGCGAATTCCCGGACGACGGCGATGGACTCCACCCGAGTGGCGAAGCACCTCGATGTCACCTCGCGACCCGCGCATCCCCCAGAGCTCCATCGCGCTTCCATGCGAAAGCACCGCGCCAGGCCCAGAGGCGAGAACGGCGGCCATCCACCGGCCCCGCCTGCTGATACGCCCGTGACCCAGAGAAAAGACGCCCTGGAAAATCGGAATCAAGATGCCGGCTTCCACTCGGTCTTGATTTAGCCGATCTCCAAGGCCGATCTCCAAGAGCTGCCAACGAGCGAGAACGCCGTGCTGTCGCTCGGCGAGCTCGCGAATCACCTTTGTCGCCTGCCGGTCCTTCATGCCGGCCTGCCAGCAGGACGAACTGCATCAAATTCTCTACCTGCCAGACCGAGAATTTGATGCAGTTCGGGGAGTCTTGGGTTGGCGCTGGGCATACGCCAACGCTCGCACCGCTCGACACGCTTGGGGCGCGCCGAAGGTAACGGCTCTCAAATGCGATCCGCGCAAGCGCGGATCGCGGCTACTCGACGTCGCCCTCGGGCGTTGGCGCCTGCCCGGGGTTCTTGCGCGGAACCAGCACCAGGCGCTTGAACTCGGCGACCAGGACGCCGTCCTGGTTGAGGACGCGGGTGTGGACCTTGACCACGCCGCGATCGGGCTTTGATTTGGAAGGCTTGACCTCGAGCACCTCGGTCTCGCAGAAGAGCGTGTCGCCGTGGAAGACCGGGTTGGGATGGCTGAGGTCTTCGGTAGCCAGGTTTGCGATCGCCTTGCCGGAGATATCGGAGACCGACATGCCGAGCGCGAGCGAGTAGACCAGCGGCCCGACGACCACGTTGCGGCCCTGCTGCGAGCCCTTCGCATAGACGTCGTTGAGGTGCAGCGGGTGGTGGTTCATCGTGACCAGGCAGAAGAGGTGATCGTCGGCCTCGGTCACGGTCTTCGCCGGCCAGTGCTTGTAGACGGCGCCGACCTCGAACTCCTCGAGGTAGCGCCCGTAGGCGTGCGCGCCGGAAGCCTCGCGCTCGGCCTGGTCGGTGGTCAGCTCGTAGGTCTGCTCGCTCATGTCTCGCTTTCGTCTCCTGTCGGGGTGGCGGCGCGGCATGCTACCGGCCGTCGCCCCGCGGCCGCGCCCGACGTGTCTAGACTCCCGCGCGATGAAGATCGGGATCATCGGGCTCGGCTACGTCGGCCTGCCCCTCGCCGTCGCCTTCGCCGAGGCAGACAATGAGGTCGTCGCCCTCGACGCGGACCAGCGCAAGGTGGAGAGCCTCGAGCGCGGTGAGAGCTACATCGAGGACATTCCCGACGCAGCCCTCGCACCACTCGGCGAGCGGCTGCAACCGACTACCCGCCATGCCGACCTCGCATCCTGCGAAGCGGTGATCATCTGCGTGCCCACGCCGCTCACTGGCTCGCGCGAGCCCGATCTCAGCTACCTGCTCGACGCCGGCGCGGCCCTGGCCCAGGTCCTACAGCCCAACCAGCTCGTCGTGCTCGAGTCGACCACCTACCCTGGCACCACGCGCGAGCGGCTTGCTCCGATCCTCGAGGAGTCCGGCCTTTCCGCCGGCACGGACTTCCAGGTCGCCTTCTCCCCCGAGCGAATCGACCCTGGCCGCACCGACTACACGGTGCGCACCACGCCGAAGCTGGTCGGTGGCTTGACCGAGGCCTGCTCGCAGCGCGCCCACGAGCTCTACTCGCTGATCTGTGACGAGGTCGTCGTCCTCTCGACCCCCGAGACGGCAGAGCTCTCGAAGCTGCTGGAGAACATCTTCCGCTCGGTCAACATCGCCATGGTCAACGAGATGGCGATGCTCACCGATCGCATGGGCATCGACATCTGGGAGGTCATCG
>DATNHC010000045.1:0-13007 GCA_035605155.1 Solirubrobacterales bacterium
TGTGGTGCGGCCGCACGCTCCACCACAGCTGGGTCGACTCGACCACGGCCTGGGTCCGCACCAGCAGGTCGACGAACTCGGCGTAGCTCGGCCAGTCGCGGAACGGCGAGGGCACCCCACAGCGCGGGAAGGTGCGGGTGAAGATCTCGGTGCGCACCGTGTGCAGGCCGCTGTCGTTGCGGTCGAGGAAGGGGGAGTTCGCCGAGACCGCAAGCAGCAGCGGCAGCAGCTCGCGCATCCAGTCGCAGACCGCGATCGCCCGATCGGCGCCGCGCACGCCCATGTGCACGTGCAGGCTCCAGGTGTTGTTGCGCTGCGCGACCCAGCCCAGCTCGCGCCGCAGACGGTTGTAGTGGGGAGTGTCGATGATCCGCTGGTCCAGGTAGCTCGCCCAGGGATGGGTGCCCATCGCACCGAGGGTCAGCCCCATCCGCTCGACCAGGCCGAAGAGGCGCACGCGGCGCTCGTACTGCAGGGCGACCGCCTCGGCGAAGCTCTCGGCGCGTCCCGAGCGAATCTCGATCTCGGAGGCGATCAGCTCGCCCGCCGCCGAATCGGCCAGCAGCTCGTCGTCCTGGCAGGCCGCGTAGACGTCCTCGAATCGGTGCTCGAGCTCCAGTGTCGCTGGGTCGAGGATCGCGAACTCCTCCTCCAAACCGATCGTGAAGTCGGTGGAGGACTCGAATCTCTCCCGCGCGAGGTCGAGGTCCAGGGACAAGGGCAGGCCAGCTCTCAGGTCAGATAGAAGTAGAGCGCGTAGAGCAGGTCGACGGCTGGACTGGAGGTATGCACGGTCACCTCGGGCGGCACCTGGAGCAGCTGCTCGGAGTAGTTGAAGATGATCGTCACGCCTGCCTCGACCAGCCGGTCGGCGACGGCCTGGGCGGCGGCGGCGGGAACCGCGAGCACACCGACGACGATCTCCTGGTCGGAGACGACAGCCTTCAGCTCGCTGAAATCCCGCACCCGCAAACCGCCGACCTCGCTGCCGACCACATCGCTGTCGACGTCGAACATGGCAACGATCTGGAAGCCGTGGTCGGCGAAGATGTCGGAGCTGGCGATCGCCTGGCCGAGGTTGCCGGCGCCGAAGAGAGCGATGTTGTGCTGACCCGAGGTGCGCAGGATCTTGCGGATCTCCGCGACCAGCGACTCGACGTTGTAGCCGACGCCGCGCTTGCCGAACTTGCCGAAACCGGAGAGGTCGCGCCGGATCTGAGTTGGGTTGATGTGCGTGTACTCGGAGAGTTCCTGCGAGGAGATCGTCTCGCGACCCATCTTGCGCGCCTGTGTGAGGACCTGCAGGTAGCGAGAGAGCCGCGCCGCGACGCCGAGCGAGAGGCGCTCACCGTCGACGATCAGCCCGGCGGCTGCGTCCTGCTCTTCGATCAAGGCGCTCACGCCTCCACAGTATCGAGCCTCGCTCGCACGGCCGCTTCGTCGAGGACCAGCTCGGAGACGACCTCGCCGTCGATCTCGACCACCGGGATCTTCTCCAGCAGGCGCTTGAGCAGCAGCTCCTCGCTCTCGATGTCGACCTCGTACAGCTCGAAGCGGTAGCCCTCCTCGTGCAGCCCGATCAGGGCCTCGATCGCCTCCGCGCACAGGTGGCATCCCGGCCGCGAGTAGACCGTCACCACCTTCATGCTGCCCGCTCGGCGGTCGCGAAGGCGTCGTAGGAGAGGTAGTCGGGGTAGGCGATCGGCTCAGCGAAACGCGCGGCCGAGCCGATCATCGCCGCGTTGTCGGTGCAGAGCTGCAGCGGGACGAGCTTGTGAGGTACTCCGTGCTGCGCGCAGAGCTCGGCGACCGCGGCCCGCAGCGGCCCATTGGCGGCAACCCCGCCGCCAAGCGCAACCGCGTCCCACTTGCCTCGCACCAGCGCGCGCTCCAGCTTGGCGACGAGCTGGCCGACGGCCGCCGCCTGAAAGCTGGCGGCGAGGTCGGCGCGGCGCTGCTCGACGCCGTCCGCACCCAGATCGCGGCAGAGATAGGCGACCGCCGTCTTCAGGCCGCTGAAGCTGAAGTCGAGACCGGGATCGCGACCCATCGCCACCGGCATCTGGAAAGCCTCCGGGTCTCCCTCACGGGCGAGCTTCTCGAGCGCCGGTCCACCGGGGTAACCGAGGCCGAGCAGGCGGGCGACCTTGTCGAAGGCCTCGCCGGCGGCATCGTCGAGGGTCTGTCCGAGCAGCTCGTAGCGCTGCTGGTCACGAACCCCCGCCAGCAGCGTGTGGCCGCCGCTCGCCACCAGACAGAGGAAGGGTGGGGCGAGCGGCTCGGGCTCGAGGAAGTTGGCGGCGACATGGCCCTGCAGGTGGTCGACCGGGATCAGCGGCAGGCGGCGGGGCGCCGCGATCGCCTTTGCCGTGCTGACGCCGACGAGCAGCGCCCCGATCAGGCCCGGGCCGGCGGTGACGGCAACCGCCTCGATCTCATCCAGGGTCAGACGAGCTTCGGCAAGCGCCGCCTCGACCACCGGCGCGGTCAGCTCCAAGTGGTGGCGCGAGGCGACCTCGGGGACGACGCCGCCGAACTGCGCGTGGGCGTGGGCCTGCGAGGAGATCGTGTTGGCGAGCACGCGCGGGCCGTCGAGCACCGCCGCGCAGGTGTCATCGCACGAGGTCTCTATTGCCAGGATCAGTCGAGCCACATGATCAGCGCGTCCTCGCCGTTGTCTTGGTAATAGCGAGGCCGCACCCCTGCCGAGCGGAAGCCGAGCCGCTCGTACATTGCGATTGCCGGCCGATTGGAGACCCGAACCTCGAGCGTGAAAGGCAGCCTCTCGCCGCCCTCCTCGACCAGCTGCGAGATCAGCGCTCTGGCGACGCCCGAACGGCGGTGCTCGGGCGCCACGGCGACGTTCATCAGGTGCCAGACCTGGTCGTAGCGAGAGCAGACCAAGTAGCCGAGCAGCTCATTGCCCTGGGTCGCCGCAAGGCAGATCCCCGACGGCTTGGAGAGCTCCAGCACGAACATCGCCAGCGACCAGGGCGTCGGAAAGGAGCGCCGCTCGATCGAGATCACCGCGGGCAGGTCGCTGTAGGCCAGGCGCTTGATCGCGAGGCCTTTGGCCGCCCTACTCGGATCTCTGGGAAGTGTCTCGCTCACGCCATCGCTGCGCATCGGGAGGTCTCAGGTAGATCGGGTCGAGGCTCTTGCTCCCGCTTGCCGCATCCTCAGCCAAGACGCAGAGATGACGTGCGGCGATCCGATGTGCGGGCTCCTCGTCGCCGGGAATCTCGGCGCCCCGACTGGCCAGCTCATCTCGAAATCGTACCGCTCCCGGACCCGCCGCCAGCGGTGGCTCGGCAAGCCCGGCAAGCCGCTCGGCCAACGCACCGGGTGCGAGAACCAGCGGCTCCCAAAGGCGCTCTCCCCCTGGGGCGTAGAGAGCGGCGAAGACCTCGCCGCGGCGCGCGTCGAGCACGGCGAGCGCGTTACGGCTGGGAGCGAGCTCCGTCAACCCACGGCCCAGAGCGTCGAGCGTGCAGACACCCATTGCCGGTAGGCCGGTGCTCAGGCTGAGGGCGCGCGCGGTCGCGATGCCGATGCGAATGCCCACGAAGGAGCCCGGCCCAACGCCGACCGCGATGCGGCCGACCCGCTCCCAGCCGCCCGCCGCCGCGGCGGCCTGCTCGACCTCGGCGAGCAGGGCGCTCGAGTGACGCGGACTGCCGTCGGCCCCCAGGCCAAGCAGCGCCTCGTGCAGGACGCCGCCGCCGTCAGTCGCGCAGACCGCGGTGTCGGCGGTCGCCGTATCGAAACCGACGACCGCACCCCGTTTCGCATCCAGATCAGCTGGCGACCTTGAAGATGAAGACGCCGACGCGTTTGCCTTCCACGAACCAGGTGACCCGATGCCTACCCGGGATGTTTGAGGTGATCTTGTTTACGTAGAGCGTGCCCCGTTTGGCCGGCTGGGCTTTCGCGCAGATATTTTTGCCGGTTGGGAACTTGACGCAGATGCTGTAGTTGACATCAGCCTTTGTGCTTTTGAAGAAGGCGCCCTTTTTGCTCGACTTGGGGCATTTGTGGTTCGGTTTCGCGCTTTGAGAGACGCCACAGGCGACGTAGTGCTGGTAGGCGGCTGCACTCGCCGAGGCCGGCAGCGCGCTGACCAACAGCGCGACTCCGAGCAGCGTCGCGGTCAGCGTCTTGAGTCCCTTCATCGGGCGTCCCTCCATTCGGCGATCGAAGTTCGATTCGATGCTACATGCACCGGCCCCTCCCCGAACACGGTTATTTGCGGGTGGATGCGGCGGACATCTCGACCTCGCGGCGATCGCCACCGGCATGGGTGAGACGGACGGGGAGGATCCGCCGGCCGAGCAGCGCGGGCTCCGCCAAGGCGGGCCACTCGACGAAGGCGATCGCCCCTGGCGCAAGGTAGTCGTCGAGCAGCGCAGGGTCCTCGCCCTCGAGACCCTCGAGCCGGTAGAGGTCGAGGTGCGAGACCGGCAGCCGGCCGCCGGCATAGCGCTGGCCGATCGTGAAGGTCGGTGAGGTGACCGGACCCTCGACGCCCAACGCCCGGCAGGCGCCGCGGATCAGAGTCGTCTTGCCGGCGCCGACCTCGCCGCTGACCACGACCACGTCGCCGGCCTCGAGCTTTGCGGCAAGCTGCGCGCCGAGCGCTTCGGTCTCCGCGGCGGATCCGGTCGTGTGGCGACTCACCCGAAGATGTCGAGCTGCTCGTCGGCGGGCTGCGGCGGCCCGGGCACCGGCGCCTCCTCGATCTCCTCGTCTGGCGGGGCGGCGGCGGGAGCGGGACCGTCGAGCAGGCTCGGCAGCCTCTGGAAGTCGCCCCGCAGGGTCTCCTTCACCGCCGGTGTGCGCAGGGCCGCCGCCGGGTGGAAGAGTGGCAGCAGGAAGACCGTGCGCCCACCCAGCTCGTGCACCTGGGGCGTGCCACGCACCTTGGTGATCCCGGTGGGGTTGCCGCTCAGCAGCTTGGTGGCGAAGTTGCCGAGCGTGCAGATCACCTTCGGCTCGATCAGGCGGATCTGGTCGAAGAGATAGGGCCGGCAGGCCTCGATCTCAGCCGGCTGGGGATCGCGGTTGCCCGGTGGGCGGCTCTTCAGCACGTTGGCGATGAAGACGTCCTCGCGCGAGAGCCCGATCTCCTCGAGCATCTGGTTGAGCAGCTGACCGGCGCGTCCGACGAAGGGCAGGCCCTGGCGGTCCTCGTCGGCACCCGGCGCCTCGCCGACGAACATCAGGTCGGCGTCGGCATCGCCCGCCCCGAAGACCGCCTTGGTGCGCGTCTCGTGCAGGGGGCACCTGGTGCAGCTCTGGACCTCCCGGAAGAGCTCGACCAGCTGCTCGCGGCGCTGCTCGGCCGTATCCGTCAAAGCTCCCCCGCCGCCCGTTTGCGCTTTGTCGCCGCCAGTCGCTCGCCCCGTGCTGCTTCGCGATCGCGGCGGCGCGATTCGTCGGCGCGCACGCCGGCGCCGCGCGGCTGGCGCCCGGCCGGCGAGACCGGCGAGAGCAGGCGCCGGCTGCGCCGAGCGCCGCACTTTGGGCAGGCGAGACTCTGCTCCCCGCTCGCCACCAGCTCCTCGAAGCGGGCGCCGCACTGCTCGCACTCGAACTCATAGACGGGCACTGGCCGCAAATCGTAGATCGCGCGAGCCGCTGAGCTCGTGGTTACTCGCGCATATCGCGAAGAAAGACGAGCTCAGCGGTCAGGAGAGCGGCTCCCAGTCCCAGGCTTTTGCCGACGTCAGGCTCTCCTGCTCGAGGTAGCGCTTGAACTCGGCCAGCTCGGCGGGCTCGACGCTGTAGACGTGGTCGGGCTCGGGGAAGTGGCGTGAGCGCACCTCCTCGACGTAGCGGCTCATCCCGACCACCATCTCGCCGTGCAGGTCGGCATAGCGCTTGACGAACTTCGCCATGTGCCCGGTGGTGATGCCGAACAGGTCGTGGAAGACGAGCACCTGGCCCGCGGTCGCCGGACCGGCGCCGATGCCGATCGTCGGGATCTCGAGCTTCTCGACGATCGCCTCGGTGATCGCCGCGGGGACGGCCTCGAAGACGATCGCGAAGCAACCGACCGATTGCAGGGCGAGGGCGTCCTCGCAGAGCTGGATCGCGCTCTGTGCGGTCTTGCCCTGCGCTTTGTAGCCGCCCAGCGCGGTCGCCGTCTGGGGGGTGAGCCCGATGTGGCCCATCACCGGGATGCCGGAGCGGACGATGGCCCGGGCGCGCTCGACCGAGATGCCGCCGGCCTCGAGCTTGACGACCTGGCAACCGGTCTCCTTGATCAGGCGCTGGGCGTTCTGAACGGCGAGCTCGTTGCTTGCCTCATAGCTGCCCATCGGCATGTCGCCGATCATCAGCGGCGTCTTCAAACCGCGACGCACTGCCTTGCCGAGGACGATCATCTCCTCCATCGAGACGGCCTCGGTGCCGGGATGGCCGAGAACGACCATTGCCGCCGAATCGCCGACGAGGACGAGGTCGACCCCAGCCTCCTCCGCAACCTGAGCCGAGGGGTAGTCGTAAGCGGTGACCATTGCGATCGGCTCGCCCTTCGCCTTCATCTCGGCCAGTCGTGGCAGGGTCACCGGCGAGCGGCCGGCGGGCGGCGGGGCGGTGTGCGAGCGGGCCCCCGAGCTCATGCGACAGCCTCGGGATCGGCGAGCAGCACCTCGGGATGACTGTCGACTGCGACGATCTCGTTCTGCTCGCCGACGTGGACGACAACCGGCGAATAAGCCTCCAGATCGCTCTCGTCATAGGCGCCGAAGGAGGCGACGATGATCTTGTGGCCGGGGCGAGTCAGGTGGGCGGCTGCGCCGTTGACCTGCATCGTGCCGGAGCCCGGCTCGCCGTCGATCACGTAGGTGACGAAGCGGGCGCCGTTGTCGATGTCCCAGACGTGGACCTGCTCGTTGGCGATCAGGTCCGCAGCCGCCATCAGCTCGGTGTCGACCGTGATGCTGCCGATGTAATCGACGTCGCAATCGGTCACCGTCGCCCGGTGGATCTTGGACTTGAGCATTTGCCTCTGCATTGCGTGGGGGCCTCCCAGTCAGCTCTTGCGTTCGTTGGCTTTCAAGTTCGTTGCGAGGGTTGGATCAAGACGTTGTCGATCAGGCGGGCGCCGCCAACCTGGGCGGCGACCGCCACCAGGACCGGGCGCTCGCCCAGCTCGTCGACCGCAGTCAGCTCGTCGGGGTCGCGGGCCTCGAGGTACTCGGGCTCGATGCCGGCGCTGCGCAGCTCTGCGCGCGCCTCCTCCATGGCGGCGGTGAGGCCCTTGGCGGGCGCGATCGTCTCGGCGATGTGCAGTGCCCGCGAGAGCGCCGCCGCCTGCTCGCGAGCGCGGGGGTCGAGGTAGGCATTGCGCGAGCTCATCGCCAATCCGTCGGGCTCGCGCACCGTCGGCAACACCTCGATCCGCACCGGAAAGTCCAAGTCGCGGACCATGCGGCGAATAACGCTGGCCTGCTGGGCGTCCTTCTGACCGAAGTAGGCGACGTCGGGCTGGACCGAGTTGAAGAGCTTGGCGACGACGGTGGTGACACCGCGAAAGTGTTCGGGGCCGCGGCGCGTGGGATCGCCGTCGAGGACCTCGGTGAGGCTGGCGGTGACCTCGACCTGAGTGGCGAAGCCGGCCGGATAGACCTCCTCGACCGGCGGGGCGTAGACAAGATCGACACCGGCCTCGCCAGCGAGCCGCAGGTCGCGCTGCTCGTCGCGGGGATAGCGGTCGAGGTCCTCGCCGGGGCCGAACTGAGTCGGGTTGACGAAGAGGCTCAACACGACCAGGTCGCACTCGGCGCGGGCGACGCGCATCAAGGAGAGATGCCCCTCGTGCAGGAAGCCCATCGTTGGCACCAGACCGATCGTGCGCCCCTCGCGCCGGGCAGGGGCAAGCGCGGCTCGAAGCTCTTCCCTGACGCGGAGGAGCTTCACGTCACCTTGTGCGTGCGCTGGATCGACGAGTTCGACGAGGTTCATTAGGTCCATGCCCTTCGGGTCACGGCCGACCGCCAAATTATAGGCGCGCGATTGGCCCGCTTAGATCGACTTGATCACAGAAGCCGGCACACCGGCGGCAATCGAGCCGGCGGGCAGATCGCGCGTTACGACCGAGTTGGCGCCGATCACGCAGCGCTCGCCGATCGTCACGCCGCTGGTGACGACGACGTTGGCGCCGAGCCAGCAGTTGGCGCCGATCCGCACCGGGCCCTTCGAGGTGAAGCCCTGTTGGGTGACCGGGGTCTCGGGATCGTCGAAGCGATGCGCCGCGTCGCCGACAAAGCAGCCGTTGGCGAACATCGTGTGGTCGCCGACCTCGATCAGCTCCAGGGCAGCGAGCATCGTGTTGCGGTTGAGGAAGCAGTCCGCGCCGATCTCGATCCGCGCCTCGGGCGCCAGCGTCAACCAGCAGCCGGGCTCGAGCAGCGTCCCTTCGCCGATCTTCAGCCGACCCTCCTCGAGAGCCTCCAGCACCTCCCCCTCGACCGGCTGGCGGACGAAGAAACCGCCGCGAGCCGCATGACGCGCCAGGCGCCAGCGCCGCAGCGCTCGCCGGTTGCGCTCGTACCAGCGGCGCTTCGCCCACCAGATTCGCCAGCCGCTCTGCTCTCCCCCACCCACTCCCCCAAGCTTCCCAAACCGGCGCATAAACTTCTCGCGTGGGCCAACTGCGCAGCGGGATCGACCTCGGCGGAACGAAGATCCAAGCGGCGATCGTCGACAGCGATGGTGAGGTCCTCGGCGAAGCGCGTCACCCGACGCCCACTTCGGGCGGGCCGGCGGATGTCGCCGCGGCGATGGCGGAGGCGTTGCGCGAGGCGGCTTCGGCTGCCGATGTCGACCCCAGCGCGCTCGAGGGAGTCGGAGTCGGCTCCCCTGGCGATGCCGACGGCGCGACCGGCGTAGTCTCCGGGGCGCGCAACCTCCCCGGCTGGGAGGGCAGCTTCCCGCTCGGCGAGACGCTCTCGGCGGCGCTGGATGTCCCGGTGCGGATCGGCAACGACGTCCAGGTCGCCACCGAAGCCGAGTTCCACCTCGGTGCCGGCCGCGAGTTCACCAGCCTGATTGGCGTCTTCTGGGGGACCGGGGTCGGTGGCGGCATCGTCCTCAACGGCGACCCGTGGCTTGGCCGCGGCGCCGCCGGCGAGATCGGCCACATGGTGATCAAGCGCGGTGGCGCCAAGTGCCCCTGCGGGCGCAAGGGTTGTATGGAGGCTTACGCGGGCCGGGCGGCAATGGAAGCCGAGGCGCGGCGTCAGCACGAGGAAGGCGTCAAGACGGACCTCTTCAAGCTGATGCACAAGCACGACAAACCCCGCTTGACCAGTGGCATCTGGGAGCGGGCGCTGGACCACGGCGACGATCTCGCCGAAAAGCTGATCGACCGCGCGATCGAGGCGCTTGGCACTGGGATCGCCTCCGCCGTCAACCTGCTCGACCCCGAGGCCGTGATCCTCGGCGGCGGTCTCGGAGTGCGCTTCGGCGAGCGCTACATGGAGGCGCTCACGGCGGAGATGCACAAGCACCTCTTCGTCGACGAACGGCCTCCCGCCGTTCGCGTCGCCTCGCTCGGCGATCTCGGCGGCGCGATCGGCGCCTCGCTGCTTGTCTCGGCCTAGGGGCCGTGTGACCAAGCGGGGCGGTGACGACACGTCCCCACCTAGCAGCGCTACGCGGGACGGCGGGAAGGTGCCGCAGCCGCGCCGGTCTACGGTTCCTAGACCCGGCCCGCTGCCTGGCGTTGCTGGCGAGCGATCGCGTCGATTATCACCGCGAGCAGCAGGACGCCGCCGGTGACCATGAACTTGACCGCGGAGGAGAGCGCCAGCAGATCCATCCCGTTGGAGATCGAGCCGATCACCAGGGCACCGAGCAGGGCGGTCCAAACCGCGCCGCGGCCGCCGAAGAGGCTGGTGCCGGCGATCACCGGGCCGGCGATTGCCAGCAGCAGCAGTTCGCTGCCGCCCGAGTTCTGGTTGACGGCGAGCAGGCGAGAGGCGGCGAGGATGCCACCGATCGCGGCCATCGTGCTGCCGATCGCGAAGACCGCCACCCGCACCCGGTCGATCGGGATGCCGGCACGCCGGGCGGCCTCGGCGTTGCCGCCCACCGCGTAGACGTGACGACCGAAGCGCGTCCGTTTGGCGACGTATTCCATGCCGACCACGAAGGCGATCAGGATCAGCAGCGCCAGGGGCAGGCCGCGGTCGGAGTTGAGCACGGCGACGATGACGATCGCCACCGCGGCGACCAGCCCCACCCTGATGCCGAGCGGGACCAGGCCCTCGCCGGCCAGACCGGCAGCGACCCGGCGTCGGTGGCTGATCAAGGTGACCGCGGCGTAGGCGGCGATCACCAGCGCGGCGACGATCCAGCCGACCGCGTCGGAGTAGAAGGTGTTGGCGAGGCCGGTGATCTTCGGATCGGTGATGTTGATCGACCCGGTCGAGCCGAGAACCTGCAGCAGCGCTCCCTGCCAGGCGAGCAGGCCGGCGAGAGTGACGACGAAGGACGGGACCCCGAAGCGGCTGAAGAGCGCCCCCTGCAGCAGGCCGATCGCCGTCCCGACGAGGACCCCGGCGGCGATCGCCAGGTAGGGGCTCCAGCCGTGCTTGACGTTGAGCACCGCCACCACGGCGGCAGCGAGGCCGCTGACGGCGCCCACCGAGAGGTCGATCTCGCCGAGCAGGAGCACGTAGACGACGCCGATCGAGATCAGGCCCACGGCGGTGATCTGCAGCATCAGGTTGGTCAGGTTCTCGGCCGAGAGGAAGCGATCGTTCTGGGACTGGAAGATCACCCAGATGACGGCGAGGCCGAGGACGACCCGCAGCGAGGCGAGGTCGCCCTGGACGAAGCGACGCAGGGTCTCGGCCCTGGTGCTCGAGCCGTCGGAGCCCTCGGCTGCCGCCGGGCGGGCGCCTTCGGCGGCGTTCACTTCCGCTCCTTCTCGGCGTCGTCGTCGCTGTCGCCTATCCCGGTGATCGCCGAGACCACGTGCTCCTCGGTGGTCGATTCGGCTTCGAAATCGCCCGTCGCTTGTCCGAGCCGCAGAACGACGATCCGGTCAGCGACCTCGAAGATGTTCGCCAGGTTGTGGCTGATCACGACAACCCCGAGCCCTCGCTCCCGCAGCCGCCGGATCAGCTCCAGCACCTGTTTGGTCTGGGCGACGCCGAGCGCCGCCGTCGGCTCGTCCAGCAACACGACCTTCGGCTCGCCGAGGAGCGAGCGCGCAACGGCCACCTGTTGGCGCTGTCCGCCGGAGAGCGTCCCCACCTCGGTGCGGACACTGGGGATCGTCACCGCGAGGCTGGCGAGCAGCTCGCCCGCCTTGTGCTCCATTTTCGCCTCGTCGAGCTGTCGCGAGGCGGTGCCCGGACCCGGCGAGATCTCCTCTTTGCCGAGAAAGACGTTGGCGACGACGTCGAGGTTGTCGCAGAGGGCGAGGTCCTGGTAGACGGTGGCAATGCCGAGGGCGGTCGCGTCCTGCGGCCGGGAGATCGAGACTTCCCTGCCGTCGAAGCGAATCCGGCCGGCATCGAGCGAGTGAATTCCGGCGATCGTCTTCACCAGCGTCGACTTGCCGGCGCCGTTGTCGCCGACGAGGCCGACGACCTCCCCAGCGTGGATCTCGAAGTCAACCCGGTCCAGAGCCTGAACCGGGCCGAACCTCTTGCTCACCCCATCCAGCGCCAGCAGCGCACTCGAGGCCATCGTCTATCGCCTAGGAGATGCCCGCTTCTTCGCAGGCTTTGGCGTAGGGGCCAGCGCAGAGTTCGTCAACCGAGACTTCTTCGTCCGCGATCACCGTCTGTTTGATGTTGTCTTTAGTCACGGCAACCGGTTCGAACAGGATCGATGGCACTTTCCCGGCTTCGTTGTCGAGTTCGTCAGTGACTTTGTCCTGGGGGATTTCTTTGCCTTCGGCCAGATCGAACGCGATTTCGGCGCTGATCGCAGCCTCCGGCTTGTAGGCCTTGTAGACGGTCATGTACTGCTGCCCAGCGAGGATCCGCTGCAGGCCGGCGACCGTCGCATCCTGACCGGTGGTCGGACGTTCGGCCGGGTCGATGCCCGCCCCTTTCATCGCCGCGATCGCACCGCCGCCGGTGTCGTCGTTGGCGGCGTAGACGCCGGCGAAGCCGTCTTTGCCAAGCGCGGTGATTGCCTGCTGCATCTCGTTCTGGGCGTTGGTCGCCGACCAGCCGGGCGTGTCGTATTCCCTCGCGATCTCGACGCCGGCAGCCTCGAACCCTTTGTTCGAGCCTTCCTTGAAGAGGGCCGCATTGCTATCGGCGGGATCGCCGTTGATCTTCACGATCGGGCCTTTGGGGCTGCCGTCTTCTTTCAGCTTTTTGGTGAGAGATTCGGCTTGCAGTTCGCCCACCCTGACGTTGTCGAAGGAGACGTAGACAGCCACGTCGGGCGTGCCGAGGATCAGGCGGTCGTAGCTGAGCACCGGCACATCCTGCTGGGCCGCCTTCTGCACGCTCGCTGCGGCTGAGGCGGCGTCGACCGGATCGAGGACCAGCACGTCGGCGCCCTGCGTCAGCGCCGCTTCCACCTGGCTCTGCTGCTTGGAGGCGTCCTCGGTGGCGTTGCTGTAGAGGACTTCGCAGTCGGGGCAGATCTCTTCGATCTTTTCTTCGAAGCGCGGCCGATCGGAGGCCTCGTAGCGGGGTGTCTGGTTCTCGGGGAGAAGCAGGGCGATCGTCGCGCCGCCGCCGCCTTCGCCACCTCCACCGTCATCGTCGCCACAACCGCCCGCGACGAGGGCGAGTGCCAGCAGCGAGCAAAGCGCGATCACAATCCGTCTAGCCGAGGAACGCGACATCTTCCACTCCTTTTCCCCAGCCCGCCAGCCTGCCTCTACCCGGAACGGGAGCGTTTTATGCAGCTGCTCGCACGCTTGTCTCGGCGGTAAAGCCGCGAGCTAGGTGTAGTTCCTAACAACGTTGTTCATCCGGGCCTCCTTGAAGGCTGGGGGTGTCGAAGCCACCACCCAACAAGGAGGA
>DATNHC010000046.1:0-11999 GCA_035605155.1 Solirubrobacterales bacterium
CAGCCGGTAGAGGCGTTCGAACCAGCGCTCCATGGCCTCGCCGAGTGCCGCTCGCCACCCAGGGCGTTGTCGCCGGGGAAGACGTGGTGGACGTCGTCCGCAAGGTCCTGCGTTGCCGATTGCCAGTCGCCGCGGCTCAGCGCAGCGAAGAGATCGCGTGCCTTGCGCCGGACTATCGCCTTGTAGATCATCGCTCGCTCCGCTCAGCGCGCCTCGCCGGGCACTGCCCGCTCGCCGATCCCGAACCGTTCGTGCAGTCGCCGCAGCGGCTTCGGCGCCCACCAGTTCCATTTGCCGAGCAGCTCCATCAGAGATGGCACCAGCAGGGCACGGATGATGGTGGCGTCGATCAGGACAGCGAGGGCGGTGCCGATCCCGTTCTCCTTGATGAAGATGATCTGCGAGGTGGCGAAGGCACCCATCGCGACCGCGAAAAGCAGGGCCGCTGCGGTGACGATGCGGCCCGTCCGCTCGAGGCCGATCGCCACCGACTCGGAGTCGGAGGCGCCGTTGTCGCGCGCCTCCTTGATCCGCGAGAGCAGGAAGACGGCGTAGTCGGTCGAGAGGCCGAAGGCGACGGCGAAGAGCAGGATCGGCATCGTCTGCTCAATCGCCCCGGGGCTCGAGTAGTCGAGGAAGCCCTCCAGCCTGCCGTCCTGGAAGATCAGCACCAGCAGGCCGAAGACCGCGCTGAGGTTGAGGAAGTTCATCAGCAGCGACTTGATCGGCAGCACCACCGAGCCGGTCATCAGGAAGAGGATCACAAGCGTGGCAACGACGATGATTGCCAGGGCGATCGGCAAATGGCTGTTGAGGCTGGTCTGGAAGTCGATGAAATCGGCTGTCGCACCGCCGACCAGAACCGTGGTTCCCGGCGGCGTCGGCAGATCGCGAATCCACCTGACCGTCTCCTGACTTTCCTCGGAGACGAAGGGGTTGGCCGAGGTCACCTGGATCGCCTTGACGCCTCCCTTCAAGGGTTGTGGCAATTTGACTTCGTCAACGCCGCCGACCGCCCGGATCTGGTTCGAGAAATCCAAGGCGGCTTTCGGTTTGCCACCTTCAACGGCGACCCAGATCGGCGTCTCGCGGTAGGGTTCGAATTCAGAGCTGACTCTGTCGTAGGCCTCTCTCGCGCTGGCCGACGTGGGCAGGACCGTGGGGTCGACAGTGTTGAACTTGATCCCCAAGAACGGCAGGCCCATGACGATCAGGAGGAGGGCGCTGAGCGTCGCCACCGGCACCGGCCGGCGCATGACGAAGCGCGAAAGCCGGTACCAGAAGCCCTGCTCGTCGGGCCGCGTATCGGCCTCGGCCCGGCGCTGGAGGAAGCGCGGCGCCAGCGCGTTGACCCGCGTTCCGAGCAGGGTCAGCACAGCGGGCAGCACGGTCAGCGAGATCAACGCCGCGAACAGCGCCACCAGCGCGCCGCCGAGGCCCATCGAGTAGAGGAAGCGCTGGGGGAAGACGAGCAGCGAGGCGAGCGCTGCCGAGACGGTAAGCGCGGAGAAGAACACCGTGCGCCCCGCGGTCGCCAGCACCCGTCGCATCGCGGCCAGCCCGGGCCCGTCCTTGGCGATCTCCTCGCGATAGCGAGACACGACGAAGAGGCTGTAATCGATCGCCAGGCCGAGGCCGAGCGCCGTGGTCAGATTGAGGGCAAAGATCGAGATCGAGCCGAGCTCGCTGGCGATGCGGAGAATCAGGAAGGTGCCGACGATCGCCAGGCCGCCGATCATCAGCGGCAACAGCGCCGCGACGACACTGCGAAAGAAGAGCAGCGAGAGCAGGAAGAGCAGGGGGAAGGCGAGCATCTCCGCCTTCTGCAGATCCTCCTCGACCTGCTTGTTGACCTGCTCCTGGGCGACGGCAGCGCCGCCGACCACGACGCCCGGCTTTTCGGCGAGCGAATCGGCGATGTCCGCACCTGCCTCTTGCCACTGCTTGTCCCCGGTCGGCTTGAGCGAGACGACGAAATACGTGGAGCGACCGTCTTCGGAGATGAAGATCGCTGAGCTCGTGTCGTAGTAGCCGCTGACCGATTTGACCTCCGGGTGCTGTCGAACGCTGCGCTCGAGTGCCTCTACCCGAGCCTCGGTCGCCGGCGAGTTGACTTCGGCATCTTCGACCAGCACGAGCACTGCGGGGATGCGGAGGCCAGCCTCCTCGAGCTTTTCCATCGCCTGTACCGTCTCGGTCGCCGGGTCGTCGGCGCCGTAGGGATCGAGGCGACTTGCGACGCCACCCCCAAGTGCCGCAGCGAGGACGAAGAAGATGACTGCGAAGAGGCCGATTCGACGAGCGTTGTCGTCGGCAAGGCGGGCCAGGGCGTCGAACATCAACTGCTCCTTTCGGCATGGGCGGAGCCGAGGAGGCGGTTCTCCATCCGCTCGCACCAATCTGCGAACCACTCGTTGAACTCGACCCCTGCCTGCAAGACCATCAGCGGGTAGGGATCTCCCCGTTTGGATTTCTGCTGTGCGGCGGGCTCGATCGCGCGCAGTTGCGCGGCGATCGTTTGTCGGCGCGCATGCATCGCCCGCAGCGTCTCGGCGGCTTCCTCGGGCGAGAGGACACCGGAGAAGAAGAGCTTCAGCAGGCCTTCTTCGCGCATCTCGATCGTCTCGGGCGGGGTGCGCAACCAGTCCACCAGCACCGCCTTGCCCTCGGCGGTGATCGCGTAGACGGTGCGCTTGCGCTCGCCGCGGGGGGAGTCGACACCCTCCACCAGACCCGTCTCCGAGAGTCGTTTCAGCTCCGGATAGATCTGCCCGTAGCTGGCCGCCCAGAAGAAGCGCGTCGTCTTGTCGACCAGCGCCTTGATCTCGTAGCCCGAGCGCGGTTCGTGGCGAACCATGCCGAGGATCACGTAGGCGGTCGGACTGAGTTTCATCGGCCTAACTATATATCTCTCCGATATATCTGCAAGTGTGATCTGACGCGCATGTAGTCTGCAGGAGATGCCAATCGACCAGAGCAAGATGGGCCAGGTCGTCACCGCCCAGATGGAGGCGCTGGAAGCCGACTACGGCGAGGACTGCCAGATCGGCGACGTCTGCACGATCGTCGAGGTCGTCGGACCGCACGGCTCGCACGTGCGGGTGCGAACCAGCGACATGCGCCCCCATATGGCCCTCGGCCTGATCCGGATGGCCGAGCACGCGATGCTCGGCAATCTCGGCAGCGGCGAGTAGCCCCGCTCGCCAAGGGTGGCGGGCGTCGTCGTGGCCAGTCGAGTTGCCCCTGGGACCAGGGCAAAACGGTCCCTGGCGGCGACCGGCGCAAGCCGGCAGCGTCACCTATCCTCAACCGTCATGTCGGGACCCGGGTCGAAGACCGTGGTGATGAAGTTCGGCGGCACCTCGGTGGCCGGCGCCGAGGAGATCAAGCGCGCCGCGCGCCGCATCGTCGCCGCGCGGGAGGCCGGCAACCGGGCCGTTGCCGTGCTCTCCGCCCGCGGCAAGACGACCGACGAGCTGGTCGCCCAGGCGCTCGAGATCTCCGAGCGTCCGGACTCGCGCGAGATGGACATGCTGCTCTCCACCGGCGAGCGGATCTCCTGCGCGCTCTGCGCGATGGCGATCCACGACATGGGCCACAAGGCAATCTCGCTGACCGGCTCCCAGGCAGGCATCGTCACCGACTCCTCGCATACCAGGGCGCGGATCATCGACGTGCAGGCGAACCGCATCCGCGACGCCCTGGACGAGGACCGGATCGTGCTGGTCGCCGGCTTCCAGGGCGTCTCGACCGAGAGCCGCGACGTGACCACGCTCGGCCGCGGCGGCTCCGACACCACCGCGGTCGCCCTCGCCGCGGCGCTCGAAGCCGATGTCTGTGAGATCTACACCGACGTTGCCGGGGTCTTCAGCGCCGACCCCCGCATCGTGCCCGAGGCGCGCAAGCTGCCGCACGCCTCCTACGAGGAGATGCTGGAGATGGCGGCCTCCGGCGCCCGTGTCCTGCAGCTGCGCTCGGTCGAGTACGCGCGCAACCACGGCGTGCGCATCCACTGCCGCAGCAGCTTCGAGGACGGCCCCGGTACCCTCGTCGTCACCGAAGAGGAGGCCGAGCAGGAGACCGTGGAGCAGCCATTCGTAACAGCCGTGACCCATACCGACGATGAGGCGCGGGTGACGCTGACCGGCATCCGCGACGAGCCGGGCGTCGCCGGTGAGATCTTCACCGCCCTGGCCGAGGCTGGCATCAACGTCGACGTGATCATCCAGAACGAGCCCGTCGGCGACGACGAGCTGGCCGACCTCTCCTTCACCATCGACCGCTCCGAGCTGACCGCGGCCACCGACGCGATCGCCGCCCTCGGCGAGGTCAGCCAGGGCGTGCGCACCGACGACCGCATCGGCAAGGTCTCGATCATCGGCGCCGGCATGCGTTCGCATCCCGGCGTCGCCGCCAAGGTCTTCGAGGTGCTCGGCGCCGAGGGGATCAACATCGAGATGATCTCCACCTCGCCGATCAAGATCTCGTGCGTGATCGCCGCTGAGCGCGTTCCCGACGCCGTCCAGGCCCTGCACAAGGCCTTCGATCTCGGCGCCGATGCCGTCCGTGCCGAGGATCCTGCCGGTGCAACGCACCGACCCACCGTCGGCAGCTGAGCCCGGTCATACTCGGATGAGATGACGGGCGACGGTTACAGAGTCGGAATTCTGGGCGCCACGGGGGCGGTCGGTTCGACCATCCTCGAGGTCCTCGCCGAACGCGAGTTCCCGGCGGCCGAGGTGGTGCCCTTCGCCTCGGAGCGCTCGGCCGGGCGCGAGCTCGAGTGGAACGGCTCGCTCCTGCAATGCCGCCCGCTGAGCGCCGAGACGATCCAGGGCCTCGACGTCGTGCTCTCCTCGGCCGGCGGTGCGGTCAGCGCCGAGTGGGCGCCGCAGCTGGTCGAGGCCGGCGCCGTGGTCGTCGACAACACGAGCTACTGGCGCATGAAAGAGGACGTGCCGCTGGTCGTCGCCGGGGTCAACCCCGATGCCGCGGCCCGCCACAAGGGGATCGTTGCCAACCCCAACTGCACGACGATGGTGATGATGATGGCGCTGGCCCCGATCGAGCGCGCCGTCGGCCTCGAGCGCCTCGTCGTCTCCACCTACCAGGCGGTCTCCGGAACCGGCCAGCGGGCGATTGAAGAGCTGCTTGCCCAGTCGCGCGCCGTGCTCGCCGACGAGAGCATGCCAGCCCCGCAGATCTACCCGCACCGGATTGCCTTCAACGTCCTCCCTCAGGTGGAGACGTTCAAGGACGGCGACGACTACACCACCGAGGAGCGCAAGGTGATGGCTGAGACGCGCAAGATCCTCGGCCTCGGCCCCGACGTGGCGATCTCCGCAACCTGTGCCCGCGTGCCGGTGATCAGCGGCCACTCCGAGTCGGTCAACGTGCGCACGGGGGAGGACCTCTCGCCCGAGGCCTGCCGCGCCCTGCTCGCCGAAGCGCCCGGCGTCACCGTCGTCGACGATCCCGCCGCCAGCGCCTACCCGATGGCGATCGATGCCGCTGGCCGCGACGAGGTGCTCGTCGGCCGCATCCGCCGCGACCCCGATCAGGAGCGCACCCTCAACCTCTGGATCGCCGGCGACAACCTGCGCAAGGGCGCCGCCACCAACGCCGTGCAGGTGGCGGAGTTGCTGGTCGAGCGCGGGCTTTTGGGATAGATTTCCCCACGCTGTGGGGGATATTTCCCCATTTCGTGGTAAATTAGTTCCGTGATCGAACGGGCTCTCACGGGTCGATTGCTGACGGCTCTAGCCAGTACGCCCGTAGTGACCCTGGTCGGGGGACGCCAGACAGGGAAGAGCACGCTCGTGACTGCGCTCGCCGAAGACGGCCACCCGGCTGAGTACGTCACGTTGGACGATCCGACTGAGTTGGCTGGCGCTCGCAAGGACCCCGTTACCTATATCGAGCGCTTTGCGGGGCCCGTCATACTCGACGAGATTCAGCGGGCCCCGGAGCTCCTGCTGCCGATCAAGGCGGCGGTAGATCGTGACCGCAGCCCTGGGCGCTTCCTGCTCACCGGCTCGGCGAACGTCCTCTTCGTTCCGGCCGTCGCCGAAGCCCTGGCCGGGCGGATGGAGGTGCTGACCCTATGGCCGTTCTCGACTGCGGAGCTGGAGGCTCGTCCCGCGGAGCGCATCGTTGATCTGCTGTTTGCCGATCGGCCACGACCGCCAATCTCCGAGCTGAGCACGGATGAGCTGGTCTCTCGGCTGCTGGCGGGCGGCTATCCGGAGGTGGTCGCGTGCGAGGACGACGAGCGCCGTCGGCAATGGTTCTCGAGCTACCTGAGCACGATCCTGGAGCGCGATGTTCGGACGATGGCTGACATCGCCCGCCTCGAGCAGCTTCCTGCGGTGCTGACCGCGATCGCCTTGCGGGCCCGGGGCCCGCTCAACAAGAGCGGCCTGAGCCAGGACCTCGGTATCCCCAACAGTTCGCTCGATCGCTATCTGCCGTTGCTGGAGCGCGTCTTCCTGGTGCGCAGGTTTCCGGCCTGGCACAACCGTTTGGGCCCGCGATTGGTCAAAGCCCCGAAGCTGCTGGTCAGCGACCCCGGCCTGCTCTGCCGCCTGCTGCGCGCCGATCGGGGGCGGCTGCTCGAGGACGAGGCCTTGCGTGGCTTGGTCCTCGAGAGCTATGTGGGCATGGAGCTGGTCAAGTCGGCCGGCGTGGTGGGTGAGGGGAGCGACGTGATGCACTACCGAACCACCAAGGGCGTCGAGGTCGACTTCATGGTCGAAGCCGCCGATGGTCGGGTGGCGGGGATCGAGGTGAAGGCCGCAAGCAGCGTCGACGCCCACGATTTCAAGCGATTTGAGCGCCTCGAGCAGAGCCTGGGCGAGCGGTTCGTCCGCGGAGTCGTCCTCTACACCCGGGGCCGTGCGGTGACCTTCGGCGAACGGCTCGAAGCCTGGCCGGTCGGGTTGCTCTGATGGAGATCGGCTTCGGCGACGCGCTGCTGCTCTTCGGCGGGCTGCTGACGGTCGTCGCGGCCCTGTCGGGGCTGATGAAGGGGACCGTGCTCTCGGCCTCGGTGCTCTCGGTGGCGCTGGGCATCGCGCTCGCCGCCACCGATGTCGTCCACGTCGACGCGACGAGCGAGTCGATCGTCGAGCTGGTCGAGCTGGCCTTGATCCTCACCCTGTTCTCCGACGGGATGTTCGTCGAGCGCGAGCTGCTGCGCCGCCACTGGAGCCCGGTGGCGCGGGCGCTGGTGATCGCGATGCCGATCACCATGGCGCTGCTCGGCCTGGCGGCAAAGGCACTCTTTCCCGAGCTGGGCTGGGCCGAGGCGCTGCTGCTGGCGGCGGTGCTCTCGCCGACCGACCCGGTGGTCACCTCGGCGGTCGTCACCTCGCGCATCGTGCCGAGCGCCGTGCGCCATACGCTCAACCTCGAGTCGGGCCTCAACGACGGCCTGGCCCTGCCCTTCGTTCTTTTCTTCCTCGTTCTTGCCACCCCTGGCGGCGACGCCGGAACCGAAGCCGCCAAGCTCGCCGGCGAGGCGCTCGTCGGGGCGACGATCGGCCTCGCCCTAGGCGCCCTCGGCGGTCGTCTCCACCACCATCTTCCTGGCGGCGGGTTGACCCAGCGCTACGAGGGGATCTACGCCGTCGGCTTCGCCCTCGTCGCCTTCGGTTTCTCCGACGTGACGATCGGCAACGGCCTGATCGCCGCCTTCGTCTGCGGAATCGCGATGGGCGCGAGCGAGCGCGACGTCCCCCAGGGCTTCGTCGAGTTCGCCGAGAACGCCAGCGCGATCCTCCAGGTGCTCACCTTCTTCGTCTTCGGCGCGCTGATCGTCGCCACCGGCTTCGACCGCAGTGTGCCGCCCCTGGTCGCCTTCGTTCTCTTCGCCCTGCTCCTCGCCCGCCCGGCCGCGGTGCTGCTTTCCTTCCTCAAAACCGGTATTCCCCGGCCACAGAAGCAATTCATCGCCTGGTTCGGCCCCAAGGGCGTCGCCTCGATGCTCTTCGCCCTCTTCGTGCTCAAGTCCGACGTCGGCGACGCGGAGCTGATCTTCGACGTCGCCGCGGTGACGATCATCGCCTCCATCCTCGCCCATGGGCTAACCGACACCGTTGGCGCCCAATGGCTGACCCGCCGCGTCGGCCTGCAGCGGTCCAGCTGAGCGTTCCCCCTTCAGCGGTCTCACCGAAGCTTTTTGTCTGCTAGACTAAGCGGTGCATGGAGAGTTGGGAGGAAGCCAGAATCAACCGCCTCGAGGACCGTATCGATCGCCTTGAGCGCAAGGACTGGGAACGCCGGGATTTCATACTCCGCTGGATCGTGAACGGTCTCACCGCCGCCATGATCGTCCTCTCCATAGCGGCGGTTGTCCTCAGCGCCACGCACCCTGGCCACTGACCACGCCATCGACGCATGAAGACTCCTCTTCGAGCCGCGGTCCTTTAGACCAAGCTTCGCCGCCAGGGTTCCTGCCCGATTCGCCCTCGAATCGGATAGGGCGAGTGCCCCTGGGTCGCCCGACACTCCGCGCAAAGCGCGTCCGCCGACCCAGGGGCACTCGCCCCACCACGCCAAGGTTGATCGGATCAGGCGGGAACCGCGGCGAGCCGCTCTTCGACCCACTTGGTCGAGGCGATGTGCTTCTTCATCCCCAGTTCCTTTGGCTCAGCCCCAAGCGCCAGGGCGACGAGCTGCGGCAGGTGCAGGACGGCGAGGCCGAGATCGCGGTTGACGATCTTGGCCGCCTCGGGCTGCTGCATGTCGAGGTTGAGATGGCAGAGGGGACAGGGCGTGACCAGGCAGTCGGCGCCGGCGTCGAGCGCGTCGCCGACGTGGGTGCCGGCCTGGCGCAGCGAGGTCTCGCGGTTCATCGTGATCACCGGGAAGCCGCAGCACTTGCGGGCACCGTCGTACTCGACCACCTCGCCGCCGAGCGTCTCGATCAGCTTCTCGAGGTAGATGTCGCGCTCGGGGAACTCGTCGTAGCCGAGCCGCTCCTTCGGTCGCACGATGTAGCAGCCGTAGAAGGGACCGACACGCAGGCCGGAGAGCGGCCGCGTGACCTTCTCGGCGAGGCGGTCGAGGCCGTAGTCCTCGACCAGCAGCCAGAGGAAGTTCTTGTTGGTGAAGCCGTCCTTGCCCTTCTCGTAGGCGAGTCCCTGGCCGCTCAGCACCTCATTGACGTGGGCGCGGTAGGCCGAGTCGGCGTCGAGCCGCTGCTGGCACTCCGACTGGGCGCCCTGGCAGGTCGAGCAGATGTTCATCATCGCGAGCCCGGTCTGCTGGGCGAGGGCGAAGGTGCGGGCGTTGAGCGTGTCGGCCAGCTCCTGGTTGTGCTCGGCGATGATCCCGGCGCCGCAGCAGTTGGCGCGGTCGAGCTCGACCAGCTCGATGCCGAGCTTCTCGGCGGCGATCGCCATCGACCCGTGCAGCTCGGTCGTGAAGCCGCGCGAGACGCAACCGGGCCAGTAGGCGACCTTGATCTGGCCGTCGCTCATCACGACTCTCCCTTCGTATCGGCGGCCCCAGCCGCCTCCTCTGCCAGGACGGCGTCGGTTGGCTCGTCGGGCTCCGGTTCGACGTCCTCCTCGCCATGGATGTAGATGTTGAATTCCTCGCGGTGCTCCTCGGCGTGCTTGTAGATCGCCTTGACCTCGTCCTGGGCGCCGTCGGGCAGCTTCGGGTGGATGCCGGGGATCAGCTTCGAGATCGAGCGCGCCTTGCCCGTCTTGATCGCCCGCAGCACGGTCGGCAGCGAGACGATCAACTCCTTGATTCCCTGCGGTTTGAGCTTGCCTTTGATGCCCGGCGCGTAGGACTCCTGGATCAGCAGCGCCTCGTCGTTGGTGCCGAATTTCTCGATGATCTTGGTCATCGCAGCCTCGTGGTTGTGGCCGTTGTTGGGATCGTCGATCCCCTCCTCGCCGGCTTTGCGGCGCAGGCGCATGATCTGGTCCATCGGCGCCACGCCCTTGGGGCAGGCGTCGATGCAGCTGAAGCAGTGGGTGCAGTCGTAGATCCCGTGCGGGTCCTCGGCCAGATCATGTAGCCGCTCCTCGGTCTCGGCATCGCGCGGGTCGCCGACGAAGCGGTAGGCCTTGGCCAATGCCGCTGGGCCGATGAAGTCGGGGTCGGCCTCCATCGAGAGGCAGGAGGAGACGCAGGCGCCACACTGGATGCAGGCCATCGACTGGGTGATGTCGATCATCGACTCGGGCTCGACCACGTACTCGCGCTCGGGCGCCTCGCCGTGGGGCAGCAGCCAGGGGGTGACGCGGCGGATCTTGGCCCAGTGGGTCGACTCCATGTCGGTGATCAGGTCCTTGATCACGGGCATATTCCCCATTGGCTCGACGACGATCGGCTCGGAGCCGCCGTTGCGCCGGTTCGCCATCTCGTGGGCCTCGCCGATCTGGGTCTTGCAGCCGAGGCCGGACTCGCCGTTGATCTTCATCCCGCAGGACCCACAGATCGCGGCGCGGCAGGAGCAGCGCACCGAGAGCGAGCCGTCGTCGCGGTCCTTGGCCTGCAGCAGGCCGTCGAGCACCGAGAGCGAGGGATCGAGATCGACCTGGAACTCCTCCCAGTAGGGCCCCGCGCCGCTCTCGGGCTGGAACCTGCGGACCTTCAGCGTGTACTCGGCCATCAGTACGTCCTCTCCTGTGGCTCCCATTGCGTCATGGTCACCTCTGAGTATGAGATCTCCGGCCCGTCGGCACCGAGCTGCAGGTCGATGTGCTTGAGCCACTCCTCGTCGTTGCGCTCGGGGAAGTCGGTCCTGTACTGGGCGCCGCGGCTCTCCTTGCGCTCGAGCGCCGCGATGCAGGTCGTCTCGGCGTTGTCGAGCATGTAGCCGAGCTCGATCGCGCCGAGCAGGTCCTGGTTGAAGATCGAGCCATGGTCGTCGATGTAGGCGCTCTCCGCCTCCTCCTTCAAGCGCCGTACGGTCTCCAACGCTTCGGTGATGCCGGCCTCGTCGCGGAAGACGGCGACCTTGGCGTCCATCGTCATTCCCAGCTCCAGCTTGATCTCCGAGATGCGACGCCCGGAGCCCTTCTCCCGAGCCGAGATCGCGTCGATCGTCGCCTGCTCGGCCTCGAGCACGGCACGCGAGGGCCGCGAGCCCTCGATCCGCTTGGCGCGCGCGGCGGCGTCGGCGCCCGAGCGGCGGCCGAAGATCAGCGTGTCGAGCAGCGAGTTGGCGCCCAGGCGGTTACCGCCGTGGACCGAGACGCAGGCGACCTCGCCGGCGGCGTAGAGGCCGGGGATGTCGGTGCGGCCGTCGACGTCGGTCTTGACGCCACCCATCGTGTAGTGGTTGCCGGGCTTGATGCGGATCGGTTCGCGGGTGATGTCGACGCCGGCGAAGTCGCGGCCGACGAGGACGATCTCCCGCAGCGCCTCGTGGATTCGCTTCTTCGGCACCACGGTGATGTCGAGCGCGACGGTCCCGTCCGGGAAGCCGCGGCCCTCGTTGATCTCGGTCTGCTCGGCGCGGGAGACGACGTCGCGCGAGGCCAGTTCCATCTTGTTGGGCGCGTAGCGCTCCATGAAGCGTTCGCCCTTGGCGTTGAGCAGGTGGGCGCCCTCGCCGCGGGCGCCCTCGGTTATCAGGAAGCCCTTGCCCGCCAGCGTCGTCGGGTGGTACTGGATCATCTCCATGTCCATCAGCTTGGCGCCGGCCCGGTAGGCCATCGCGATCCCGTCCCCGGTGCAGATCAGCGCGTTGGTGGTCGGCTTCCAGGCCTGGCCGTTGCCGCCGCAGGCGAGGATCACCGCCTTAGCTTGGAACAGCTCCATCGAGCCGTCGGCGATGTTGCGGGTGACGACGCCGCAGCACTCGCCGGCTTCGTCCATCGCCAGCGCGGTGCAGAACCACTCCTCGTAGCGGGCGACCTGCTCGCTGTATTTCATCAACTGCTCGTAGAGCACGTGCATGATCGCCTGGCCGGTGATGTCGGCGACGTAATAGGTCCGGGCCGCGGACGCGCCGCCGAAAGCGCGCTTGCCGAGCC
>DATNHC010000047.1:0-4048 GCA_035605155.1 Solirubrobacterales bacterium
TGAACAAGGCCGACATGGTCGACGACCCCGAGCTGCTGGAGCTCGTCGAGATGGAGGTGCGCGAGCTCCTCACGAAGTACGAGTTCCCCGGCGACGAGATCCCGGTCATCCAGGTCTCGGCGCTGAAGGCGCTCGAGGGCGACGAAGAGGCGCAGAAGGCCGTCTTCGAACTGGCCGACGCGCTCGACTCCTACATCCCGGAGCCGACCCGCGAGCTCGACAAGCCCTTCCTGATGCCGATCGAGGACATCTTCTCGATCACCGGCCGCGGCACCGTCGCCACCGGCCGCGTCGAGCAGGGGATCGTCAACACCGGCGACGAGGTCGAGATCGTCGGGATCACGGACACGAGCAAAACGGTCGTGACCGGGGTCGAGATGTTCCGCAAGATCCTCGACCAGGGCCAGGCCGGCGACAACATCGGCGCCCTGCTGCGCGGCACCAAGCGCGAGGAGATCGAGCGCGGTCAGGTGCTCTGCAAGCCCGGCTCGATCACCCCGCACACGAAGTTCAAAGCGGAGGTCTACTGCCTGAAGAAGGAGGAGGGTGGTCGTCACACACCGTTCTTCTCCGGCTACCGGCCCCAGTTCTACTTCCGCACAACCGACGTGACCGGCATCGCAAACCTCCCTGAGGGGACCGAGATGGTGATGCCAGGGGACAACGTCGAGATGACGATTGAGCTGATTCAGCCGATCGCGATGGATCAGGGCCTGCGTTTTGCCATCCGCGAGGGTGGCCGGACGGTGGGCTCGGGGGTCGTCTCCGAGATCATCGAGTAGACGATTCGCCAAGGGCGGGCCGCCGGTCCGCCCTTTCGCTGCTCACAAGGCGGCGAAGACAACTGCAAGGACATACGACCGGGGCGGCGCCCCAAAAAAGGGGCCCCGCCCTTTATGCGCGGTAGGACGCGCGGAAAGACAAAGAGAACGTTCAGAAGTGGCAGCGATAGCAGCACAGAAGATTCGGATCCGGCTCAAGGCGTATGACCACGACGCCATAGACCGGGCTGCCCGCGAGATCGTCGAGACCGCGGAGCGCACCGGCGCCAGCGTCTCCGGTCCGGTGCCGCTGCCGACCGAGAAGAACGTCTACTGCGTGATCCGCTCGCCCTTCAAGGACAAGGACTCGCGCGAGCACTTCGAGATGCGCACCCACAAGCGCCTGATCGACATCCTCCAGCCTTCGCCGAAAACCGTCGACTCGCTGCAGCGACTCGACTCGCTGCCGGCCGGCGTCGACATCGAGATCCGTCTCTGAGTGGTGACTCCCCCCATGCCAGCACACCTCACCCGTCTGCAAACCGGCGCCATGCGGCGTCCTCGGTCACTCGCGCACTTTGCAAGTGCGCCACGCTCCCTGCGTCCTTGCCTGGCTTGGTTTTCGCCGGCTGAGGCGCACTGCCACGGAGGGAGGCACCACTGATGGCTGCGATCCTCGGCAAGAAGCTCGGCATGACGCAGGTCTTCGCTGAGGACGGCACCGTCACTCCGGTGACCGTGATCGAAGCCGGTCCCTGCAAGGTGACCGCCGTGCGCGAGGCAGAGCGCGACGGCTACGCCGCCGTGCAGCTCGCCTTCGGCGAGGTCAAGCAGGGCAAGCTGAGCAAGGCCGAGGAAGGCCACCTGAAGAAGGCCGGCGCGGCCCCGATGCGCCACCTGGTCGAGTTCCGCGACGAGGACCTGGGTGCCGAGGAGGGACCGAAGATCGGCGACGACGTCACCGTCGCCTCCTTCGAGGCCGGTCAGAAGGTGAAGGTCTCCGGGATCTCGATCGGCAAGGGTTTCCAGGGTGGCATCAAGCGCCATAACTTCAGCCGCGGTCCGGTCACCCATGGCTCGCACAACGTGCGGGCGCCGGGCTCGATCGGCGCCAGCACCTTTCCCGCTCGCGTCTTCAAGGGCATGCGGATGCCAGGTCAGATGGGCAACAAGCGCATCACCCAGAAGGGCCTCGAGGTCGCCGACGTCGATGCCGAGCGCAACCTGCTGCTGATCAAGGGCTCGGTGCCGGGCTCGCGCAACGCGGTGGTCGAGGTGAGAACCGATGGCTAAAGCAGCAGTGCTCGGCAAGACGACCAAGGCGGACCTGCCGAAGGAGCTCTTTGCCGAGCCCTTCCATCACTCGCTGGTCGACGAGGCGGCGCGCGCCGACCTTGCTTCCCGGCGCCGGGGATCGGCCTCGACCAAGACGCGTGGCGAGGTGGCGATGACCGGCGCCAAGGCCTGGCGCCAGAAGGGCACCGGTCGTGCCCGCGTCGGAGCGCTCAGCGCTCCAAGTCGCTTCGGTGGCGGCGTCGCCTTCGGCCCCAAGCCCCGCCATTACACGGTCAAGGTCAACCGCAAGGCGCGGCGCAAGGCGCTGCGCTCGGCACTCTCGATCCATGCCGAGCGGGACAGCGTCGCCCTGCTCGACGGTGGCGCCTACGACACGCCCTCGACCAAGGCCGCCGCCCAGGCCCTCGAGAAATGGGGCGCGAAGCGCACGACCCTGGTCGTGCTCGCCCCCGAGGAGGGCGGCGCCGCGAAGAGCTTCCGCAACATCGCCCGCGTCCAGGTTGCCGAGGTCGGCGCAATCGGCGTCGCCGACGTAATCGGCGCCGCCTCCTTGGTGCTCTCCGAAGCGGCGCTGGACAACCTACGCGAAAGGCTCGCCTGATGGATGCGCGCAACGTGATCATCCGCCCGGTCGTCTCCGAGAAGAGCTACGCGCTGATCGGCGAGGGCAAGTACACCTTCCGGGTTGCAGACCGCGCCCACAAGACCCAGATCGCCCACGCGATCGAGGAGATCTTCGACGTCAAGGTGGCCGAGGTGCGCACCGCGAAGGTGCGGCCCAAGCCCAAGCGCCGCGGCCTGCAGCAGGGCAAGACGCGGGGCTGGAAGAAGGCGATCGTCCAGCTCGCTCCCGGCGAGCGGATCGAGCTCTTCGAGGGCGCAGAGACTGCATAGGGAAATAGGGATGCCGAACCGAAAAACGAAACCAACCAGCCCCGGACGCCGCTTCGCGACGTATCCGCTGCGCGAGCAGCTGACCGAGTCCCGCCCGGAGCGCAAGTTGACCGAAGGTCTGCGCAAGTCCGGAGGACGCAACTCGAACGGACGCGTCACCGCCCGCCATCGCGGCGGCGGCGCGAAGCGGCGCTATCGGCAGATCGACTTCAAGCGACTCAAGGACGGGGTCCCGGCCAAGGTTGCGGGGATCGAGTACGACCCCAACCGCAGCTGCTACATCGCTTTGCTGCATTACGCCGACGGCGCCAAGAGCTACATCCTGGCGCCGGCAGGGGTCTCGGTCGGCGACCAGGTGCAGTCCGGACCCGGTTCGGACATCCGCCCCGGCAACGCGCTGGCACTCGGCGAAATGCCGACCGGCACGATCGTCCACAACGTCGAGCTCACCGCCGGCCAGGGCGGCAAGCTCGGCCGCTCGGCCGGCACCTCGATACAGCTTGCCGCCAAGGAGGGCGAGATGGTCACCCTGCGCCTTCCCTCCTCGGAGATGCGCCTGGTCCGCGCCGAGTGCCGGGCGACGGTTGGCGTGCTCTCCAACGCCGAGCACCAGAACCTCAAGGTCGGCAAGGCGGGCCGCAACCGCCACAAGGGCAAGCGGCCGCAGACGCGCGGCGTTGCGATGAACCCGGTCGATCACCCGCACGGCGGTGGCGAGGCACATCACACGCCTGGCGGTCACCCTGTGACCCCCTGGGGCAAGCCGACGCTCGGCTACCGGACCCGCAAGAAGGGCAAGCAGTCCGATCGCTACATCGTGCGCGGCCGCAGGCGCGGAAAGAAGAAGCGGTAGGAGACAAGCATGGGTAGATCGACCAAAAAGGGACCGTGGGTCGAAGGGGCGCTGATGAAGCGCATCACCGCGATGAACGAGTCCGGCAACAAACAGATGCTGAAGACCTGGTCGCGAGCCTCGACGATCTTCCCGGACATGGTCGGCCACACGATTGCCGTTCATGACGGCCGCAAGCACGTGCCGGTCTTCATCTCCGAGTCGATGGTCGGCCACAAGCTGGGCGAGTTCGCGCCGACGCGCA